>NZ_JBITCU010000016.1:0-171025 GCF_044453545.1 Streptomyces sp. NPDC051664 | reverse complement strand
TACGTCGTACCGAGGTGCGCCGTGAACGAGACATCGGTGCCGTACGAGTACAGGGCGCCGTTGTGGTTCAGGGTCAGCGAGGGCGTCGCCCGCGACACGGCGACCGAAGCCTCGGCCGACACCGGCACGTGCGTGGCGTCACCTGCGTACTGCGCGGTGTAGGTGACGTCACCTCCCGCGGGCGGGGTGTCCGTGAACGTGAAGGCGCCGTTCGCGGCGACCGTGCTCGTACCGAGCGACTTTCCCTTCGGGCTGTCGAGGTCGGTACGGACGACCGTGACCTTCGCGTCCGCCGGGAACGGCTTGTCGGAGGTCAGCCTCCCGGTGGCGCCGATCTGCTTGCCGCGGGTGGCCCGGGCGGGAGCGGAGACAGTCGCCGTGACCGGGTAGCGGGCGGCGTCGTCGAGGACCCGGAGATAGGTCTTGCCCTGTCCCCGGGCGATGGCGAACAGCCGGCTGCCGTCCGGCGCCCAGCTCAGCCCCTGCGCGGCGATGATGTCGCCACCGGACGCGGACGCGCCGTACGTGTATGTGCGGAACGGTTCCGTCGTGCCCGGCTTGAAGACGAAGACGTCCTTGTCGTACGGGCTTTCGGCGGCCAGGGCGACCGTGCCGTCCGGTGCGATGGCGGCGGAGTCGGGGCCGTACGCGTCGATCGGGTAGCCGCCGGTGCGGGTCAGGTCACCGGTGTCGATCGCGGTCGCCTCGTAGGAGGAGGTACCCGAGGTGGTGACGATCTGCGCGCCGTCGGCACTGAGCGCGAAGTCCGCCATGTCGCTCCGCGCATCGGCCTGCGCCCCTTCCTTGCGCAGGACGGGGGCGCCGGTGGACACGTCGTACACGGCCAGCTCCGACCAGGTTCCGTGGAACCCGAGCACCAGGGTGTTCCCGGCGGACTCCAGCTCGGGAGCGACGGTCCACGCATGGCCGGGGAGCTGGTCGAGAGCGATCTCGGGGGTGCCCTGCGCGGGGTCGAACGAGCCCAGGTTGCGCGACGACTCCTGCCCGTACGCGAACCAGACCCGGCCGCCCGCCACCGCGAGGGTCTGCGGGTCGGTGTTCTCGCCGGTGCTGTACCGGGCGGCCGCGGTGGAGCCGGTCGTCTCGATGGCCACGACGGCATCGGCGCCTGGGAGGGCCGCGTAGACGAATCCGGAGTCGGGCGAGATCGCCAGATCCCGCACGCCGGAGAGATCCGGGACTGTCGCAACGACCCGGCCCGTGTAGTCGGTGACGACGACCTTGTTGCCGGTCGGGTCGCTGATGTACACCCGCTTGTGGACGCCGTCCACGGCGATGTCGCCGTACGAGGTGATCGGCAGGGCGCCGGCGGAGTCGGCCGCCGCCGGTCCTGCGGTGCCGACGGCCATGACCGTCGAGCTGAAAAGGACCGCGAGCGCGGTCGCCACGGTGCGCATGCGCACGTTGATACGAACCCCCAGGGAGAAACCCGGTTCGGTCGGCCGGGTGACGAGTCGGGCCGCGCGACACCCGCACATCGTCATGTGAAGACGGTGAAGACAACGTGAAGGGCGCGGCCGCACGCGCAGCGTATGTCATGACTGCGGCAAATGGGGAGAGGTTTCTGTGGGGCGGCTGTGTGATCCGGGTCCGACGCGCCGCCGGCCCCCGGACCGCGGGCGCGCGAAGGGGCGGGCAACCCGGCCAGGGGTCCGTCGAGCCTTTGCCTTCCTACCCATTCCTGACGGAGCGTCAGTTCAGTAACCTGACATGGCGTCAGCTAATTGGATACGGGCGCCCCGAAGCCCGGACGGACCTCTAGCAGGAGTGGGCGGAACGATGCTTGGATCGACTCACGGCACCCTCACCACACACTTCCGCGCCCGGGTGGTGGCCTGCGGCGAGGAGCCGCACGCCGCCGTCCACAGCATGACGGCCGCCGCCGCGGAAGGCGATCTCGACGTCAGCGGCCGCCCGCTGCACGCGACCGTGCCCGACCTGGACCGGTTCTTCCGGCCCGAGTCCGTCGCCGTCATCGGGGCATCCGACACCGAGGGCCGGCCCCGTACCGGCATCACCCGGCAGCTCGTCGCCTGGGCCGAGCGGGTCGGGGCACGCCTGCACCCGGTCCATCCCACCCGGGAGTCCGTCTTCGGCCGCCCCTGCTCTCCTTCCGTCGCGGACCTGCCGGAGCAGGTCGATCTGGCGGTGCTGCTGGTCGGCGACCCGCTCCCGGTGATCGAGGAACTCGGGCAGGCCAAGGTGAAGTTCGCGGTCGCCTTCGCCTCCGGATTCGCCGAGACCGGCGAAGAGGGCGCCGCCGCACAGGCGCGGCTGGCGGCCGCGGTGGAGCGGTCGGGGCTGCGGCTGCTCGGGCCGAACACCAACCTCAACGCGTTCGAGGCGTTCCGGGACGACCTCGACGGGCCGGCGATCGCCCTGATCACCCAGTCCGGCCACCAGGGCCGCCCCGTCTACACCCTCCAGGAGCTGGGCGTACGGCTGTCGCACTGGGCACCCACGGGCAACGAGGCGGATCTGGAGACCGCCGACTTCATCTCGTACTTCTCGCAGCGCCCCGAGGTCGGGGCCATCGCTTGCTACGTGGAAGGACTCAAGGACGGGCGCTCCTTCCTGCTCGCCGCCGACCGGGCGGCGCGGGCCGGGGTTCCGGTCGTGGCGGTCAAGGTGGGGCGTACGGAGACAGGGGCCAGGACGGCCGCGTCACACACCGGCAAGCTGACCGGCGCCGACCAGGTGGTGGACGCGGCGATGCGGCAGTTCGGCGTGATCCGGGTGGACGGGCTCGACGAACTCCAGGACACCGCGGCCCTGTTGGCCCGGGCGCGGAAACCGCAGGCCGACGGGGTCGTCGTGTATTCGATCTCGGGCGGCACGGGCGCGCACTTCTCGGACCTGGCAACGGGGGCGGGGCTGAAGCTCCCCACCCTGTCCGAGGAGAAGCAGCGCGAGCTGCACGAGTGGATTCCCGGCTATCTGAACGTGGCGAACCCGGTCGACAACGGCGGGCATCCGGTCGGCGACTGGCGCGGCCGGAAGATCATCGACGCGATCCTCGCCGACCCGGACGTCGGGGTGCTGATCTGCCCGATCACCGGCCCGTTCCCCCCGATGAGCGACAGGCTCGCGCAGGACCTGGTGGACGCGGCGGAGACCACGGACAAACTGGTGTGCGTGGTGTGGGGATCGCCGGTCGGTACGGAGGACGCCTACCGCACGACGCTGCTCGGCTCGTCGCGCGTCGCCACCTTCCGCACGTTCGGCAACTGCATCACCGCCGTGAAGGCCTATCTGGACCATCACCGGTTCGCCGCCTCGTACCGCTCGCCCTTCGACGAGGCCCCGCGCACGCCGTCGCCCTCGTTCCGCAAGGCGCAGGCCCTGATGCGTCCGGGCCACCAGCTGAGCGAGCACGCGGCGAAGCAGCTTCTGCGGGCGTACGGGATCCGCGTCCCCCGCGAGCAGCTGGTCACCAGCGCGGCGGCGGCCGTCCGGGCGGCGGGCCTGGTCGGCTACCCGGTCGTCATGAAGGCGTCCGGCGCGCGGCTGGCCCACAAGACGGAGCTCGGCCTGGTCAAGGTCGGACTCACCTCCGCCAGCCAGGTCCGCGACGCGTACCGCGAACTGACCGACATCGCCCGCTACGAGGGCATCGAGCTGGACGGCGTCCTGGTCTGCCAGATGATCGAGCGGGGCGTCGAAATGATGGTCGGCGTCACCCACGATGCCCTGTTCGGGCCGACGGTGACGGTCGGGCTCGGTGGCGTCCTCGTAGAGGTACTGCACGATGCGGCGGTGCGGGTGCCGCCGTTCGGCGAGGACCAGGCGCGGGCGATGCTCGGCGAACTGCGCGGCCGGGCCCTGCTGGAAGGCGTACGCGGCGGGCCGCCGGTGGATGTCGACGCGCTCGTCGAGGTCGTGCTGCGCGTCCAGCGGATGGCACTGGAACTGGGCGACGACCTCGCCGAGCTGGACATCAACCCGCTGATGGTGCTGGGGCGCGGGCAGGGCGCCGTGGCGCTGGACGCCCTCGCCGTCTGCTGCTGACCGCCCACGCCACCTGTCGAGGAGCCGTCTCATGCCGTCCTCCCCCGAAGACACCACCGGGTCCGCCGACCCGCTCGACTCATTGGTACTCCACGCCACTGACAACGGCGTCTCATGGATCACTCTCAACCGCCCCGAAGCGATGAACGCCGTGACCTGGGACCAGCGGGAACGCCTCATCGCCCTCCTCGCCCGGGCCTCCGCCGACCCGGCGGTCCGGGCCGTGGTCCTGACCGCCACGGGCCGCGGGTTCTGCGCGGGCGCCGACCTGCGCAGCGCCCCGTCCACGGGCGACCGGATCGCCGGCGATGTGGCCCGCACCATCCGGCTCGGCGCGCAGCGTCTGATCGCGGCGGTCCTGGACTGCGAGAAGCCGGTGATCGCGGCCGTCAACGGCACGGCGGCGGGCATCGGCGCGCATCTGGCGTTCGCCTGCGACCTGGTGCTGGCCGCCGACTCGGCGAAATTCATCGAGGTGTTCGTACGCCGCGGCCTCGTACCGGACGGCGGCGGCGCGTACCTGCTGCCCCGCCTGATCGGACCGCAGCGCGCCAAGGAGCTGATGTTCTTCGGCGACGCACTCCCCGCGGCGGAGGCGGAACGCCTGGGTCTGGTCAACCGGGTGGTGCCGGCCGAGGAGTTGACGGCAACGGCCCGCGCGTGGTCGCAACGCCTGGCGGACGGCCCGACCCGCGCCCTCGCCCTCACCAAACAGCTGGTCAACGCATCCCTGGACGCCGACCGCGCAACGGCGTTCGCCGCCGAGGCGATGGCCCAGGAGATCAACATGACGACGCAGGACGCGGGCGAGGGCGTGGCGAGCTTCGTGGAACGCCGCGCACCGAAGTACCGGGGGCTGTGACGATCCGGACCCAGCCCTTCTGATCTGACGATCCGTCAGTTTAAATGGGAGATGTGATGGGACACGCAGGCATGGCCGCCACCGCCGTCCGGTACCTCAGGTCCGTCGGCGCCGCCACAACCGCCGGTCCGGCGCCGGTCGATCCGCTGCCGCGCCCCGATCTGCGGGCCGTCGCCGACGGCGAGCGGCTGCCCGTCGATCCGGCCGAGTTCCGGCGCGTGCTCGGTCACTTCGCGACCGGTGTCACCGTCGTCACCGCCCACGACCCTGACGACCCGGACGGCCCTGCGGGGTTCGCCTGCCAGTCGTTCGCCTCGCTCTCCCTCGACCCGCCGCTCGTCACCTTCATGGTCGCCCGCACGTCGACGACCTGGCCGCGTATCGCCCGCGCCGGGGCGTTCTGCGTCAACATCCTGGGCGCGGAGCAGGGCGCGTTGTGCCGGGGGTTCTCGGTGAGCGGGGCCGACAAGTTCGCCGGGGTGACGTACGGGGCCGCTCCCGCGACCGGGTCGCCGCTGCTGGCCTCCGTACCGGCCTGGGTCGACTGCCGTGTCCAGGCCGTCCACACGGGCGGCGACCATCTGATCGTGGTCGGGCGGGTGGAGGCACTGGGGGCGGCGGACGGGGTCGGTCCGCTGCTGTTCCACCGAGGGGCGTTCGGGCGCTTCAGCGGGTGAGCGAGTACCGGCGCGGTGCGTCGATGCCGCCGCACTCCCGCCGAGCTTCGGACGGGCCCCACAGCTTTGGTAACGGTGGCGCGGCGCGCGCCCTCTCCCTCCGGGCTCAGCATGCGTATCCGCCTGTCCGCTTCTTCGCGTACGGGTCGGTGACCGCCTCAGCCGGTGCCGGTCAGCACCACCGGCTCCGGGGTCTGCGCCTGCCGCCGGATCACCAGCGCCATCAGCGCCGCCGTCGCGCACAGCGCCCCCGACGCGTACCAGACCATGTCGTACGAGCCGAACACATCGCGCGCCACACCGCCCAGGAACGCCACCAGCGCCGCGCCCACCTGGTGGGAGGCGAGGACCCAGCCGAAGACGATCGCGCTGTCCTCGCCGTACTGCTCGCGGCACAGGGCCAGCGTCGGCGGGACCGTGGCCACCCAGTCCAGGCCGTAGAACACGATGAAGAAGACCATCGGCGGGTGCACCGTCGGCGCCATCAGCATCGGCAGGAAGAGCAGTGAGATGCCGCGCAGCGCGTAGTAGACGGCGAGGAGCCGGCGGGCGTCGAAGCGGTCGGTGAGCCAGCCGGAGAAGACCGTGCCGATGATGTCGAAGACCCCGATGACCGCGAGCAGCGAGGCGGCTGCCGTGATGGGCAT
This sequence comes from Streptomyces sp. NPDC051664, assembly GCF_044453545.1. Taxonomy (NCBI): domain Bacteria; kingdom Bacillati; phylum Actinomycetota; class Actinomycetes; order Kitasatosporales; family Streptomycetaceae; genus Streptomyces; species Streptomyces sp. NPDC051664. The sequence goes on along the minus strand of NZ_JBITCU010000016.1, from coordinate 164,810 downwards.
GCCGTGGTCGTGGGCCGACGGCACGAAGTGCGTACGGATCAGGCCGTTGGTCGAGGCGCCGCAGATCGCGAACGTGCCCGCGAGCAGCCAGAAAGGTCCGGTGCGGGCGGCGTCGAACAGGACGCGTACGGTACGGGCCGCCGCGCCCCGGGCCGGCGCCGGCTTCTCCACGTACGCACCGCCGTACGGAGCCAGGCCCACATCGGCCGGGTGGTCGCGCATCAGGAGCCAGACGAACGGGACGACGACGAGCGCGGCCAGCGCGACGGTCACCGAGGCCGGGCGCCAGCCGTGCTCCTCGACGATCCAGGCGCACAGCGGCAGGAAGACCAGCTGGCCGGAGGCGCCGGCCGCGGTGAGGATGCCGGTGACCAGGCCGCGCCTGGCGACGAACCAGCGGTTGGTGACCGTTGCCGAGAAGGCCAACGCCATCGAGCCGGTGCCGAGACCGACGAGCAGGCCCCAATAGATCATCAGCTGCCAGGAAGCCGTCATCCAGACACTGGCCAGGGCCCCCGCCGCGACCGTGGAGAGGGCCACGACGACGACCCGGCGGATGCCGAACCGGTCCATCAGCGCGGCGGCGAACGGCGCGGTCAGTCCGTACAGCGCCATGTCGATCGAGACGGCCAGCCCGATCTCCCCGCGCGACCAGCCGAACTCCGTGTGCAGCGGGTCGATGAGGAGGCCGGGCAGGGAGTTGAACGCGGCGCCGCCGATGATCGTCACGAACGTGACGACGGCGACGATCCAGGCACGGTGGATACGCAGGCGGGACGGCGTGCGGTCGACCGGGCGGCCGTCGTCCTGCGCGGGACCTGCGGCGGCGCTATCGGTTGTCTGGGTCACGTCACTCAGCATCCGGTCCCGGGGCATGTCCTCGCGAGTGGCCCGAAGGACATGGTTCGCAGGGATCGGGCCACAGGGGAAGGCGTACGATCATCCGTCGGCCGGGGCCATCGCTCACCCGGCCTGATGAGACGGACGAGCCGATCGAACCGGGGGATCTCATGCAATGGGTCGCGCGTCAGCAGTTCCATCACCGTTCCGCACTGATGCAGGCGTGGGGCGCCGGTCTGCTGCTCGTCGCCGCCGGGCTCTGGATCTGGCTGGCGTTCCTGCTGGCGGATCAGGCGGACGCGTACTGCTACCGCGTCACCATGCAGTGCACGGTGGTGTCGGAACTGCCCAAGCAGCTCACCGTCCTGGCGGTCTCCGGGGTCCTGTCCGTCCTCGGCTCCGCGCTGCTCGTCGGTGGCAGTGTGCGCAGGCAGACCAGTGCGCATGTCTTCCAGGTCATCGAGATGCAGAAGTCCGAGGAGCGGGACCGCCAGAAGCGCTGACGGTCGTCGGCCCGGCCGGTCAGCCGGCCGTCCGAGCAGCCGCCACGCGGTGCACGGCCCAGGCCGCACCCGCCCCCACCCCGTACCAGAACAGATCCGGCGCGTTGAACGTCGAGCCCAGCACCAGACGAGCGACCGTGCTGTGCCGGGACAGTACCCCGGGCACCCCCGTCAGCTGCAGCAGCTCCACCGCCCAGCTGAACGCCAGCGCCGCCCCGGCCACCGCCTGCGGCCTCGCGCGGGGCGCGATCAGCACCACCAGCGCGTAGATCAGCACGGTGTAGAGCGCGTCCCCGGCGTACTTGGCCAGGCCGCCGGTCGCCACCGCCCGGATTCCGAGCCCGGCCGCGACCGTCAGCGCCACCGCTGCCGCCGCGGTTGCCCGGCTCACCCGATCCGCTCCAGGCGGCGGATCGGGCGGGCCGCCAGCAGCACCCCCACCACCAGCGCGTTGATCACCGCTCCGGCCAGCAGCACTTCCGAAGCGCCCACCGCGTCCGCGACCGGTCCCGCCAGCGCGCGGCCCGCCGCCAGCATCAGCAGGGAGCCCGCCACGTCGTAGGCGTGCAGCCGGTTCAGGGCCTCCGGCGGGACGTGCGTCTGGACCGTCGTCGACCACATCACCAGCCAGAACGCGAACACCCCACCCGCCACGAACTGCCCGGCCCCCAGCGCGAACACCGGCATCTCGAGGCCCAGCACCACCAGGTTCACGCACACCCCGGTCAGGGCCATCGCACCCGCCGCGAGCGGGCGGCGCGGTCTCAGTCGCAGGGCCAGCAGGCCGCCGACCACGCTGCCCGCGCCGTTCACCGCCATCATCACGCCGTACGTGCCCGAGCCGTGCGCCTCGGTGACCTCGACCGCGGTCAGCGGGAGCATCGGACCCATCACGGTGAAGCCGTACACCGTCCAGATCGCGATCACTCCCCACAACCAGCTGCGCGCCCTGAACTCCCGCCATCCATCGACCAGTTCGGCGACGAATGTGCCGCGTGGCGCCTCGTCCGCCGGCATCGGGGCGAGGCGCAGCAGGAAGAGACAGGCGCCGGAGACCGCGAACGTCGACGCGTTCGCCGCGTACACCGCTCCGGCGCTCGCCAACCCGACCAGCAGTCCCGCGAAGGCAGGGCCTGCCATGGTCATCAGCGCCTCGGAGACCCGGAGCACCGCATTGCCGCGCTGCACGTCGAGCGCCACCCGGGGCACCGTCGATGCGACGCCCGGCTGGAAGAGCGCGGCGCCGACGCCGGCCACCGAGCTCAGTGCGTACACCGCCCACAGCGGCGGGTTGCCGCTGGCGAAGGAGACGGCCAGCGCGGATGCCCCGACCAGGCGCAGCGCGTCGGCGATGATCATCATCCGGCGCGGGGTGAACCGATCCGCCAGTACGCCGCCGAAGAGCACGAAGAGCGCCAGTGGCCCCATCCAGGCGGCCAGCGCGAAGCCCACGGAGGAGTGCGGCCGGCCGGCTCCCAGCAGACCCGCGGTGAGCGCCACGGGGATCATGCCGTCACCGAAGAGTGCAGCGGTACGGGCGATGAAGAAGAGCCGGAAGTTACGGTTCCAGAGCTCGCTCCCCGGTCGGTCGCCGTCCCGTCGCGCAGCCAGGGGCGGCAAGGAAGCCGTAGGGCCGAGGGAGGACGGAGGGGGTGGGGCGCCCTCGCGGATCGCGCCGGGAATGCACTCGTGCTCTGCTGACTTTTCCTTCACGTCAGTGACATGTATCAGTTTAAGGTCTATACCACTAGGGGTGAAGGGAGTCCGCCCATGCGGCATCGAGTCGTCGTCCTGGCCCTCGACGGGCTGCTCCCTTTCGAACTGGGCATCCCACAAAGGATCTTCGGCCTGGCGCGCGGTTCCGAACCCGGCGACCGGGGCGGGAAGCTGTACGAAGTCGTGACCTGTTCCGTCCGCCCACCGGGACCGGTCGCCACCGACGCGGACTTCACCATCGCCGTCGAGCGCGGCCCCGAGGCGCTGGCCACCGCCGACACGGTCATCATCCCCTCCTCCTACGAACTCGGCCCCGTCTACGAGGAGGGCAGGCTGACGGACGCGCTGGCCACGGCGCTCGCGTACATCAGGCCCGGCACCCGGCTCGTCTCGATCTGCACCGGCAGTTACGTGCTTGCCGCCGCCGGGCGTCTCGACGGACGCCCGGCCACCACGCACTGGTCGTCCGCCGACCACTTCCAGCAGTTGTTCCCGCAGGTCCGGGTCGACCCCGACGTCCTGTTCATCGACGACGGGGACGTCCTCACATCCGCCGGGGTCGCCGCCGGGATCGACCTCTGCCTGCACATCGTGCGCCGCGACCACGGCACGGCCGTCGCCAATGACGTCGCCCGCCGCACGGTCGTACCGCCGCACCGCGACGGCGGGCAGGCGCAGTACATCCAACGCCCCTTCCCCGAGGCACAGTCCGCGACCACGACGAGCGCGCGGGCCTGGGCGCTCGGGCGGCTCGACCGGCCGATCCTGCTGCGCGACATGGCGCAGCAGGAGTCGATGAGCGTACGGACGTTCACGCGCCGGTTCCGTGAGGAGGTCGGGATCAGTCCCGGGCAGTGGCTGACCCAGCAGCGGGTGGAGCGAGCACGGGGGCTGCTGGAGGCCACGGACCTGTCGGTCGACCAGGTGGCACGGGAAGCGGGGTTCGGGACGGCGACGTCGCTGCGTCAGCACATCCAGGCGGCGTTGGGGGTGTCACCGACGGTGTACCGGCGGACGTTCCGGGCGGGGGTGGGCGGTCGGTGAGGGCGCGGATGCGGATGCGGCGCCTAGAACACCAGCACGCCGCGCGCCACTCTCCCGTGGTGCGCGTCGTCCGCCGCCTTCGCGAAGTCCTCCACCGGGTACGTCTCCGTCACCAGTTCGTCGAGGAGCAGCCGCCCGTCCCGGTACAGGTCCGCGTAGAGCGTGATGTCCCGCTGCGGGCGCGACGAGCCGTACCGGCAACCCAGGATCGACTTGTCCAGGTACATCGACGAGACCAGGAACGACGCCTCCGCCGTCGCCGCCGGGACACCCAGCAGGATCGCCTGGCCGTGCCGGTCCAGGAGGTCGATCGCCTGCCGGATCAGTTCCGTGCGGCCCACGCACTCGAAGGCGTGGTCGGCGCCGGTCGGCAGGATCTCGCGTACGCCGTCCGCCGACGGCAGGAAGTGCGTCGCACCGAACTGCCGCGCCACCGCCTCCTTCGCCGGGTTGGCGTCCACCGCGACGATCGTCAGCGCGCCGGCGATCCGCGCGCCCTGGATCACATTGAGCCCGATGCCGCCGGTGCCGATCACGACGACCGTGTCGCCGTGGTCGACCTTGGCCCGGTTGAGTACGGCTCCGACTCCCGTCAGCACACCGCAGCCGATCAGGGCGGCCGACGTCAGCGGGATGTCGGCGGGGATCTTCACCGCCTGCACGGCCTTGACGAGGGTCCGTTCGGCGAACGCCGAGTTGGAGGCGAACTGGTACAGCGGTTTGCCGCCGCGCGAGAACGGCTGACCGGGCATCCCGATCGCCTTGCGGCACATCGTCGGTCTGCCCCGGTCGCACTGGGCGCACGCGCCGCAGCTGGCCAGCGTGGACAGCGAGACATGGTCGCCGGGCGCGACATGCGTGACGCCCGCGCCGATCGCCTCCACCACGCCCGCACCCTCGTGCCCGAGCACCACCGGCAGCGGGAACGGAATGGTCCCGTCCACGACCGACAGATCGCTGTGGCACAGGCCGGCGGCGGCCACCGCGACGAGCACCTCGCCGGGTCCGGGGTCACGTATCTCCAGGTCGTCGACGACCTCGGTCTGCTTGCCGTCGAAGACGACGCCTCTCATCTCGGCTCCCTCGGTAGGCCGAGCACCCGCTCGGCGATGATGTTCCGCTGGATCTCGTCCGAGCCGCCGTAGATGGTGTCGGACCGGGTGAACAGGAACAGGCGCTGTGCCTCGTCGAGTTCGTACGGTGTGGTGGGCGACCAGTCGTCCGGGCCGACGGCTCCGGCGGCGCCCCTGATCTCCACGGCGAGTTCGCCGAGCCGTTTGTGCCAGCCGCCCCAGAGCAGCTTGGCGACGCTCGGGGCGCCCGCGTCGCCGGAACCGCCCAGGGTGCGCAGGGCGTTCCAGCGCATGGTCCTCAGTTCGGCCCACTGCCGGACGAGCCGTTCGCGCAGTACGGCGTCGGCGACCGCGCCGCCGGCGACGGCGGCCCGGACCACACGGTCCAGCTCGGCGGCGAAACCGATCTGCTGGACCAGGGTGGAGACGCCGCGCTCCAGGGCGAGCAGCCCCATGGCCACGGTCCAGCCGTTGCCCTCGCCGCCGACCACCTCCTCGGCGAGCGCGCCGTCGAAGAAGACCTCGTTGAACTCACTCGTCCCGGACATCTGACGGATCGGGCGCACCTCGACACGACCCGGCTGGTCCATCGGCACCAGCAGGAACGACAGTCCGTGATGACGGTGCGAGCCGGGGGTGGTGCGGGCGAGGACGAAGCACCAGTCGGCGTCCTGAGCGAGCGAGGTCCAGATCTTCTGGCCGGTGACGAGGTACCGGCCGGTGCCGTCCGGCACGGCGGTGGTCCGCACCCCGGCGAGGTCGGAGCCGGCGCCCGGTTCGCTGTAGCCCTGGCACCAGAGCTCCTCGCCCCGGGCGACGGCGGGGAGGAACCGCTGCTTCTGCGCGTCGGTTCCGTACGCGACGAGGGTGGGGGCGAGGAGGTTCTCGCCGATGTGGCCGACGCGGGCGGGGGCGGTGGTGCGCGCGTACTCCTCCGCCCAGGCGACCTGCTGGGTGAGGGTGGCGTGCCGGTTTCCGTAGTCGGCTGCCCCGGTGTCCCAGCCGAGGCCGATCCAGCCGGCGCGGCCCAGCTCCTGCTCCCAGGCGCGGCCGCCCTCGATGGCGCAGGGCTGTGTGAGGTGGGCCTCCAGCCAGGACCGGGCCGCCTGGCGGAAGGCGTCGTCCGCCGCGTCGAACGCGAAGTCCACGGTCCACTCCTTGGGGTCGGGCGGAAAGTCCAGCTCCTCCGTCGATCGAGGAGCGGGGTCCGGGGCGGGGCCCCGGCGGGAGGTCACGCGTTGGGCCTCGCCTTCGCCGACGCCGCGGCCGCCATCGCCTCCAGCTGCGCCAGCATCGGCATCGGATCCACCCCCACCGTCCCCGGCAGGAAGTCGGCGATCCGCTCCGGCGTCCAGGCCCCCTCCGCGTACCCCGCCCGCAGTTCCCTCGGCTGCGCCCAGACGGCGATCTTCGGGCCGGCGATCGTGTAGACCTGACCGGTGATCTTCTCCTCGCGGGCCCGATCGCTCAGCAGGTAGACGACGAGTGCGGCCACGTCCTCGGGTTCGCCGATCTCCTTCAGTTCCATCGGGACGTTCGCGGACATCCGGGTCCGGGCCACCGGGGCGACCGCGTTCGCCGTGACGCCGTACTTGTGCAGACCGAGGGCCGCGCTCCGGACGAGCGAGATGATCCCGCCCTTCGCTGCGCTGTAGTTGGCCTGGGCGACGCTGCCCTGATGGTTGCCGCTGGTGAAGCCGACCAGCGTGCCGCCGCCCTCCTGCTTCCGCATGACCGCCGAGGCCGCCCGGAAGACGGTGAAGGTGCCCTTCAGGTGGGTGGCGACGACGGGGTCCCACTCCTCCTCGGACATGTTGAACAGCATTCGTTCGCGCAGGATCCCGGCCACACACACGACTCCGTCGATCCGTCCGAACCGCGCCAGCGCGGTATCCACGATCCGCTGTCCGCCCGCCATCGTGGAGATGTCGTCGGCGACCGCTACGGCCTCGCCGCCCGCCGACTCGATCTCCTTCACTACGGACTCGGCTATCTCGCTGCTCGGTTCGCCGCCCTCGATGGAGACGCCGTAGTCGTTGACGACGACCCGGGCCCCCTGCGCCGCCGCGGCCAGCGCGACCGCTCGTCCGATGCCACGGCCGGCACCGGTCACGGCCACCACCTTGCCTGCCAAGAAGTTCCCCATGCCCGGCCCCTTCCCGCGGTTTCTGACGGACCGTTAGATTTTACGGGTAGTCGGCTCCGTCAGCACAAGACCGGCGACCCATCGATTCCAGGAGGCCCCCATGCCACTGCCGGCCGAGTTCCACGAGATCGCCAAGCGCGTGAACAACTGGGGCCGCTGGGGCGCGGACGACGAGATCGGAACGCTCAACCTGATCACCGACGCGGTGGTCCGGGACGCGGCGGCGACCGTCCGCACCGGGCAGCGGATCCCTCTCGCGCTCGCCCTCCAGCAGGACGGCGTGCAGAGCGGGCTGATTCCGGGGCGGGTCAATCCGCTGCATGCCATGGTCCAGATCAATCAGGAGATCTTCGGCCCCGGCACGGTCGCCACCAGCGACGACGTCGTGACACTCGGCCTGCAGGCGGCCACCCACTGGGATGCGCTCACGCACGCCTCGCACTCCGGGAAGATCTACAACGGCCGCCCCGCCGCCACTGTCACCGCGCACGGCGGCGCACAGTTCAGCTCCATCGCCGCACCCCCGCACCTCGTCTCACGCGGCGTGCTGCTGGACGTGGCGCGCGCCCGCGGTGTGGACCGGCTGCCCGGCGACCACGCCGTGACCCCGGAGGACCTGGACGCGGCCGAGGAGTTCGGCGGGATCCGGGTCCGGGCCGGTGATATCGCCCTCGTACGGACCGGGCAGATCCAGGTCTATCTGGCGGGCGACAAGCATGCGTACGCCTATCCGTCTCCCGGTCTGTCGATCCGGACGCCCGAGTGGTTCCACGCGCGCGATGTCGCCGCGGTCGCCGATGACACCCTGACCTTCGAGATCTTCCCGCCGGAGATCGAGGATCTGTGGCTGGGTGTGCATGCGCTGGACCTGGTCGAGATGGGCATGCTGCAGGGCCAGAACTGGAATCTGGAAGCGCTGTCCACAGCCTGCGCGGAGGCGAGGCGCTACGGCTTCCTGCTCGCCGCGATGCCGGAACCGTTCGTCGGCGCCACCGGCACCCCGGTCGCCCCGGTGGCCGTCCTGTGACTCCTAAGCGGGATGGGTGACGACGGCGGGCGACGGCTCATGCACGCCGGCCCCGTGCGCCCCCACCTGCATCTGGACCTGCACCACGGGCGCCCCGCGGTCCACCTCGCACCAGATCTGCTTGCCGGCGCCTTCCGGCTGCCAGCCCCAGCGGTCGGCGAGGCCGTCGACCAGCTCCAGGCCCCGGCCGCCGGTGTCCTCGCCCGCCGCGTGCCGCTGCTGCGGCGGGCGGCAGCTGGTGTCGGTCACCTCGACCCGTACGGTCCCGGCTGCCCCCGCCGTTTCAGCCGCGCCGAACAGCATGCGCAGCACGGCCGGACAGCCGGTATGGACGACCGCGTTGGTGACCAGCTCCGAGATCAGCAGGATGAGCGTCTCGGCCAGCGGCTCGTCGTCCCTTATTCCGGACCCGACCAGTCTCGACCGCGCCCACCTGCGGGCCCGCCCGACCTCTGCGGGATCCGGCCCGACCTCCAACTGAACCTGAAGCACCTGCACCGCTCACACCATCCGAACCGGCGGACACATCGCCTCGCGCCTCCTCAGGGTCACGGAACGTGATTCCCTTACGAGACAGCATGGTTGACGTACAGTCACCGCAACAAGCGCTTCGGGCATATTCCAGCGCGAAGGAGTACGCGTGGTGCATACTGTGCGACGCACGCTGCGGGGGGTCGAACAGAAGCACACGGAGGGCGCGGGAATCGCCCCACGGGCAGGCCCGGCGCTTCTGACGGGAACGCGAGCAGGGCACCTCGTCCGGACCGGAGTCGCCCCACGGGCAACACCCGGATCGTCGGGTTCCACAACCACTCGCATCCAACGGAGCGTACCCGAGCCGACGGCAACTGCGGCCCGTGACGAATCACGCAAAGGACACAAGCCGGTATCGGCATTTACCGACTGCACTGCGTGACTCCGCAGCGTGAAGTTCAGGGGGCTTTCGCGTGACGTGCATGCACTCCGCACCCATCTCCCGACCGCAGCTGCACCCGTACACGGTCAGCCCTCGGTCCGCCGCGCGCTCAGCGCAGATCGGCCGCAAGCGTCTCCTCGGCCTCGGCCGCCGTCAGCCACTGCCCGGCCCGCAGCCACGCCCGCTTGAGGTGCAGATGGACGTCCGCCTCCCAGGTGAAGCCCATCCCGCCGTGCACCTGGAGACAGTCCCGCGCATTGCGGACGGCCGCCTCGTCGGCGAGCAGTTTCGCGCCGGCGATCTCGGCCGGGTCCGCGGTCACGGCCGCCGCGTACACCGCGGTACGGGCCAGCTCGGCGCGTACCAGCATCTGGGCGCACAGGTGTTTGACCGCCTGGAAGGCGCCGATCGGCGAGCCGAACTGCTCGCGCCCACGGGCGTGTTGAACAGCCATCTCGGTGGTGCGGGCGGCGCTGCCGAGCTGCTCGGCGGCGGCCAGCAGAACGCCTTCCTGGCGGAACCGCGCCGCCTCGGCCCCGGCCCGGGAGTCCCCGAGCGCGGCCGGTGCCGTCACACGGTGCAGCGGGGTGAGCGGATCGAGCGACCGTACGGGGTGGGCGGCGCCCCGTACGAACTCGCGCAGCGCAGCCCCCTCCAACACCCGCATCTCCCCTCCCACCAGGGCGATCAGTGCGTCCGCCGAGCCCAGGTGGGCGACCGGGCGGCCCTCGTCCAGCACCGCGACCACCGTCCCGCCCTCCGCCGCCCCCTTCACCGCACCGGCGGCGAGATGCGTGGCCGCCAGCGGTCCGGGCAGCAGCGCCCGCCCCGCCTCCTCGAACAGCAGGACGGACTCGGGCAGCCCGAGCCCCACCCCGCCCTCCGCCTCCGGCAGCCGCAGCGCGAAGAACCCGGCCGCGCCCAGCTCTCCCCACAGCACCCGGTCGACGTCCGTGCCCGCGTCGAGCGCCGCCCGCATCCGGTCCCTGCCGAAGCGGCCGGCGAGCAGCTCCCGTATCCCGGCCCGCAGAGCCCGCTGATCGTCCGAAAGCTGGAAGTCCACAGTCCGCTCAGCGCCCCTTCGGCAGGCCGAGGATCCGCTCGGCGACGATGTTCTGCTGGATCTGCGAGGTGCCCGCGGCGATCGTGTACGAGAGCGAGGTCAGCCGGTCCAGGACCCACTCCCGGTCCAGATCGGCCCCGTCCGCGCCGAGCACCTCGGCCGCCGCGTCGTACAGCTCCTGGCGGGCCTGCGAGTAGCGCAGCTTGAAGACCGAGCCACCGGTGCCGGGCACGCCACCGGTGCCCCCGGCCCGCTGCGCCTCGCTGACGTTCCACTGGGTGAGCCGCCACAGCGCCCGGAATTCGGCGTTCAGCCTACCGAGCGTCCTGCGCAGCACCGGGTCGTCCCAGCGGCCGTTCGCCCGGGCCTCGGCGGCCAGGGCGGCCAGGGTACGACGGCAGGCGACGACCTCGCCGACGAACGCCGTACCGCGCTCGAAGGAGAGGGTGACCATGGTGACCCGCCAGCCGTCGTTCTCCGCGCCGACCCGGTCGGAGACCGGCACCCGCACCTCGTCGAGGAACATCTCGGCGAATTCGGTGGACCCGGCGAGCGTGCGCAGCGGGCGGACGGTGACGCCGGGGGCGTCCATCCGCATCGCGAGCCAGCTGATCCCGCGGTGTTTCGGCGCGGCCGGATCCGTGCGCACGAGCAGCTCGCACCAGTCGGCGACCTCCGCGTGCGAGGTCCAGATCTTCTGGCCGCCGACCACGTAGTGGTCGCCGTCGCGGACCGCCCGGGTCCGCAGCGAGGCCAGGTCGGAGCCCGCTTCCGGTTCGCTGAACCCCTGGCACCAGATCTCGTCGCCGCGCAGGACCGGCGGCAGCCAGCGGGCCCGCTGCTCGGCCGTGCCCTCGGTGGCGATCGTCGGCCCGGCGTGCAGCAGTCCGACGAAGTTCGCGCCGACGTACGGCGCCCCGGCCCTCTCCGTCTCCTCCAGGAAGATCAAGTGCTGGGTGGGGGTGGCGCCCCGCCCACCCGCGTCGACCGGCCAGTGCAGGCCCGCGTACCCGGCGTCGTACAGCATCCGCTGCCAGGCGGTGTCGTACGCCCGCCGCCCCGGCCAGTCGTCGGGACGGGGCTTCACGGGCAGTCCGGGCAGCACGTCGCCGAGCCACTCCCGCAGCCGCGCCCGGAACTCCTCCTCCTCGGGCGTGTACGACAGATCCGTCACTTGCCGAGGTCCCGGTCGAGGTCCAGGCCCAGCATCCGGATCGCGTTTCCGCGCATCAGTTTGTAGACGGTCTCGTCGTCCAGTCCCTTGACGTGGTCGAGGGCGACCTCCTTCGTGTGCGGGAAGGTCGAGTCGACGTGCGGGTAGTCGGTTTCGAACGTCGCGTTGTCCCGCCCGACCACATCGAGCGACGCGACACCGTGCTTGTCGCGGAAGAAGCAGCAGAACATCTGCCGGTAGTAGTACGTCGACGGCGGTTCGGGGATCAGATCGCGCACCCCGCCCCACGCCCGGTGCTCCTCCCACACGTCGTCGGCGCGCTCCAGGGCGTACGGGATCCACCCCATCTGGCCCTCGCTGTAGGCGAGCTTCAGCCGTGGGTACTTCACCAGCACCCCGCTGAACAGGAAGTCCATCATCGAGGCCATCGCGTTGTTGAAGGAGAGCGAGGCCTGTACGGCGGGCGGGGCGTCCGGCGAGGCGGCCGGCATCTGCGAGCTGGACCCGATGTGCATGTTGACGACCGTGCCGGTCTCCTGGCAGATCGCGAAGAACGGGTCCCAGTGGCCGGTGTGGATCGACGGCAGCCCGAGATGGGTCGGGATCTCGGAGAAGGTCACCGCCCGCACCCCGCGCGCGGCGTTTCGCTTGATCTCCGCGACCGCCAGGTCGATGTCCCAGAGCGGGATGATGCACAGCGGGATCAGGCGGCCGCCGCTGTCGCCGCACCACTCCTCCACCATCCAGTCGTTGTAGGCGCGGACACACGCAACCGCCACCTCTTTGTCCTGCGCCTCAGCGAAGGTCTGGCCGCAGAAGCGCGGGAAGGTGGGAAAGCAGAGCGACGCCTCGACGTGGTTGAGGTCCATGTCCTCGAGCCGTGCGACCGGGTCCCAGCAGCCCCGGCGCATCTCGGCGCGGGTGATGCCCTCCAGCGTCATGTCGTCGCGGTCGAAGCCGACGGCGGCGATGTTCCGCTTGTACGGGAACTTCAGGTCCTCGTAGATCCACCAGTCGGTCGGCGGGCCGTCGGGATCCATGGTGATCACGTATTTGCCGCCCGTGTACGCCAGCTCGCCGATGCCCGCGGTGAGCGGCTGCGGACCGCGGTCGCGGTACTTGGCGGGCAGCCAGGTCGAGAAGAGGTGCGGCGGCTCGATCACATGGTCGTCGACGCTGACGATCCGAGGCAGTTCCGTCATGGTGTCCCCTTCGGCGCACACGGCTCGTACCGGACGCGCGTCCGGTACGCATCCGATACATATCTGATGACCCGTCAGATTCAGTCCGACTCCCAGGCTAGCCCCGCACCCCTGGACCGACAAGGCGCAGCGCTCTACGCTCTCCGCACGATCTGACTACCCGTCAGTTATGAGGGAACGGGGAACGCAGTGAACGAGACCGCACACGCCCTGGGCGCATCGGCCACCTTCTGGGAGCTCATCGAGCGCCGCGCCGCGCTGACCCCGGACCGTCCCGTCCTGCTCCAGGACGACCGCTCCCTCACCTTCGGCGAGCTGCGCGAGCGCTGCGAGCGGGTCGCGGCCGGGCTGTACGAGCTGGGGGTGCGCCCCGGCAGTGTGGTCGCCTGGCAGCTGCCGACCCGCCTCGAAACGGCGCTGCTCTCCTTCGCCCTCACCCGGATCGGGGCTGTCCAGACACCCGTCATCCCGTTCTACCGGGACCGTGAGGTGGGGTTCGCGCTGCGCGAGTCGAAGGCCGGCTTCTTCGCCGTACCCGGCACCTGGCGCGGCTTCGACCACACGGCGATGGCGCACCGGCTGGCCGCGGAGCTGGACCGTCCACCGCTGATCTTCGAGGCGTACGACCAGCTGCCGGACGCCGACCCGGCGGTACTGCCCGCACCGCCGACCGACGGCACGGCGGTGCGCTGGATCTACTGGACGTCGGGGACGACCTCCGATCCGAAGGGCGTCCTGCACACCGACCGGAGCCTGATCGCGGGCGGCTCGTGCCTGGCCCACGCGCTGCACCTGTCGGCCGACGACATCGGCTCGATGGCGTTCCCGTTCGCCCATATCGCCGGGCCGGACTACACCGTGATGCTGCTGCTCTACGGCTTCCCGGCGGTCCTTTTCGAGCAGTTCGCCATGCCCGGCGCGCTGGACGCCTACCGGCGCCACGGAGTGACGGTTGCGGGCGGCTCGACCGCGTTCTACTCGATGTTCCTGACCGAACAGCGCAAGGACCCCACGGCGAGGGTGGTCCCCACCCTGCGGCTGCTGGCGGGTGGCGGGGCGCCGAAGCCGCCGGAGATCTACCACGCGGTCGTACGCGAGATGGGCGTCCAGCTCACCCACGGCTACGGCATGACCGAGGTCCCCATGATCACCATGGGTGCCCCGGACGACACGGTGGAGCACCTCGCCGAGACGGAGGGCCGGCCGCCCGAGGGCATGGAGATACGGATCACCGACGAGGACGGCAAGCCGCTGCCGTACGGCACGGACGGCGAGGTACGGCTGCGCGGGGAGGCCGTCTGCCAGGGCTACCTGGACGCGGCCGCGACACGGGACGCCTTCGACCGGGACGGCTTCCTCATCACCGGTGATGTCGGCCGTCTCCGGGAGAGCGGCCATCTGGTCCTCACCGGCCGGCTCAAGGACATCATCATCCGCAAGGGCGAGAACATCTCCGCCAAGGAGATCGAGGACCTCCTCCACCGCCACCCCGGCGTGGCCGACGCGGCCGTGATCGGCCTGGCGGACATGGAGCGGGGGGAACGCGTCTGCGCGGTCGTCGAGCAGCCGGCCGGGGCCGGGACGCTGACGCTGGCGGAGCTCGCCGGGTATCTGCGCGCGGAGGGGCTCGCGGTGCACAAGCTGCCGGAGCAGCTGGAGGTGGTGGACGCGCTGCCGCGCAACGAGACGCTGCGCAAGGTGCTCAAGTACAAGCTGCGCGAGCAGTTCTCCTGATACGCGCACACGGGGCACACCCGTGGACCGCCGGGACACGCCCCCGCGGACACGCGGGACACCCCACCCCGGCGCGCCGGGGTGGGGCCCCGGCGAGGAGGCCACCCACCCGGCCCGGTCGGTGACGCGCTGCGGACCGATCCGAAGGGAAAGCCCTAGGCGTCCGGTTCGATCACCGTGAAGTAGACGGCGAACGCGGCCACCGCCTCCTCCTCGGCGATCCGGCCATCATGGTCCGCATCCAGGCTCCGTGCCGCCAAACTCGCCGATTCGGCACTCGCACCGAGCACCTTCAGCGCGCGCTCCACGGCCGGCACCGAGGCCGCGCCGTTGTCGTCGTTGTCGGCCACGGCGATCGCCGCGCGAAGGAAGGGGCGGGCGATCTCCGCGAAGCGCTCTGGGTTGTCGCGCAGCCGTTTCACGGCCCCGCCCACGAACTCCTCACGGGTGACGCGCTGGTCCCCGTCGACATCGGCGATGCCCGCCATGCCCTGCCAGAAGGCCTCGGCCCCGGTGTAGAGCGCCTGGCCCTTGTCGGAGCGGGCCGTCGTACCGAATTCGGCGAGCAGACGGGCCGCGGCGGCATTGAAATCGGCGCGATCGATGTATCCGTTGCCGTCCTGGTCGAAGGCGGCGAACCGGAAAGCGATCTTGCGCTCGTACTCTGCGCTGTCCATGCGGGGAGCGTACGACGCCGAACGGCGTCACGTGTCACTTACGCGCGCCACCGGTGTTACAACCTGGTCTTAACGCCGGGTGGCGGACACGTTTCAGGCCGAGAGCGGCGGGGCCTGTTCGTCGATGGCCGCGTCCCGGTCGGGGTAGACCTCGAACAGCCGTCGTACGCCGAGGGCGGCCAGCACCCGGTTGACGTGGGAGCCCTCCTCGGCGCCCCGGGCGGGCAAAATCAGTCGCAGCCGGCCGCCGCAGGAGCGCATCAGGCGGCGGGCGGCGACCAGCACGCCGACGCCGCTGGAATCGCAGAACAGCACCCCGGAGAGGTCGAGCACCACATCGTGCCGCCCGAGGGCGACCGCGTCGTGGATGCTCTGGCGGACGACCGGGGACGTCACCAGATCCAGTTCGCCGTATATGCGCAGTACGGTCCATGGGCCCTGCTCGGTCTCGGCCACTTGCAGAGTCACGCAACTCGGCCTCTCGTTCCAGGGATCCCAGTGATCCGGAAGTATCCGTTCCTCCTCGCGGCTGCCCTGCCACGCGCCCATGAAACACCGGCCCGCCGAGGAAGGCACAGTTGGTTTCAGGCAGAAATGATCACTTCAGGTCCGATTCCAACACCCTCGACGCCGCATTCCCTACCATCCAGGGCGTTCGCGGGGGCGTACTTGCCGCAAAGAGACGTGCATGGTCAGTACGGCCGACTACATTCGACGTGACGAGGGGTACAGGGCTGGGGGTCCTATGGCGAAAGACACACCACCCCGCTGGGACCGCAGGATGCAGCAACGGCTGGCACGCGGCGAGGCGGCAGCCCTCGGCGAGCTCTACGACCGTTTCGCCTCGCTCGTGCACAGCCAGGCCCACCGGATGCTCGACGACGAGTCGGCCGCCGACCTGGTGACCCGCGAAGTCTTCGGCTACGTCTGGGAGAACCCCGACGCGTACGACCCCAAGCAGGGCTCGATGCGGTCCTGGGTGGCCCGGCTCACCCACCGCCAGTCCGTGCGGCGGCTGCGCGGGACGGCGCCGTCCGCGTTCGCGCAGGGATACGAGGACGGGACCGACGACGACGGCAGGACCGGCGGTGCGGAAGAGACCGTGGCCCAGGAGGAACTGGAGGAGCGGGTGCGGCGCGCCACGGCCGCGGCCCGCGCCGACTACATCGTCGCCTCCATGCCCGCACCGCTGCGGGCCGCGCTGGAGCTCGCGTACATCCAGCGCAGGGACTACCGGCAGACCGCGGCCGACCTCGGGGTGACCGAGGACGAGGCCCGCCGTCGCCTGCGGCTCGGGCTGCAGCTGCTCTCCACCGCCGACACCCGCCCGCTCGAAGGGTCCTCGCCACCCGGATACGGACGGGCCCTGTGAGCGCGAACGACGACGCGGACGGGCGCGAGGGCAACGGGCACGACGACGAGGCGCAGGGCGCACGGCTCATACCGGGACCGCGCGCCGCCGCGGACGACTTCGACCTCGACGCCGTGCCGCTGCCCGCCCCGCGCACGGACCCCACACAGCAGAGGGCACCGGAGCCGGAAGCGGAGCCTGAGCCCACGGCCGAACCGGCGGGGCAGATGGCGCCCACGGGACGTACGGCACCCATGGAACCCCCGGCACCGCCGGCCCTGGCCACCTCGCCTGCCCTGGTGCTCCCCCACCGCATCCTCAAGTCCCTCCTCGGTGCGTGGGCCCTCGCCGCCTGTTCCGCCGAGGAGACCGAAGCCGTCGAGGCACACCTCACCGAGTGCGCCGCCTGTGCGGACGAGGCGCTGCGGCTGCGCGACGCGGTCGGCCTGCTGCACACCGACGGCAGCCTGGACCTCGATCCGATGCTGCGCTCCCGGGTGCTCGACGCCTGTCTGAGCCGCCGCCCGGCCAAGATCCCGGTGCCGGACTGGGCTGCTCCGTACGACGCGGAGACGGCCCGGCTCGATGCGCTGCTCCGGGACATCGGCGGCTCGGAGTGGCACGCGCCGGTGCGGCTGAAGTGGTTCGAGCGTGAGCGGGCGGTCAACCGGAAGACGACGGTCGCCGGCGTGATCGGCCATCTCATGACCGTCGACGGACTGGTCAGCACGGCCCTCGGCCTGGACGATCCGCTCGGCAACGCCATCGGCGAACGGGGCGGGAGCGGCTCCGCCCCGAGTGGCGTCCTGCTCTCCCCCGGCGCGCGCACCGAGGCCTACTGGTCGGCCGCCCGGCGCCCGCCCACCCGGGCCGTCCGCGAGCCCTGGCGCGAGCAGAGCCACGCCCTCATCCGCACGGTGTCCTTCGCCGGCCGCGGGGCCGCCGAGCTCTCCGTCCCGTACGGGGACTTCGCCCTTCCGCTGCAGGACTCCATGCTGGACCGTGCCTTCGAGTGCTGGGTGCACGGAGGCGACATCGCGGACGCGGTGGACTATCCGTACGAGGCCCCGTCGGCCGCCCATCTCCACCGGATGATCGACCTGGCCGCGCGGCTCCTCCCGGCCGCCCTCGCCGGACGCCGCCGGGCCGGGCTCGCGGGGCCCGCCCGTCATCTGGTGACGGCCGGCTCGCCGGGCCGTTCGCTCCATCTGGAGATCGAGGGCTCGGGCGGCGGCGACTGGTACATCGCGCTGGACTCCCCGGCCGCGCTCGGCTCACCCGCCCACGCGGTCGCGCAGGTGGCACTGGACGGCGCCGAGTTCTGCCAGCTGGTCGCGGGCCATGTGTCGCCCGTCGAGGCGGCGGCCGGGCAGGAGGGCGACCGCGAGGCGATCCGCGACGTCCTGTTCGCCGCGGCGTCCCTCAGCCGCCTCTGAGCCGTACCGCCAGGCGCGCTACGCGAAGACCACCGTGCGTCGGCCGTTGAGCAGAATGCGGCGCTCCGCGTGCCACTTCACCGCGCGGGCCAGTGCCTGGCACTCCACATCGCGCCCGATCGCGACCAGCTCGTCCGGCGTCACACCGTGCCCGACCCGCTCGACCTCCTGCTCGATGATCGGCCCCTCGTCGAGGTCGGCGGTCACGTAGTGCGCCGTCGCACCGATCAGCTTCACCCCGCGGGCGTGCGCCTGGTGGTACGGCTTCGCGCCCTTGAAGCTGGGCAGGAAGGAGTGGTGGATGTTGATGATCCGACCGCTGAGCTGCTTGCACAGGTCGTCCGAGAGGACCTGCATGTAGCGGGCGAGGACGACCAGCTCGACGTTCTCCGCGCGCACCAGCTCCAGCAGCTGCGCCTCCGTCTCCGCCTTGTTGTCCTTGGTCACCGGGATGTGCCGGAACGGGATGTCGTACGAGGCGACGAGCTCGGCGAAGTCCGTGTGGTTGGAGACGACGGCCGCGATCTCGACCGGCAGCGCCCCGATACTGGCGCGGAAGAGAAGATCGTTGAGGCAGTGGCCGAACTTGCTGACCATCAGCACGACCCGCATGCGATCCGACGACCGGTGGATCTGCCACTCCATCCGGAACGAGTCCCCGACGGCGGCGAAGCTGGCCCGCAGCTTCTCCACGGTCACCGGGGCGTACGCCGAGAAGTGGACGCGCATGAAGAAGAGACCCGTGTCGTGGTCACCGAACTGCTGACTGTCCTCGATGTTGCAGCCCGTCATGAAGAGATAACTCGACACGGCGTGCACAATGCCCTGTCTGTCCGGGCACGAGAGGGTGAGGACGTACTGCTCGGGGGTGGTCTCGACAGGCTGCGGCGCGGTCATGCCCGTAGCGTGCCATACCGACCACGGTTCAGGCGGTCCTGGTCATGATGCGAAGCACATCCAGTGAACGCGGCGGAACGTCCGGGTCCTCGCCGTCGTTCGTGGCGAGCAGCACATGGGCCTCGCGGGCGGCCCGTACGGCCTCCGGCCAGCCGTGGTGCTCCAGATAGGCGGAGACCGGCGCGTCCGCACCGATCTGGTGCATGATGCGCAGCACCCGCAGCACGGCGACGTCGACGAGAGCGGCCTCGCCGGAGTCACGGAAGACCGTCCCGACGTATTTCTCGGCGGACCAGTTGTCCAGCCAGGTGTCCTCGACCAGGCGGTACACGGCGTCGGTGATGTCGCCGTACCCTTCCCGGCCGGCCAGCCAGCACTCGTGGTGGAAGACGGGGTCGGAGAGCATGTGCAGCGCCGAGCGCACGTTGCTGCGCCAGCGCCACCAGGGAACGTCATTGAGCGGCATGCCGCCCATGGTGGAGGAGCGACGGCCGCGACGGGAAGTGTTCTCCGAACCTTGCTGCACGGTTGTCGATCGTACGTTCCCTGCCGCCGGGCATGCATCGGCCCCTGCAATTCACTTGGATGTCACCGAGCGTTGAGCGAAGCACACGTCTGCGTTACCCGGAGCGCGGAAATGTTCATGCCCATGACCGGATGGCGACGCCTCACCTCCCCCCGTCCCTACAGAGTCCTCACATGTACGGCGGCGGTCGGGGCCTTGCTGATGACCGGCTGTGGCGTGCTCCCTGGGGCCTCGGGGGACTCCAGGGAGCCCGTCACCGTCATGACCTGGGCCCCCAACGGCTCCACCGGCCCCGATGCGGCGAACATGGCCGGTATGACCGCCATGGCGCGGGCGTACGCGCGCTGGGTGAACAACAACGGCGGGCTCGACGGCCACAAGCTGCTCGTCGTCACATGCAACGAGGGCGACACCCCGGCCGGAGCGGGGAACTGCGCCCGGCAGGCGGTCAAGGAGAAGGCGGTCGCGGTCGTCGGCTCGTACAGCCGGCACGGGCAGGCCTTCATGGCGCCGCTGGAGGTCGCCGGGATCCCGTACATCGGCGGCTACGGAGCCTCCGAGGAGGAGTTCAGCAGCTACGACTCGTACCCGGTCAACGGCGGCCAGCCGGCGCTCCTCGCGGGCAACGCCAAGCAGCTCGCCCGCGGTTGCGAGCGGGTCTCCGTGGTGCGGCCCGACACGCTGGGCGGCGACAACCAGGCGTGGCTGCTCAACACCGGCCTCAAGGAAGCGAAACGTCCGGCTGCGACGGACGTCCGGGCCGCGGAGGCGGCGACGTCGTACGACGAGGCGGCCGGTCAGGCGCTGCAGGGGGCCGGAACGGCCGACGGGTGTGTGACGGCGGTGCTCGGGGACCGCACCGAGACGTTCTTCGACTCCTTCCGCCGGCTCGAACCGTCGTACGGGGACGTACGGATCTCCTCCGTGCTCGGCAGTGTCGACCAGCCGTTGATCGACCGCACCGGAGGCCGGGAGAGCCCGTTCGAGGGGGCGTACGTCACCGGCTGGTACCCGGACGCGGGGGACACCCGCTGGGACGAGATGCGCGAGGTGATCCGGAAGCACGCCTTCGGCGACAACCGGATCGACCCGGACAACACGGGTGTCCAGACGACGTGGATCGCGTACACGGTGCTGAAGGAGCTCGTCGCGGCGATCGACGAACCGGAGGTCACCGCGGGCGAGCTCACGGTTGCCCTGAACCGGGGTGCCCGGGTGGACACCGGCGGGCTCACTCCGGTGCTGAGGTGGCGGTTCCAGGACATGCTGGGGTCGTCGGCGTACCCGCGGATCGTGAACCGGAAGGTGACGTTCCAGGTGGTGCGGAAGGGTCGGCTGGTGGCGGAGAACAAGGGATTCGTGGACGTGACGAAGACATTGGCGGACGCCAGCGCGAAGGGGTGAGGGGTGGGGCACAAGGCCCGCCTCCCTGCCCGATGCCCGGGGGCTGCGCCCCCGGGCAGGCCGGTTTCCGGATCAGAGATCTGTCGACGATCGCCGAGTCAGCCCGTACTTCGTCGCGATCGAGTTCCACAGCCCTGACGCCTGCTGCTTCGCCGTGCTCGCCTCACCGCTCGCCACGGTGGCCTGAGCCGTCTCGGACGTCGGACGGGCCTTCCCGTGCTTGCACACCTTCTTGCCGTTCTTGGCCTGGCGCGCCCACGCCGCGTAGTGCGCGTCGGCGGAGGCCGATGCCTGCCAGGCCTTCCTGAGCGCCTCGGTCAGCTGCGCGTGGTTGGGGAGCTTGTCGACGGACAGCCCCTGCAACCGTGTCACCAGCTCGCGGCGCTGCTGAGCGGCTCCTTGAAGATCCGTGACCGCCTGGTCCAGGTCCGTGCAGGACTTGGTCTTCTCGACGGCCCCGATCACGGCGGAGCGGCTGTTGTTGCTGTCCGCCAGCAGCTTGTCGAGCGCTTCGGCCTGCGGCTTCGCCGGGTCGGCCGCCGCCTGCGTGGAGGGCCGCGCGGCGGGTGAACTCGCCGCGGCCACCGGCTGCTTGTCGTCCTTGCCCTTGTCGTCGCCGCTCATCAGCGCACCCGCGCCCAGCCCGATGATCGCGCAGCCGACCACGACCGCGGCGATCAGCGGGACGTGCGACGACTTCTTGCGCTGCCCGGCCCGCCCCTGCGGCGGATCGCTGCGCTGCGGCTGCTGCGGCTGCTGGAACGGCGGCTGCTGGGCGCCTCCGTACGGTGCGGCCTGTCCCGGGTCGAACCGGGGCATCTGCTGCGTGGCGCCCGCGGGCTCCTCGCTGCGGAACAGGTTGTCGAACTCGGCGGGCGGCTGCCGCTCGCCGGGCGTCCCGGGTCTGATGCTGTACGGAGCGCCGCCGGGCACCGGCGGCATGTACTGGGTCGCCTCGGCGTCGGAAGCCGGTGCGGGCGGCTGGGTGTGGGCCAGGAACTGGGTGGCCTCCGCGGGGCTCTCGGGCGGGAGTCCGCCCGGCGCGGGACCGGCCGGCACCGGCGCGATGTACTGCGTCGCATCGGCGTCCGCACCCGCGCCCATGCCCATGCCCGGCACGACCTCCGGGGGCAACGGCTGCGCATACGGCTGGGGCAGGGGCTGCCCCTGGGGCTGCTGTCCGTACGGAGGCTCCTGGCCGTACGGGACCTGCTGGTCGTACCGGCCCTGCTGGTCGTACGGGACCTGCTGGTCGTACTGGTCGTGGCCGTACTGCCCCTGTGACGCCTGAGGCCCCCAGGGCTGGCCCCACGGCTGCCCACCCGCCGGAGCGGCCTGGTCGGCCGCTCCGCCCGGTATCCAGGGCTCTCCGCCATCTGCGGGCAGCACGACACCTTCGTGCGTGGGCCGTACAGCAGGGAGCTGCTCGTCACCCTGTCCGCTCTGCGTCACCGGGACTCCTACGTGTAAACCTACGGAATCGTCGGCCCACGCTATCGGGTGGTTGCCACCCTTTGCCAAGCGCCCGTTGTCGCTCGCCGCCGCTGCACCGGGGCAGTAACACACAGCGCCCGCACGGCGCAGTTAAGGGACGCCCCGGTCAGGCCGCCTGGAGTTCGAGTCGCGCCCCGAACTCCCGTACCGCCGGCTCGTCCCCGTACGGCACGAGCCTCTGCTGCAGATCGTCCAGATACTCCGTGCCCCGGCTGGACCGCACCGTCCCCAGCAGCTCCATCGCCCGCATCCCCGTATGACACGCCTGCTCCACCTCGCGCAGCTGCACCTGCGCCGTCGCGAGCAGCACCAGGCCGATGCCGCGGCGGCGGGCCCGGGACTCCGGGTGGCCTTCCAGGGACTCCGTCGCCCGGCGGACGGCCGCCTCGGCCTGCCCGAGGTCGCGGTGGCAGTGCGCCAGCTCGTCGGCCAGATAGGCGTGGTCGAAGTGCGCGATCCACGCCGGGTCGTCGCCCGTGTCAGGATCGGCGTTCTCCAGGGCCGTCAGCGCCCGACCCGTCACCTGCTGGCAGGTGCGGGCGTCGCCGAGCAGGGCGTGCCCGCGGGCCTCCGCCGCGTAGAACATCGCCTCGGCGCGCGGGGTGACCCGCCCCCGCGCCCCCTCCTGCGCCGCCCGCGCCAGCTGCGCGATCTCCCGTGGGTTGCCGAGCTGGGCGGCGAGATGACTCATCGACGCAGCCAGCACATAGCCGCCGTACGCCCGGTCGCCCGCCGCCTGCGCCAGCCGCAGCGCCTGGATGTAGTACCGCTGGGCGAGCCCGGGCTGGCCCGTGTCGACCGCCATGTACCCGGCGAGTTCGGTGAGCCGGGCGACGGCCGCGAACAGCTGCCGCCCGACCGTTTCGCGGTACGCGCCCGCGAGCAGCCCGGAGACCACGCTGTTCAGGTAGTGCACCAGCACCGGCCGGACGTGCCCGCTGCCGAACCGGTGGTCGAGGTCGATCAGCGCGGCCGTCATCGCCCGCACCGCCTCGACGTCCGGCATCCCGACCCGGGCCCCGGCGGCCCGCGCCACCTGCGGGTCGGCGGCGGTGATCAGCCAGTCCCGGCTGGGCTCGACCAGCGCCGACGACGCGACCGCCGATCCGGACAGGAAGTCGCGGCGGCCGACATCGCTGCGCCACAGCTCGCAGACCTGCTCGATCGCGCCGGTCACGGTCGGCGCGAACTGCAGGCCGACGCCGGACGCCAGATTCTTGCCGTTGGCCATCCCGATCTCATCGATCGTGACCGTGCGGCCGAGCTTGCGGCCGAGCGCCTCGGCGATGATTCCCGGTGCCCGGCCACGGGGTTGCTGTCCGCGCAACCAGCGGGCTACGGACGTCTTGTCGTACCGGAGATCGAGGCCACGCTCCGCTCCGACCATGTTGACGCGGCGGGCCAGGCCCGCGTTGGAGCATCCGGCTTCCTGAATGAGTCCCTGGAGCCGTTCGTTCGGCTGGCGGGCGACGAGAGGCCTGGCTGCCATGTTTCCCCCTGAGACCGCAGTGATCGATGGGGAGATCACTGCCCGGCGATTACACAAGAAATGCACACATACATCGTGTTGGTCGTTTCACGTTGTTCAGGGTGTTCGCGTGTTCATCGTGTCATTGAGCGCTTTTGGTACGTATTCGTCTTGGGTGAACTGTTCCGGATTCCTCCCAAGTGGCTACCCGCCCATCGACGCACCGCCTCATGCGCGCCCCCGTCTATGCATCCATGCGCCCCATATGCCGGATCGGTGCACCGTGACCGCGTTCGCCCCGCCCGTAACCCCAGGTGGTTGCGGCAGTTGAGGTGTTCGTGGAAGAGCCCATCAATGTCATGGAAGCCGCACAGATCCCCAGGCAGCTTGGAGAACTACTGCTCGACGCCGTAGTGCGATACACGGAAGGGCGCCACTGGGACGTGTTCCCCGGCACCTGGCTCGAGGCGGTGGGAGGGGCGGAGCGATGCTCGTGCGGGGAGGCCGGCTGCGCCTCCCCCGGAGCCCACCCCACCCGGCCCGACTGGGCGGGCCGGTCGACCGGCAGCGGCGCCGCAGCCCGCCGGATGTGGTCCGAGTGCCCCACGGCATCGGTCCTGTTGCCCACCGGGCGCAGCTTCGACGCGATCGACGTACCGGAGTCGGCCGGTTTCCTCGCTCTGGCCCGGATGGAGCGGATGAACCTGCCGCTCGGCCCCGTCACCTGCACCCCCGGCCGCCGGATGCTCTTCTTCGTACTGCCCGGGGCGGCGGCCAAGGTGGACGATCTCGTACGGAAGCTGGGCTGGAGCGCCGCCGCGATCGATCTGTCCGGACGCGGCGACGGTGACTACGTGGCGGCGCCGCCGACCCGGATCGGCGGGCGCGGTGCGGTTCAGTGGGCGCGCCGCCCCACCCCCGCAAACCGGTGGTTGCCGGACGCGGCGGAGGTCATCAGCCCGCTCGCGTACGCCTGCGGGCGGGAAGCAGCCGCCGCGCGCGCACGCCTTTCGTAGGCTGTCCACCACATACGGGGACACCGAAAGGCAGTGCACCATGTCGGACCGGACAGCAGTGGAAGCGAGCGGGGCGGTGACGGCGCCGCCAGCCGTTCGCGTGCAGGGCCTCTGGAAGCGGTTCGGCGAGCAGACCGCGGTCGCCGGGATCGATCTGGAGCTGCCCGCCGGGAAGTTCATCGGTCTGGTCGGACCCAACGGCGCAGGCAAGACCACCACGCTGTCGATGGTGACCGGCCTGCTCCGCCCCGACCACGGCACGATCGAGGTCGGCGGGCGCGACGTCTGGCGAGACCCGGTGGACGTCAAGGCCAGGATCGGCGTCCTGCCGGAGGGGCTGCGGCTCTTCGAGCGTCTCTCGGGGCGTGAACTCCTCGCGTACACCGGCCGGTTGCGCGGGCTGCCGGGCGCCGAGGTCGACAAGCGTGCCACCCAGCTCCTGGACGTACTGGATCTGGCGGGCGCCCAGCACAAGCTGGTCGTCGACTACTCGACCGGCATGCGGAAGAAGATCGGGCTCGCGGCGGCTCTGCTGCACAACCCCGAAGTGCTCTTCCTGGACGAGCCGTTCGAGGGCGTCGACCCCGTCTCGGCACAGACCATCCGCAGGGTGCTGGAGCGGTACACCGGCTCGGGGGCGACCGTCGTCTTCTCCAGCCATGTGATGGAGCTCGTCGAATCGCTGTGCGACTGGGTGGCCGTCATGGCGAACGGCACGATCCGGGCCCAAGGAACCCTCTCCGAGGTGCGCGGCTCGGCGTCGTCGCTGCAGAACGCGTTCCTCGAACTCGTCGGCGCCGGCGACCGGGACACCGGCGAGTCCCTCGACTGGCTGGGCGGCGCCCGATGAGCGTGCTCGACACCCCCGTCATCCCCGCTCCCCGCCCGTCGGACGGCCGGGGCGGTGAAGGACTCGTCTCCGTCTTCGTACGGCTCAAGCTGACACTGCTGCGCAACGGGCTGCGGCAGTCGTCGGGCCGGCGGGCCGCCTACATCTCGTCCGTCGTCGTCACCCTGCTGATCGCCGCCGGCCAGGTCATCGGGCTCATCGCGCTGCGCGGCAACGCCCACGCAGGTTCGCTCGTGGTGCTCCTCATGGCGGTGCTGGCGCTCGGCTGGGCGGTGATGCCGCTGTTCTTCCCCAGCGGCGACGAGACCCTCGACCCGAGCCGGCTGGTGATGCTGCCGCTGCGGCCGCGTCCGCTGATCGGGGCGCTGCTGATGGCGTCCCTGGTCGGCATCGGTCCGCTGTTCACGCTCTGCCTGGCGGTCGGTTCGGCGTTCGCGGTGGCGCACGGGGCGGCGGCCGTGGCGTGCGCGGTGGTGGCCGCGCCGCTGACCCTGCTGGTGTGCGTGGCACTGGCCCGGGCGGTCGCCACGGCCAACACCCGGCTGCTGACCTCCCGTAAGGGCCGCGACCTGGCGGTGCTCAGCGGGCTGGTGATCGCGGTCGGCATCCAGGTCGTCAACTTCGGTGCGCAGCGGCTCGGCCGGTCCGGCGGGCTGTCCGCGCTCGACCCGGCCGCGGACGTGGTGCGCTGGCTGCCGCCGGCCTCGGCGATCGGCGCGGTGGACTCCGCGGCGCAGGGCTCGTACGGCCGGGCCGTGCTGCAACTGCTGCTCTCCGTCGCGGGATTGGTCGCACTGCTGTGGCTGTGGCAGCGGAGTCTGGTGAAGCTGATGACCGCCCCGGACGGTTCGACGCTCGCCGCCGCCGAACCGGCCCGCAAGAAGTCCGCGGCGGCCGGCTCCCGGCTCTCCACGCTGCTGCCCGAGGGGCGCACGGGGACGGTGATGTGGCGCAGTCTGCGGTACGTCGCACGGGACCCGAAGACCAAGGCCGCCTGGGTGACGGCGCTCGCCATCGGCCTGATCGTGCCGCTGCTCAACGCGGTGCAGGGCACCGGCTCGGTCTACTTCGCGTGTTTCGCCGCCGGGATGCTCGGCATCCAGATGTACAACCAGTTCGGGCAGGACACCTCCGCGTTCTGGATAGTGGCGCTGACGGTCTCCTCCACCCGGGACGCGTACCTCGAACTGCGGGCGCGGGCGCTGGCGCTGCTGGTGATCACCCTCCCGTACACAATCCTGGTGACCGTCGTGACGGCGGCGGTGCTCGGGGACTGGGAGCCGCTGCCGGGCGTCATGGGTCTCTCCTTCGCCCTGCTGGGCGCGATGCTGGCGACGGGCGCGGTGGCATCGGCCAACTTCCCGTACTCGATCCCGCAGGACGGCGCGTTCAAGAACGTGGCACCGGGGCAGGCCGGGCTCGCCTGGATCTCGATCTTCGGCGGCATGGTCTCGGCGGCGGTGCTGTGCGCGCCGGTGATCGTGGCGACGATCTGGCTGCATCTCGCCGATGCGGAGGACTGGTTGTGGCTGCTGCTACCGGTGGGTGGCGTGTACGGGACGCTGATCGCCTGGGCGGGGCTGCGGCTGGCGGCTCCCCGCACGGCGAACCGGCTTCCGGAGATCCTGGCGGCGGTCAGCAAGGGGTGACCTGAGCAGGTCCGGCCGGGGTGCTGCTCTCGTTACGAGGAGACGGGCTCGCGGTCGTCCTGGGGGTCCTCGGCGAACTGCTCGAGGAACGGCTCGACCGCGGCGCGCCAGCCCTCCGGCTGGTCGTAGTGGACGAGATGACCGGCGTCCGCCACCTCCGCGTACTGCCCGCGCGGCAGTACGCGGACCATCTCCTGGGCCTCCGCCCGGCCCAGTTCGCCGTCCAGGCCACGGACCACCAGGGTCGGGCACCGGACCTGCGCCAACTCCTCCCAGTGCGCGTCGTGGACCCAGGTCGCGCGGGACTGGAGCATCTGGCGGCGGGAGAAGACCGGCCGCCAGCCGTCGGCCCGCTCGGCCATCACCTCGGCGAAGAACTCGCCGCGGGACGGGTTCGGCCGCTCCACCCAGGGGTCGTCCTCGCCGAACCACTTCCGTACGTCGGAGAGCGTCGCGAACGGCAGCGGCCAGGACTTGAACCAGTCCTCCCACTCCCGCTGCGAGGCGGCTCCGAGCGCGGAGGCCCGCATGTCGCAGATGATCAGGGCCCGGACGAGATCGGGGCGCTTCGCGGCGAGCTGCCAGGCGGTGAGGGCGCCCATCGAGTGGCCGACGACGGTGGCGGGGCCGAGGCCGAGCTGTTCGATCGCCGCCTCGGCGTCGGCGACGTACGCGTCGCGGGTGTACGGGCCTTCGGCCGGCTTCTCGCTGCGGCCGTGCCCCCTCTGGTCAAGGCTCACGGCCCGGTACCGCTCGGCGAGCCAGCGGGTGGTGGGGGCCCAGTGGGAGGCCCGGCCCATCAGTCCGTGGAGCAGTAAGACCCCGGGGGCGCGCTCGCCCTCCGTGCGCCCCTTGGGCGGATCGGCGAACTCCCAGGCCGCGAGGCGTACGCCGTCGGATCCCGTCACATCGATGCGCCGCACCATATGTCCTGGCACCCCCTTCTGGTCCTCGATCACCGCTCGCTCACCGTGCGGTCGCGTCACGCCAGACTATCGAACCTTTATTCGAACAACGGGTTCCGGCTCGCAACACCCCTCGTTCGAGTGACAGCCCCCAAGGATTGACGTCGGCCTCGGCGGGGAGATCTTCTTCGGGAGGCGGACCACTCGGGGATGAGGGCCCGCGGGGACCGACCTTGAGAGCTCGGGGCTCCAGGTCGGAACAGGGGAGGACAGGCCCCGGCGCCGCGCGGCGCCGGGGCCCTCCCATGCCAGGGGGGCGTGCGGGGCGGTCTGCGCCGGAGTGCGGTCAGCCGGGGTGACCGGGCCTGCGGGCGCCGGAGCGTGTGCGGGTGGGGCAGGCCGGCCGGGCGCGGTCGTCGGGGCGGCTGGGCTCGCGGCAGTCACCTTCTGGTGCACATGCCAGTACGACGGGCGCATCTCCTGCTCCCTCCCCGACCGCGTGGCCAGGCCGCCGCCACTCTCAGGTATGCCTCAGCCACAGCCTGGCACGCGATCCGCCCGAGCGCTGCAATTCCGGACGGAAAAACGGAAAGCGGACGTTACGCTTCAGATCCCGGTCAGCGCTTGGCGACGAAGACGTGCGAAGCGACCTCGGCGTCCAGCTCCGCCGCCTCGCCACTGCTGCCGACCAGCACCCCGCCGGGCGACTGGGTCACGCTGACCACGGAGCCGGGCTGCACGCCCGCCCGCCGCAACGTGTACATCAGCTGGGCGTCCGTCTGGATCGGCTCACCGATCCTCCGCACCACCACGGTCTTGCCCTCGGCTCCCGGGTCGAGCTCGGACAGGCTGACCATGTCCGCGTTCAGGAACGGGTCGGCCTCGGCCTTCTCGCCCAGCTCCTCCAGGCCCGGGATCGGATTCCCGTACGGAGACTCCGTCGGGTGCCGCAGCAGCTCCAGCACCCGGCGCTCCACGGCCTCGCTCATCACGTGCTCCCAGCGGCAGGCCTCGGCGTGCACCTGCTCCCACTCCAGGCCGATCACATCGACGAGCAGGCACTCGGCGAGCCGGTGCTTGCGCATCACCCGGGTCGCCAGCCGGCGGCCCTCCTCCGTCAGCTCCAGATGCCGGTCGCCCGCGACCTGCACCAGCCCGTCGCGCTCCATGCGCGCCACCGTCTGGCTGACCGTCGGACCGCTCTGGTCCAGCCGCTCCGCGATCCGGGCGCGCATGGGGACGACGCCTTCCTCTTCGAGTTCGAGGATGGTGCGGAGATACATCTCCGTTGTGTCGATCAGTCCGGACATTCGTGCCCCTCGATGCTGTGACATGAAAAACGCCGTCAACGCCATGCGCTGGCCCTCAGCCAATTCTGACGCATACCTCGGACAACCGTGCCGCGCCGACCGAACCCTGGACCGCGCGTGCGGGCCCGGGCGGTATTGACAGGTCACTGGTCCAGACCGCAACGTGATCCGCGGCACGGACACCCCACGGCCACCCACCCCCGCCGAAAGGGCCTCCTCGATGAGCGACAGCAAGCTGGCCGGTCAGTTCCTCGACGCAGCGATCGGCCTGCTGGAGCGCGTACGCCACGAGGAGTCCGGCAACATCGCGGCCGCCGGGGCCGCGATCGCCGACACCGTCGCGGCCGGCGGCCGGCTCTTCGCGTTCGGCGCCGGCCACTCGTCGCTCGCCGCCCAGGACGTCGTCTACCGGGCCGGCGGTCTGGCGCTGATGAACCTTCTCGCCGTGCCCGGCACGCTCGGCGTCGACGTGATGCCCGCGACCCTCGGCTCGGCACTGGAGCGGGTCGACGGTCTGGCCGGTGCCGTGCTGGACTCCAGCCCGGCGAGCGCGGGCGACCTGCTCGTGATCATCTCGCTCTCCGGACGCAACGCGCTGCCTGTCGAGATGGCGCGGGACGCCCGCGCGCTCGGACTGACGGTCGTCGGCGTCACCTCGGTGGCCTACGCGGACGCGACACGGTCGCGGCACAGCTCCGGCGGATTCCTGCGGGACCACTGCGACATCGTCGTCGACAGCAAGATCGCGATCGGTGACGCGGAGCTGACCGCGGAGGGCATCGAGGCACCGTTCGCGCCCGCCTCGACGGTGGTCACCAGTGCGCTGATGCAGGCGATGATGGCGGCGGCCGCGGAGCGGCTGGTGGAGCGGGGGATCGAGCCGCCGCTGCTGCGGTCCGGGAACGTCGACGGCGGGCACGAGTGGAACGGGCACGTGATGACGGAGTACGCGGACCGGATCTTCTACCGGCAGTAGCGGAACCGGCGCCCGGCACGCACCCGGAGCCGGTGCGTGCGGGCACCCGGCACGCACCGGGCCCGGCACGCAACCGCACTCAACGCCGGAGCGCCTCCGCCGACGGGACCCGCGACGCCCGCCAGGCCGGGTAGAGACCGGCCGGCAGACCCGTCCCGGGCGATCTCGCCCCTGGTCGGGCCGGCTCAGCCGCCCAGCACCTGCGCCAGGTCCACCGCGCCCGCCACCCGGATCGCGACGCTCTCCGCGTACGCCGCGTCCGGGCGCTCGAAGGCCGTGCGATGCGCCGCCCGCAGGAACGTCACCACACCCAGCGTCCGGCCCCGGCTGCGCATCACCGCGCACAGCGCGTGCACCGACCCCTTGGGCCACTGACGCTCATCCGCCCAGGCCTCCGCACCCGGACCGGCGCTCGACCGCACCGCACCCGTCCGGTCCACCGCCTGCAGCGCCGGATGCCCCGGCGCGTACCGCAGGGGAAGGCCGCCGCCCGCCACCGGCAGACACGGACCCGGGGCATCGGCCGGCGTCGCCGCCGCCCGCACCAGCCGCTCCCCCACCAGCACATCGATCAGCACATGGTCGGCGAAACCCGCGAGCGCGAAATCCAGATACGACGTCGCCGCCTCCATCGGGTCCTCGCACTCGGCCGCCGACCGGCACGCCCGGTACAGCTGATTCGACCGGAACCGCACCCGGTCCGCCTCCTGCGCCGCCAGCTTCTCCGCCGTCACATCCTGGAACAGCCAGCCGACCCCCAACGGCACCGGCTCCTCCGCGAGCGGCGACGCCAGCTGCAGAAACCCGCTGCGCCAGCAGCGCCGCCGGTCCCCGTCCGCCGACCGCAGCGTCACCCACAACTCGGTGGGTGCGGGCGGCTGCCCCTCGGCCAGGACATGCTGCAGCGCACCCTCGAGCTCCTCCACCCCCTGCACGACCAGCTCGGCGAGCGGACGCCCCAACAGCGTCGTACGCCCACCGCCCAGCGCCCGCGCCGCACACGCATTGACGACCGTCGGCCGCAGATCCACATCGACGAGGACCACACCCCACGACGCGTCCTCGAACAGCGCCTCACTCAGCGCGATCGACCG
Organism: Streptomyces sp. NPDC051664; assembly: GCF_044453545.1. Lineage (NCBI taxonomy): Bacteria > Bacillati > Actinomycetota > Actinomycetes > Kitasatosporales > Streptomycetaceae > Streptomyces > Streptomyces sp. NPDC051664. The sequence continues at coordinate 133,319 of NZ_JBITCU010000016.1, read as the reverse complement.
CTCCAGATCGATCTGCGCATGCACCTCGCTGAACGCGCAGTACACCCCGGCCGGCTTCCCGTCCGCACCCCGGACCCCGGCCGACTGCATCCGCACGAGCACGCGCCCGCCGTCCTTGCGCAGCAGAGCGAACTCATGCACCTGACGCCCCGGCGCATCCATGGCCGCCATCAGCCGCCCCTGCACCTCACCCACGTCCGCACTGCGCACCGCCCACCCCGCGAACCCGGGCCGCCCCACGGCCTCCTCGGCCGACCAGCCGAGAATCCGCTCCGCCTCACGGTTCCAGTGCGTGACCGTGCCGTCCGCGCCGAAGGCACAGAGCGCCGCGTCCATCCCGTCGAGCAACGCCGCAAGCAGCTCCGACCCGGGGATCGGGTCGGGGCCGAGGGCATCAGTGGTCCCACTGCTCGTGGAAGCGCTCATCCCGGACCCCCTGCAGGACGTGTCCGCCATTGCCGCACGTCAGACCATTGAACTCGAACGTGACCCAGCACACATCGACTTCCAGGAAATCCGCCCCGTCCCCGGAGCAGGATCCGTCCTGCTGACACGCCGAACACACACTCGACGCCCTCTGCGTCGGGCAGCTCGACCACGAGGCGGGGCTGGGACCGTCCGCGTACCCCAGCAGGTCCACGTCGCTACGGCAACGGGGCGCGGAAGCCACGCCCGCACCACCCCCGACCGGTACGGATTCCCCCGGCTCGCCCGCGCGCGCCAGAAGCGGCATTCACGGCTTCGCCACCGGCGACCTCGTCCACGCCTCCATATCCAGGGGCAAGTGGGCAGGCACTCGGACCGGACGCATCTCCGTCCGCGCTTCCGGGAAACACAGTCTCAGCAGGCCGGTGGGTCGCTGCACCGTGTCCCGGATACGCGTACAGCTACCGGCAGGAAGTCACCGAATAAATGGGTTGAGACATTCGCCGAGGGTTCCTAGGCTGCTGCCAGCGAAGAAAGGAGGTGTTCCGGAAGTGATTTCTTCTCGGACTCGTGAGGTGACTGCGGGCTGACGCCCGTTGTCGCGCTCTTTGCAGTGCAGGCCGGTCATCGGCCAATCCCAAGCAGTCACCGACCCGCAGGCTCGCCGGTAAGTCCGGCCGGCTCCTCCGCAAGGAGGAACCAGAGCCTGCGGGTTTCTGCGTGTGCGGAGGGGCTTGCTACGGGCACAGGCGCTCGACGCGCCAGCCGTCGCCCTCGCGTACGTACCGCAGCCGGTCGTGCAGCCGGTTCTCGTGGCCCTGCCAGAACTCGATGGTCTCCGGTACGACTCGGAAGCCGCCCCACTGCGGGGGTGCGGGGATGCGTTCGCCCTCGGGGTAGCGGGCCGCCAGTTCCTCGTACCGGTCGATGAGTTCCTGGCGGGAGCCGATCACCGACGACTGTTCGCTCGCCCAGGCACCCAGCTGGGAGCCGTGGGGGCGGGTACGGAAGTAGGCGACCGTCTCCTCGCGGGCGATGCGGGCCGCGGTGCCGGTGACGACGACCTGGCGGGCCAGCGGGTGCCAGGGGAAGAGCAGCGAGACGTACGGGTCGGCGTCCAGTTCGCGGCCCTTGCGGGAGTTGTAGTTGGTGAAGAAGACGAAGCCTCGGGCGTCGTACTTCTTCAGCAGCACAGTGCGGGAGGACGGGCGGCCGTCGGGGGTGGCGGTGGAGACCACCATGGCGTTCGGCTCATAGACCATTCCACCTGCGGCGATCTGCCGGAACCAGTGAGCGAACTGATGCATGGGGTCGGCGGCGAGTGTGTCCTCGGTGAAGGCCTCGGAGCGGTACTGCTCGCGCATCGCGGCTGGATCGGTGGCGGCATCGGAAGGGGAATCTGCGGTGGGCACGGGGTCATCCTGCCGCAGCGGCCCAGTCTGCCCGGCGAGGTGGGGTGTCAACCGCGCATCGGTAATGCCGGGCGCTGTGCGGGATGTCACGCTTCCCCGCGTCGTGGGAACCCGCCAATATCTTGGGGCAGGCCAGTGTGGCCTCCGTACAGCCGCCGATCCGAGGGAGCCGCATGATGTCCGACTTCGTACCCGGGCTCGAGGGAGTCATCGCGTTCGAGACGGAGATCGCCGAACCCGACAAGGAGGGCGGTTCGCTCCGCTACCGCGGGGTCGACATCGAGGATCTCGTCGGTCAGGTGTCGTTCGGGAACGTGTGGGGTCTGCTGGTCGACGGGGCGTTCAACCCCGGTCTGCCGCCCGCCGAGCCGTTCCCGATCCCGGTCCACTCGGGTGACATCCGGGTCGACGTGCAGTCCGCGCTGGCGATGCTGGCGCCGGTGTGGGGTCTGAAGCCGCTGCTCGACATCGACGAGGAGACCGCGCGCAACGATCTGGCGCGCGCTGCCGTGATGGCGCTGTCGTACGTCGCCCAGTCGGCGCGCGGGCAGGGGCTGCCGATGGTTCCGCAGAGCGAGATCGACAAGGCGCAGTCCGTCGTGGAGCGGTTCATGATCCGCTGGCGCGGTGAGCCGGACCCGAAGCATGTGAAGGCCGTCGACGCGTACTGGACGTCGGCCGCCGAGCACGGCATGAACGCCTCCACGTTCACCGCGCGGGTCATCGCGTCGACGGGCGCCGACGTGGCGGCGGCGCTGTCCGGTGCGGTGGGTGCGATGTCGGGGCCGCTGCACGGCGGTGCGCCGTCCCGGGTCCTCGGAATGATCGAGGAGATCGAGCGGACCGGTGACGCGACCGCGTATGTGAAGAAGGCCCTGGACAAGGGTGAGCGGCTGATGGGCTTCGGGCACCGGGTGTACCGGGCGGAGGACCCGCGGGCGCGGGTGCTGCGGCGTACGGCGAAGGAGCTGGACGCGCCGCGGTTCGAGGTGGCGGAGGCGCTGGAGAAGGCGGCCCTGGAGGAGTTGCACGCGCGGCGTCCGGACCGGGTGCTGGCCACGAACGTGGAGTTCTGGGCGGCGATCATGCTGGACTTCGCGGAGGTACCGGCGCACATGTTCACGTCGATGTTCACGTGTGCGCGTACGGCGGGCTGGTCGGCGCACATTCTGGAGCAGAAGCGGACGGGGCGGCTGGTGCGGCCGTCGGCGAGGTATGTCGGGCCGGGGCCGCGTGATCCGCGGGCGATCGAGGGGTACGACGACATCACGGGATGAGCCGGCCGGGTGTCGGACGGGTGCGGTGTCCGATGTCGGGCGCCGCGCCCTCTGTGTCCGGTCGGGTCGGACCCGGTGCGGAAGTGGTGGGTCGGGCCGGCCCGTCCCCGGCAGGGGGAGCCGGGGCTGACGTACGCCACGAGGCGGTCGCCGCCCCGGGGCTCAGTTCAGTGCGTCGTCCAGCAGGGCCGCCCACTGTGCGACGACCCTCTGCCGCCGGGCGGTGTCGTCGGTCAGTACGTTGGCCAGGCCGAGGCCGCGGGCCATGTCGAGGAGGCCCTGGACGGTTTCGCGGGTGCCGGGCCGGGATTCGTCGGCCTTCAGGAGTTCGACGGCGATGCGGTGGGTCTCGCGGCCGACGCGGGCTTCGAGTTCGCTGACGCGGGGGTGCAGTGACGCCTCGTTGGAGGCGGCGACCCAGAGCTGGAGTGCGGCGCGGAACAGCGGTCCCGTGTAGAGGTCGACGAGCGCGGCGACGACGGCTGCGCGGCCCTGGACGGGCAGGGTGCGCAGGGCGGCGGAGCGTTCCTCGGCGACGTATTCGACGGCTGCGGTGAACAGGTCCTCGCGGGTGGGGAAGTGGTGCTGGGCGGCGCCGCGCGATACGCCTGCGCGTTCGGCGACGACGGAGACCGTGGAGCCTGCCCAGCCGTGTTCGGCGAGGCAGGCGACCGCGGCTTCGAGCAGCCGTCGGCGGGTGGCGCGGCTGCGGTCCTGCTTGGGGGTCCTGTCGGTGGGGGGCGTCACAACACCCATGCGGGGTCCCGTCGTTCGTGGAAGGCCGTCATCCCTTCCCGTGCCTCGGCGGAGGCGAAGAGCGCTGCCGAGCGGGCGATGAGGTCTTCGGCGTACTGGTCGAAACTTTCCCGCACAGTAGCTGTGACCAGCTCCTTCGATGCTGCCAGCCCCTGTGGTGAGGCTCGGCGCAGTCCGTCGAGTACGGGTACGAGCGCCTTGTCCACGTCGTCGGCGGCGAGGGTGATCAGGGAGATCCGGGCGGCTTCGGTCGCGTCGAAACGTTCTCCGGTGAGGTAGTAACGGGCGGCTGCGCGCGGGTCGGTGCGGGGCAGCAGGGGCAGGGAGATCACGGCCGGGGCGAGACCGAGCCGGGATTCGGTGAGGGCGAAGGTGGAGGCGGGTCCGGCGGCCGAGATGTCGCAGGCGGCGAGGAGTCCGAGGCCGCCCGCCCGGACGTGTCCGTCGACGCGGGCCACCACCGGTTTGGGCAGGGACACGATCTCCCGCATCAGGGCGACGAACGCTGCCGGGTCGGGAGGTGCGCCGAGGTCCGCGCCGGCACAGAACGTGTTGCCGGTGTGGGTGAGGACCACGGCACGTACGGTGTCGTCCTCGCCGTATCGGGCGAGGGTTTCGCGGAGTTCGGCGACGAGCCTCGCGGAGAGTGCGTTGCGGTTCGTCTGCGAGTCCATCCGTACGGTGGCGATGCCACGTTCTCGGCCGGTGCGGACCAGTTTCATGCCTCTGCCGCCTTCTCGATGACTTCTTCGTCGGTGTTTTCCCGGTCGCGCAGTTCGCGCCGGAGGATCTTTCCGGAGGTGGCGCGGGGTACGGCGCCGATGAATTCGACCCGCCGGACTTTCTTGTACGGGGCGACGCGCTCGGCGACGTACGCCATGACGTCGTCGGCGGTGAGGTCGTCGGGGGCGACTCCCGCCTGCCGGACCAGATATGCCTTGGGGACTTCGTTGCCGTCGGTGTCGTACACCCCGATGACGGCGGCGTCCGCGATCGACGGGTGGCCGAGCAGCAGGGCTTCGAGTTCGGCGGGGGCGACCTGGTAGCCCTTGTACTTGATGAGTTCCTTGACCCGGTCGACGACGCGGAGCCAGCCGTCGGCGTCGACACGGCCGATGTCGCCGGTGTGCACCCAGCCCTCGGTGTCGATCATTTCGGCGGTGGCCTCGGGCCGGCCGAGGTAGCCCTTCATCACCTGCGGGCCGCGGATGAGTACCTCGCCGTCGGTGTCGATGCCGGCGTCGCGGTCCGGGTCGTCGAGGGACACGATCCGCATCTCGGTGCCCGGCAGGAGTTTCCCGACGGCGCCGGGCGGCGGGTTCTCGGCGGCGAGCGGGACGACGTGGGTGCCGGGCGAGAGTTCCGTCATGCCGTACGCCTGCCGTACCGGTGGCAGTCCGAGGCGCCGGGAGCAGGCGGCGGCGAGTCCTGCGTCGAGCGGGGCGGCGGCGCTGACGATGTACTCCAGCGAGGACAGGTCGTACTGGGCGACGGCCGGGTGCTTCGCGAGGGCCAGGACGATCGGCGGGGCCACGTACAGTCCGCTGATCCGGTGCTTCTCGATCGCGGTGAGGAACTGGACGAGGTCGAAGCGCGGCAGGACGACGACGGTGGCGCCGAGCCGCAGTGGGGCGTTCATCAGGGCGGTCAGCCCGTAGATGTGGAAGAACGGGAGGACGGCGAGGATCCGGTGGCCGGGGTTCATGGGGATGAACGGCCGCAGCTGCTCCAGGTTGGTGGCCATGGAGCGGTGGGTGAGCATGACGCCCTTGGGTGTGCCGGTGGTGCCGGAGGAGTACGGCAGTGCGGCGATGTCCTCGGCCGGGTCGATGGTGATCCGCGGTTCGGGGGCGGTGGAGCCCAGCATGTCGAGTACGGAGGTGTGTCCGTCGGCCCGGTCGCAGACGAATATCTCCTCTATGCCGCCGACGAGTTCGGCGGCGCGGCGGGCGGTTCGGAGGAGCGGGGAGACGGTGACGATCCAGCGGGCGGAGGAGTCGCGGAGCTGTTTGGCGAACTCCTCCGCCGTGGCGAGGGGGTGCACGGTGGTGACGGTGGCGCCTGCCCGGGTGGCTCCGAAGAACACGGTCGGGTAGGCGAGGGTGTTGGGGCTGTGCAGGGCGACGACGTCGCCCTTGCGGACCCCGGTGGCGGCGAGCGCCGCTGCGATCCGGCGGTGGAATGCGTCGAGCTGCCGGTAGGTGAGCGTGGTGGTGTCGTCGGTGCCGTCGATCAGGGCGATCGTGTCGCCGTAGGTGCCGGCGGCCTGCCCGAGGACCGCGTCATGGATGGGGAGGTCGAGCGGCTGGACGTCTGCGTACTCGCTGCGGAACACGTTCACCATGGCGGGTCCCTTCGAACGGCGGCTGGAGGGACAGAGTCCCCTGTGTCAGTACGACTTGGGGAGACCCAGGGACTGGTGGGAAACGTAGTTCAGGATCATTTCCCGGCTGACGGGTGCGATCCGGGCGACGCGGGCTGCGGTGATCAGGGAAGCGATCCCGTATTCGCGGGTGAGGCCGTTGCCGCCGAGGGTGTGCACCGCCTGGTCGACGGCTTTCACGCAGGCCTCGGCGGCGGCGTACTTCGCCATGTTGGCGGCTTCGCCCGCGCCGATGTCGTCGCCCTCGTCGTAGAGCCGGGCGGCCTTCTGCATCATCAGGCGGGCCAGCTCGAGTTCGATGTGCGCCTGGGCGAGGGGGTGGGCGATGGCCTGGTGGGAGCCGATGGGCTCCTTCCATACCTGCCGGGTCCGGGCGTACTCGACGGCGCGGCCGAGGGCGTACCGGCCCATGCCGAGGGCGAAGGCGGCGGTCATGATGCGTTCGGGGTTGAGTCCGGCGAAGAGCTGGAGGAGGCCCGCGTCCTCTCCCCCGCTCCCGGCTTCGCTCGAGCGGGAGGTACCCCCTCCGACGAGGGCGTCGGCGGGCAGCCGCACGTCGTCGAGGACCAGCTCGAACTGCTTCTCCGGTGCCTGCAGTTCCATGTCGATCTGCGAGCGCTGAAATCCGGGCTCGTCGCGCGGGACGATGAAGAGGCAGGGCTTGAGCCTGCCGGTCCTGGCGTCCTCGGTGCGCCCGACGATGAGGGTGGCGTCGGCGATGTCGACGCCGGAGACGAACACTTTCCGCCCGGTGAGCAGCCAGTCGTCACCGTCGCGGCGGGCGGTGGTGGTGATGCGGTGGGAGTTGGAGCCGGCGTCGGGTTCGGTGATGCCGAAGGCCATGGTGAGGGTGCCGTCGGCGAGGCCGGGGAGCCACTGCTGTTTCTGGGTGTCGGTGCCGAAGCGGGCGATGACGGTGCCGCAGATCGCCGGGGAGACGATCATCATGAGGAGGGGCGATCCTGCCGCTCCCAGCTCTTCCAGGACTATGGAGAGTTCGGCCATGCCGCCGCCTCCGCCGCCGTACTCCTCGGGGAGGTTGACTCCCAGGTAGCCGAGCTTGGCGGCTTCGGTCCACAGTTCCCGGGGGTGGGCGCCGTCGCGTACGACGGAGGTCATGTAGTCGCGCCCGTACCGCTTTCCGAGTGCGGCGACGGCGGCGCGCAGGGCTTGCTGCTCTTCGGTTTCGAGGGCGGTGCTCATGGGGTCGGTTCCTCCTGTGCGTCTTGTACGACTGCGAGCAGGGCGCCGACCTCCACCTGGAGGCCGGGTGCGGCGTGGAGCGCGGTGAGGGTGCCGGAGGCGGGGGCGAGGATGCGGTGTTCCATCTTCATCGCCTCGAGCCAGATGAGGGGCTGCCCGGCCCGGACGGCGGCGCCGGGTGCGAGGCCGTCGGCGAGCCGGACGACGGTGCCGGGCATGGGGGCGAGCAGGGAGCCGGGTTCGGTGCGTTCGGTGGGGTCGGTGAAGCGGGGGAGGGCGGTGAAGGTGTGCGAGCCGGTGGCGCCGTCCACGTGGACCCGGTCGTGGTGGGTGGCGAGGCGGAAGCGGTGGGTGACGCCGTCGTCGGTTTCGACGGTGACGTGGCCGGGGGTGGCGGTGAGGATCCGGGCTCCGGGGGCGTCGATCGCGCCGCTGCGGGTGGTGCGGTAGGCGATCTCGTGTTCGGCGCCGTCGGGTTCGCTGCGGTAGCGCCTGGTCTGCGGCTGGGAGGGGAGGTTGCGCCAGCCGCCGAAGCGGGATGTACCGATGGCGTCCGGGTGCCGGGCTGCGTGGGCGGCGGCTGCGGCGAGGGCCGCGAGGTGCCGGTCCGCGTCGTCGCCCGGGGTACGGGTGAGGGCGTCCAGGTGGCGGTCGTAGAAGCCGGTGTCGGGGCGGGCGCCGGTGAAGTCGGGGTGGCGCAGTGACCGTACGAGCAGCTCGCGGTTGGTGACCGGGCCGTGGATGCGGGCGCGTTCCAGGGCGCGGGCGAGGAGGCGTACGGCCTGGGCGCGGGTGGGGGCGTGGGCGATGACCTTGGCGAGCATCGGGTCGTAGTGCATGCCGATGGTGTCGCCGCCGGTGTATCCGGTGTCGAGGCGCAGACCGGGTTCGTCCGGTACGTCCAGCGTGAGCAGTGCTCCGGTCTGTGGCTGCCAGTCGCGGGCCGGGTCCTCCGCGTAGAGCCGGGCCTCGACGGCGTGCCCGTGCGGGGCGGGTGGCGTGGTGGGGAGGGGTTCGTCTTCGGCGACGGACAGTTGGAGGGCGACGAGGTCGAGCCCGAAAACAGCTTCGGTGACGGGGTGTTCGACCTGGAGCCGGGTGTTCATCTCCAGGAAGTACGGGCATCCGTCGGCGGCGACGAGGAACTCGACGGTGCCCGCGCCCCGGTAGCCGACGGCGCGGGCCGCTGCGGTCGCCGCGTCGTGCAGCCGGGTGCGCAGCGCGTCGTCGAGGCCGGGCGCCGGGGCCTCCTCGATGACCTTCTGGTGGCGGCGCTGGAGCGAGCAGTCGCGGGTGCCGAGCGCCCATACGGTGCCGTGTGCGTCGGCCATGATCTGGACCTCGACATGCCGGCCGCGTTCGACATAGGGCTCGGCGAAGACTTCGCCGTCCCCGAAGGCGCTCGTAGCCTCGGCCGTGGCGGCCGCCATCTCGCCCGGCAGCGCGCCCAGTTCACGCACGACTCGCATGCCGCGCCCGCCGCCGCCCGCCGCGGCTTTCAGCAGCAGCGGCAGGTCACCTGCGGTCGCCTGCGCCGGGTCGACGGGTGCGAGCAGCGGCACTCCGGCGGCGGCCATCAGCTCCTTGGCCCGGGTCTTGGACGCCATCATCTCGATGGCCTTGACCGGCGGGCCGACCCAGACGAGCCCGGCGTCCTGCACGGCCCGGGCGAACCCGGCGTTCTCGGAGAGGAAGCCGTAGCCGGGGTGCACGGCGTCGGCACCCGCCGTGCGGGCGGCGCGTACGACGAGATCGCCGCGCAGATAGGTGTCGGCGGGCGCGGCCCCCGGCAGCCGTACGGCGGTGTCGGCCTCCCTGACGTGCAGTGCGTCGGCGTCCGCGTCCGAGTACACGGCGACGGTGGCGATGCCCAGGGCACGGCAGGTGCGGAAGATCCGGCAGGCGATCTCGCCCCGATTGGCGACGAGCAGGGTGCTGATCATGTTCGTCCTCACATCCGGAAGATGCCGAAGCCGCCGCGGGCGCCTTCGACCGGGGCGGTGTGGATCGCGGACAGGCAGATCCCGAGGACGGTCCTGGTGTCGCGCGGGTCGATGACCCCGTCGTCGTACAGCCGCCCGGAGAGGAACATCGGGAGCGACTCGGACTCGATCTGCTGCTCCACCATGGCGCGCAGCCCGGCGTCGGCCTCGTCGTCGTAGGGCCGTCCCTTCGCGGCGGCGGAGGCCCGGGCGACGATGGACAGCACGCCCGCGAGCTGCTGCGGGCCCATCACGGCGGACTTGCTGCCGGGCCAGGCGAAGAGGAAGCGGGGCTCGTAGGCGCGCCCGCACATGCCGTAGTGCCCGGCCCCGTACGAGGCGCCCATCAGCACGGACAGGTGCGGGACCCTGGAGTTGGACACCGCGTTGATCATCATCGCGCCGTGTTTGATGATGCCGCCCTGCTCGTACTCCTTGCCGACCATGTAGCCGGTGGTGTTGTGCAGGAAGAGGAGGGGGATGTCGCGCTGGTTGGCGAGCTGGATGAACTGGGCGGCCTTCTGCGACTCCTCGCTGAACAGCACGCCTTGCGCGTTGGCGAGGATGCCGACGGGGTAGCCGTGCAGCCGCGCCCAACCGGTGACCAGGCTCGTCCCGTACAGCGGTTTGAACGCGTCGAAGTCGGAGCCGTCGACGAGCCGGGCGATCACCTCGCGCGGATCGAAAGGGATCTTGAGATCCCCGGGCACGATCCCGAGCAGCTCGTCCTCGTCGTACTTCGGTGGCTCGGCGGGCCCCGGATCGGCGTGTGCCTTGCGCCAGTTGAGCCGGGCGACGATCCGCCGTGCCTGGCGCAGCGCGTCGTGCTCGTCGACGGCGAAGTGGTCGGCGAGTCCGGAGGTGCGGGCGTGCATGTCGGCGCCGCCGAGGGACTCGTCGTCGCTCTCCTCGCCGGTCGCCATCTTCACCAGCGGCGGTCCGCCCAGGAAGACCTTGGACTGCTCCTTGATCATGACGGTGTGGTCGGACATGCCGGGGACGTACGCCCCGCCGGCCGTGGAGTTCCCGAAGACGACCGCGACGGTGGGGATGCCGGCGGCGGAGAGCCGGGTGAGGTCCCGGAACAGCGCGCCGCCGGGGATGAAGATCTCCTTCTGGGACGGCAGATCGGCCCCGCCGGACTCGACGAGGCTGATGCAGGGCAGCCGGTTGGCGAAGGCGATCTCGTTGGCGCGCAGGGCCTTCTTCAGGGTCCAGGGGTTGGAGGCGCCGCCGCGTACGGTCGGGTCGTTGGCGGTGATCAGGCACTCGACGCCCTCGACGACCCCGATGCCCGTGACGAGCGAGGCGCCCACGGCGTACTCGCTGCCCCAGGCGGCGAGCGGCGACAGCTCCAGGAACGGTGTGTCGGCATCGACCAGCAGCTCGATCCGCTCCCGGGCGAGGAGTTTGCCGCGCCCCCGGTGCCGCTCGACGTACTTCTCGCCGCCGCCCGCGAGGGCCTTGCCGTGCTCGGTGTCGAGTTCGCCGATCCGGTCGAGCATGGTGGCGCGGTTCGCGGCGTATTCGGGACTCGTGGTGTCGAGCCCGGTGGCCAGGACGGTCATGCGTGCGCCTCCGGTGCGTCGGTGGTTTCGAGCAGGGTCACGGGGATGGGGAGGTGCCGGGACCGCAGCCACTCCCCCACCGCCTTGGCCTGCGGATCGAAGCGGGCCTGTGCGGCGACGCCTTCGCCGAGGAGGCCGTGGACGACGAAGTTCAGTGCGCGGAGATTCGGCAGGACGTGCCGCACGACGGTCAACTCGGCGGTCTCGGGCAGCAGTTCCTGGAATCGTTCGACGGTCAGTTCGTGCGCCAGCCAGCGCCAGGCGTCGTCGGTGCGGACCCAGATGCCGATGTTGGCGTCACCGCCCTTGTCGCCGCTCCGGGCGCCGGCGATACGGCCGAGGGGGGTCAGCTGAGTCAGCCCGGCAGGCAGAGGTTCGGGGAGAGCGGGCTCGTCCACTTCCTCGAGCGCCTTTGTCCGTACGGGTGGTGTCACCCGCTCCCGTCGCCCGTCCGGCCCCACGGCGAAGTGCTCGACGTCTTCCGCCGGTACGTACCTCGCCTCGAAGACCCCGTAGGGCGCGCCCTTGCCCGGCGGGGCGGTGACATGAAAGCCCGGGTAGCTGCCGAGGGCCAGCTCGATCGCGGCCCCGGAGACCGACCTTCCGACGGCCTCCGGATCCTGGTCGCGGACGACGAGCCGGAGCAGGGCGGCGGCGGTCTCCTCGGTGTCGGCGTCGGCCCTGTCGGTACGGGCCAGTTCCCACCGCACCTCGTCGGGCGGCCCGGTACGGGACCGGGTGACCGCCTGCGCGAACTGGTCCTGCACCAGCTGTGCCTTGGCCTCGATGTCGAGCCCGGTGAGCACGAAGACGACCTCGTTGCGCCAGCCGCCGAGCCGGGTGAGCCCCACCTTGAGGGTGGGCGGCGGGGCCTCGCCGCGCACCCCGGAGATCCGGACCCGGTCCGGCCCGTCCTGGGTCAGGCGTACGGTGTCGAGCCGGGCGGTCACGTCCGGCCCGGCGTACCGGGCGCCGCCGGTCTCGTAGAGCAGCTGGGCGGTGACGGTCCCGACGTCGACGAAGCCGCCCGTGCCGTCGTGCTTGGTGACGACGGACGACCCGTCGGCGTGGATCTCGGCGAGCGGGAAGCCGGGCCGGCGGATGTCGTGGCCGCGGAAGAAGGAGTAGTTCCCTCCGGTGGCCTGGGTGCCGCACTCCAGGACGTGCCCGGCGACGACGGCCCCGGCGAGGGCGTCGTGGTCGTCCGGCCCCCAGCCGAAGTGGGCGGCGGCGGGGCCGGTGACGAGGGCGGCGTCGGTGACCCGGCCGGTGACGACGACATCGGCCCCGGCGCGCAGGCAGGCGGCGATGCCGTGGCCGCCGAGGTAGGCGTTGGCGGTGAGGAACCCGTCGGGCACGGGCAGGCTGTCGCCCTCGACGTGCGCGACCCGGACCGGAACGCCCACCTTGCGCGCCAGCTCGGCGACGGCCCCGGCGAGTGCGGCCGGGTTGAGCCCCCCGGCATTGGCGACGATCTTCACGCCGCGCTCGTGGGCGAGCCCGAGGCCTTCTTCGAGCTGCTGCAGGAAGGTGGTGGCGTAGCCGCGGGCGGGGTCCGCCAGCCGGCTGCGCCCGAGGATGAGCATGGTCAGCTCGGCGAGGTAGTCGCCGGTGAGGACGTCGAGGGGGCCGTCGGTGAGCATCTCGCGTACGGCGTCGAAGCGGTCACCGTAGAACCCGGAGGCGTTCCCGATCCGCAGCGGTGCGGCGGTCATCGGGCGCCGCCCCGTGCACCGCCCCCGGGTGCGCGACCGGGGCCGGGCGGACCGGCGAAGGCCTGGGCAATGTCCAGCCATTGGTCGGCGTCGGCCCCGACGGCACGGACGGCGAGGTCGTCACGGTGGGCGCGCCGGGTGACGAGGAGACAGAAGTCGTGCAGCGGCCCGGTGACACGCTGTCCGGCATCCTCGGGCCCGAATGCGATCACCTCGCCGTCGGGGGCTTCGAGTTCGACGCGGAACTCCTCATCGGGTGCCTTGATCCCCCGTACGAGAAAGGCGTAGTCACGGGTCCGCACCCCGATCCGGGCGATATGGCGCAGCCGGGTGGTCGGGGCGCGTACGGCACCGAGGGCGTCGGCGATGTCCTGCCCGTGCGCCCAGGTCTCCATCAGCCGCGCGGTCGCCATGGACGCGACGCTCATGGGCGGCCCGTACCAGGGGATGCGGGTACCGGGCGGGGCGGCGCGCAGGGCTCGTTGGAGCCGGTCGCGCCCGTCGCGCCAGCGTGCGAGCAGCGCGGCCGGCTCCTCGGCCACGAGCTCCTCGGCGGCCTGGTCGACGAAGCTGCCGGGTGCCGCCTGCGCCTTGGCCACCTCCGCAGCGAAGGCGTCCGGGTCGGTGACGGCGAGCAGGGCGACCTCGTCGGTCCAGGTCAGATGGGCGATCTGGTGGGCGACTGTCCAGCGCTCGGCGGGGGTCGGCCCGGCCCACTGTTCGGCACTCGACTCCGCTACCAGCAGGTCGAGTTCGTCGCTCTCGCTGCTCAGATCGTCGAGCACGGCTGCGGCATCGGACACGGGTGCGCTCCCCTCGGGGCGTGGCGGTGTGCCCAGGAGCATGTCAGCGGACCAGGAAACAAGCAAGCATGCTTGCATTATTTGATGCGTCCGACTCCACGGCCGGGCCAGGACCCGGCTGCTAGCCTCCGCCGATGACTGACGAACCTCGCACCGCGGGTGTGCGTTTCGACGACAACAGGCTTGTCCTGGAGCAGTATCGGGACGAGACCGGCATCTACTACTCCTTCCCGGGCCTCGCCCTGAGCTCCGCCGCGGGCTCCTTCCGCACCGACGGCCGGACCGCCGAGGGCGCATCGGCCGCGCTCTCCCTGACCGAGGCGCTGCACGCCCGCATCCGCCCGGTCGGCACCGCGGAGAACGTCCTGCGCGCGTGGTCGCAGGGGGCTCCGCCGCAGGACACGGCCACCCTGGACGACCCGACGACAGCCGAACCGACGCGGGTCCGTGGCGGCGCGATCGTCATCCGCGACCGCCGGATGCTACTGATCCACTTCCCCGGGGACGACGGCTGCCACTACGAGATCCCGGGCGGCGGCGTCGAAGCCGGCGAGACACCGGAGGTGGCGGCGGTCCGCGAACTCCGGGAGGAGACCGGCCTGCACGGAACGGTCGTACGCGAGGTGGCCCGGATCTGGCGGGGCGGCACCCGGGGCCACTACTTCACGATGGAGGCGAAGGGCGAGGTGGGCGCACCGGAGACCCTGGACAACTACGGGGGCGTCCCGGTCTGGGTACCGGTCTCCGACCTGCCCACCACTCCGCTCTGGCCCCGCCGCCTGTCCTGGCGGATCGCACACTGGCACGCTTCCGGCTGGCCGACGCCTCCGGCGGAACTGGCGGATTCGGTCTGGGACCTGGACGCGGCCTGCGGGTGGTGACGGCAGGCCCCCTAGGAGTTCGCCTTCGCGCGGCGGCCGGCGCCCACCTGACTGCGGACCGCACCCATGCTCGCCCCGATGACCAGCGCGATCGCCAGCGCGTCGGTGGCCGTCAGGGCCTGGTCGAGGATGAGGAAGCCGGCCGTCGCCGCGATGGCCGGTTCCAGGCTCATCAGTACGGCGAACGTGTGCGCGGGCAGCCGTCGCAGCGCCATCAGTTCCAGGGTGTACGGGAGCACCGAGCTCATCAGCGCCACCGCCGCACCCATCGCCAGTGTCGACGGGACCGCCAGCTTCGCGCCCGATTCCAGGATGCCCAGCGGCAGTGACAGCACTGCGGCGACGACCATCGCCAGGGCCAGACCGTCGGCCTGCGGGAAGCGACGGCCGGTGCGGGCGCTGAAGACGATGTACGTCGCCCACATCGCCCCCGCACCCAGCGCGAACGCAGCACCGAGCAGGTCCAGTCGGTCGAAGCCTCCGCCGCCCAGCAGGAACACCCCGCCCAGCGCGAGCCCCGCCCAGACGAAGTTGATCAGGCGGCGGGAGGCGATCACCGAGAGCGCCAGCGGGCCGAGCACCTCGAGGGTGACGGCCGCACCCAGCGGAATGCGGTCGAGAGCCTGATAGAAGAGCATGTTCATGGCGCCCATGGCGATGCCGAACGCGACCACCGTGCCCCAGTCGGCCCGCGAGTGACCGCGCAGCTTCGGGCGGCAGACGACCAGCAGGACGACCGCGGCGACCACCAGCCGGAGCGTGACCACCCCGAGCGCGCCGGCCCGCGGCATCAGCAGGGCCGCGACCGCCGAACCGAACTGCACGGAGAGGCCGCCCGCGACCACCAGGGCCACCGGAGCGAGCGCCGCCCTGCGGGCGCCCGGACGCGCGAGGCCCGCCCCGTCGAGGGCGGACACCGCCTCCGGTACGGCGACGGCTGCTGCGGCCGGCTCTGCGGCACTGCGCTGGTCGTTCACGTGGCGGCCTTCGTCCTCGAGGGGCTGAGCGGGATAGAGTGCACTGTATTGCACTTCACGATTGAAGATACTGCACTCTTGCGGCGCGGGCCGTTTCTTTACCGTAGAGACCTCCGCGCGGCGCGTGAAATGCGGAATGCGCTCCCGTTATGCTGCTGACGCATGAGCACAGGACAGGGCCGCAGCGTCGAGCTGCGCCACTTGCGGGCCTTCCTCGCCGTCGCCGACGCGGGCAACGTCACACGCGCCGCAGCCGCGCTCCGGCTCACCCAGCCCGCCGTCTCCCGCACCCTCGCCGCCCTTGAGCAGCATCTCGGCGTCCGGCTCGTGGACCGCTCCACCCATCACCTCGCCCTCACCTCCGAGGGCGTCGTCTTCCGCGACAAGGCGGCCGCCGCGGTCGCCGCCTTCGACGAGGCGGTCGACTCCGGCGGCCTGCGCCACCGGCCGCTGCGGCTCGGACACGCCTGGTCCGCGTTCGGCCCGTACACCACACCGCTGCTACGCGGCTGGCAGGACCGGTACCCGGAGACCCCTCTCGAACTGCTGCGGATCGACGACCGCACGGCCGGGCTCACCCGCGGCGAGGTCGACGCGGCGCTGCTGCGCGGGCCCGTCGACGCGCCGGGGCTCGTCACCGAGGTGCTGTTCAGCGAGGACCGGGTGGCGGCGGTGACCGCGGACGGGCCGCTCGCCGCACACAGCACGCTCCGTCTCGCCGATCTCGCGGACGGCACGGTCGTCCTCAACACGGTCTCCGGCACCACCACGGTCGACCTGTGGCCGCCGCACGCCCGCCCCGCCGCCACCCTCACCGTCGCCAACACCGACGACTGGCTGACCGCCATCGCGGCCGGGCGCGGCTCCGGCGTGTCGGTCGCCTCCACCGCCGACATGCATCCGCACGCCGGGGTCGCGTACCGCCCGCTCGTCGACGCCCCGACCGTGCCGCTGCTGCTCGCCCGCCGCGACGCACCCGGCCATCCGGCGCTGCCGAACCTCGCCGCAATGGCCCGCGAAATCATTGGAGAAGACCTGACCGGGTGAGGAAATTTCCCTGCACAGCAAGGGAGTTGGGGTGCTGTGAATGCCGGGAGGGGGCGTTCGGGCACTGCGGTGCGGCGGGGTCGCAGGCGCTCGCCGATCCGGTCAGTGGGGTGGCGTACGGGTACACGCGGCGGCGATATGCGTTTCCTGGCGGGGCGGCGCCGGAGAACGAGCGGTTGGTGGCGGCGGCGGTACGGGCGGTCGCCACGGGCTGATGGCGCGGGGCGGGGCGGGGGAGGTTCTGTTCCCCCGCCCCCCGCCCCTTCCCGAACCCGGGGCTCCGCCCCGTAACCCGCTGCTCAATCGCCGCAGGGGCTCGGGTTCTTGCCGCCAGGGCCTGGATCGGGTGCCGCAGGGGGTGTGGCCGCAGCGGCCGAGGTCAGACCGGGTGGGTGTCGGTACCGTTCAGCCCCTCTGCCAGCAGCTCTGCCAGGTGTCTCGACCGCACGCCTGCCAGTTGTGCCAGCTGGGTCCGGCAGGAGAAGCCGTCGGCCAGGATCTCCGTGCCGGGCTCCGCACTGCGTACCGACGGCAGCAGCTGCTCCTCCGCACATGCCACCGACACCCCCCAGTGGCCTCGTTCGAAACCGAAGTTCCCCGCCAGTCCGCAGCAGCCACCGGCCAGTTCCCCTTCCAGCCCGGCGCGTCCGCGGAGCCGTCGTTCCGCCGCGTCGCCGAGGACCGCGTGCTGGTGGCAGTGGGTCTGGCCGGTGACCGGGCGGTCCAGGCGCGGCGGTTGCCAGCCGGGGGTGTACTCCTCCAGGTACTGCGCCAGCGTGCGTACGGATGCGGCGAGTTCGG
Organism: Streptomyces sp. NPDC051664; assembly: GCF_044453545.1. NCBI lineage: Bacteria > Bacillati > Actinomycetota > Actinomycetes > Kitasatosporales > Streptomycetaceae > Streptomyces > Streptomyces sp. NPDC051664. Next base: position 116,088 of record NZ_JBITCU010000016.1, on the reverse strand, counting down.
CGGCACGGGGGTCGCCGGGGAGGAGTTCCGGGAGGTCCGTACGGAGGGTGGCGGCGCAGCTCGGTTCGAGGACGACGAGCGGGTCGCCGAGGGAGGGCCCCATCCGGTCCAGCGTGCGGCGCATGACCCTGCGGGCCTTGTCCAGCTGGCCCGTCGATACGTAGGTGAGGCCGCAGCACACCCCCCGCCCCGGGTACAGGGCCGTCCGGCCCGCCGCCTCCAGGACCCGGACCGCCGCCCTGCCGACCTCCGGGGAGAGATGGTTGGTGAAGGTGTCCGGCCAGACCGTCACCACCTGGTCGTTCGACAGGAGCGCCGTCCCCCGGCGCCTGCGCTTGGCCGCCCACCGGGTGAACGTCTCCCCCGCCAGAACCGGAATCGTCCGCTCCGAAGCAATGCCCGCGAGCCGTTTCGCCAGTGCGGCGAGCGGGCGGATCCGGGCCAGCGTGTTCAGCACGGGCGCGAACGGGGCGGCGAGCCGCAGCCACCCCGGCAGCCGGCCCATCACGTAGTGGGTGGCGGGGCGCAGCCGCCCCCGGTAGTGGTGGTGCAGGAACTCCGCCTTGTACGTGGCCATGTCCACGCCCACCGGGCAGTCGCTGCGGCATCCTTTGCAGGACAGGCACAGGTCGAGCGCGTCCCGGACCTCCTTCGACCGCCATCCGTCCGTGATCACCTCACCCGCGAGCATCTCGTGCAGCAGCCGGGCCCGGCCGCGGGTGGAGTGCGCCTCTTCGCCGGTCGCCCGGAACGACGGACACATAACACCCGCGCCCGGCGCCTGCGCCGTACGGCACTTCGCGACGCCGACACACCGTCGTACGGCCGCCGAGAAGTCGCCGTCGTCGTGCGGGTAGCCGAAGGTGACGTCCACCGGGCGCTTCGGCAGGACGTCGAAGCGGAGGTTCTCGTCGAGCCGGGCCGGTCGGGCGAGCACCCCGGGGTTCATGCCGCCGTCCGGGTCCCAGAGGTCCTTGAACCGCCCGAAGAGCGCGACAAGTTCGTCTCCGTACATGCGGGGAAGCAGCTCGGACCGGGCCTGCCCGTCGCCGTGTTCCCCGCTCAGTGAGCCGCCGTGCGCGACGACGAGCGTGGCCAGCTCTTCGGAGAAGCGGCGGAACCGGGCCACGCCGTCACCGCTCAGCAGGTCGAAGTCGATCCGCACGTGGATGCAGCCGTCGCCGAAGTGCCCGTACGGTGTGCCGCGCAGTCCGTGGGCGGTGAGCAGGGCGCGGAATTCGCGCAGGTAGGGGCCGAGGCGGGCGGGTGGTACGGCGCAGTCCTCCCAGCCGGGCCAGGCCTCGCTGCCGTCGGGCATCCGGGTCGCCGTGCCGGATGCGTCCTCCCGGATGCGCCACAGGGCCCGCTGCCCGGCCGGGTCGGTGACGACGGCCGCGTCCACCGCGTCGGCCGCCCGCAGGATCTGTTCGGCGTGTGCCCGCGCCTCGGCCGGGGTGGCACCGCCCGTCTCGACGAAGAGCCAGGCTCCGCCGCGCGGCAGACCGGCCGGTTCGCGTACGAGATCGGCGGCCATGCCCTCGACCGTCAGGGGGCAGTACGGGAGGAGGCCGGGGGCGGCCTCTGCGGCCGCTGACTCGTCGGCGTACCCGAGTACGGCGAGGGCGCGGGCCTCGGGCGCCTCGACCAGCCGTACGGTCGCCTCCGTCACCACGCCGAGCGTCCCCTCGCTGCCGCAGAAGGCGCGGGCGAGGTCCGGTCCGCGCTCCGGGAGCAGGGCGTCGAGGGCGTACCCGGAGATGCGGCGCGGGAGCTCGGGGAAGCCGGTGCGCAGCAGGGCGAGGTGACTGCCGGCCAGTTCGCGCAGACCGGCGGGGGCGCCGTCCCAGCGGCCGCGACCCAGCCGCAGCGTGTCGCCGCCGTAGCGGGCGACGGTCAGTGCTTCGACGTTGTCGGCGGTGGTGCCCCAGGCCACCGAGTGCGAGCCGCAGGAGTTGTTGCCGATCATCCCGCCGAGCGTGCAGCGACTGTGCGTGGACGGGTCCGGGCCGAACGTGAGGCCGTGCGGTGCGGCGGCCCGGCGCAGGTCGTCCAGGATCACGCCGGGCTGGACGACGGCCGTGCGGGCCCCGGCGTCCAGCTCCACGATCGACCGCAGATGGCGGGTGAGGTCGAGGACCACACCGGTGCCGGTGGCCTGCCCGGCGATGGAGGTTCCGCCGCCGCGCGGCACCACGGGCACCTCGTGCGCACGGCAGATGGCGAGCGCGGCGGCGATGTCGTCGGCGTCGCGCGGGGCGACGACGCCGAGCGGTACGCGACGGTAGTTGGAGGCGTCCATCGTCATCAGCGCCCGTGCGGTGGCATCGAACTCCACCTCTCCGCGCACAGCGCCGGAGAGGGCCCGCACAAGAGAGGTCCGCATCTGCTCGTCGGTCATGCGCCCAGGATGCCGTCGATCGTCCCGTCGACCGGGCCACTGGAGCTGCCGCCCCGCGCGTTTCCCGTCAACGACCCGGATTGAAGTTCCCGGGCTTGCTGCTCGGGTCATCGGTGGCTTCGATGAGTCCGGCTGCGTCCAGCTCTCACGCGATCAGCGTGAGAGCGGGGGCCGTTGACTCGGCCCCGCGGACCCACGCGTACCACCCTCTGTGGGCGATGTTGTGGGACGAGTTGTGGTCCGCGTGCTCAACGAAGCCGCAGGACCGGCAGGCGAACACGGCCTGGGAAGGCCGGTTGCCGCGTTCGACATGATGACACTGCGAGCATTCCTGGCTGGTGTACGCCGGATCGACGTGCACCACCGGCACTCCGGCCCGCTTCGCCTTGTAGGCGATGAAGGAGCCGAGCTGGGCGAAAGGCCAGGAGTGGAGCGTGGTGCGTTGGGGCTTTCTCAGCCGTGCCCGCTCCCGGATACCGCCCAAATCCTCCAGGGCGATTCCGCGACCGGTGCGTGCAGCCTCTGCCACGATCCGCTTGCTGATCTTGTGGTTGATGTCCTTGTTGCGGCGGGCCTCGCGGCCCGCGTACTTCTTCGCCCGCCGCTTCGCGGACTTCGTGCCCTTCCTCTGCAGCTTGGAACGCAGAGCTCGGTCCCTGGCCCGCTTGCGGTTGATCCTGCGCCCGGAGTACCTGGTGCCGTCGCTCGTGGCGGCGACGTTCACGATCCCGAAGTCCACACCGAGGAACGCGGCCGGGTGTGTGTTCGGTTCGGCCTCGGGGATCTCGCAGGTCGCGAGCAGGTACCACTGCCCGCCCTCACACAGCAGGTCGGACTCGCCTTGCCGATACCGGGCCAGGACCTCCAACTGTTCCGTCTGTCCCGTGAAGGCCACGTTCTTCATGCGCCCGCCGGTGGTCCAGATCGATACCGTACGTCGTTCGTGCTGCCAGGACAGCATCCGGTCGTCATACGGCTGGGCCGCCTGGGGCCGGAAGGCGACCGGCTTGCCCGAAACCCGGGCGCGGCGCTTCGAACCGGGCCTGCCACAACGGCCGTTCCGCAAGTTCGCCGCCAGGGCGGTATACGCGTCGCAGGTCTTCTTGACCGCATGCTGAGCAGCCTGCGCCCCGAGCTCCCACCGGGACTTGATCTCCCGATAGGTCAGCCTGCGCAGCGGCAGATTCCTGCGCACGCCCGTCTCGAACGCCACTGTCGCGGCCCAGGTCGCGGCCTCGTTGCACGCGGTCAGGGTCGCCTCAAGCGCCGACGACTGCAACGGCGTCGGCAGCAACTTGACCCGCACCACCAACTTCATGACAACGGACTCTAGTGCGCCAATCGCACAAACCGGCGGAGTCCGCTCACCTTCCACCCGCACCAGTGATCCATCGCCCACGCGTTCGCCTCCAACGCTCGTGGCCTTGTCCGGCTCCGCCGGGCGGCTGTGCGGGCACGCGCCCGGTGGCGCGACACTGCGGCACTCCGCGCCGCCCGCCCAGGACGCGATTCCTCCCGGGGCCGAAGCTCCGGGGTTCCTCGCGAGAATGCGCTGAATACGTCAGTACGTCGGAATACGTCGGAATACGTCAGCCCCGTAGTCACATACGTAACAAAGAAAGCCGCAAGCGCTTCCCAAACAGATCGTCAATTCTCATATAGTGACCTCGACTTGATTAGGAATTATCAGCTCCAGTTATCGCCTTCACCCTCTCCCGTGCCGAAGTGTCCGGATCCGCCCTGTCCGTCACCGTCCGCCCCAAGGACTCCGCTTGCGCTCCTCATCCCGGCCGACCGCACTGGCCCTGCTGGTCTCGGCGGCCGTCACCGGTTCCTGCTGCCTGTGGGCGGTCGGCGCCGCCCCCGCCTCGGTAAGGACCCCGCTGGCCTGGGGGGCGGGCGCCGCCGCCGTGCTCCTGTCGGTCGCCGTGGCCGTCACCGTTCACGCCCGGGCCACCATGCGCCTGCTGCGCGCGCGTCACCGGGTGGAGGCCGAGCGGTTCACCTCGGAGACCTCGCGGCTGGTGTCGTCGTCCGCGGCCGAGGCCCAGCGCTTCACCGCGGAGACGGCCAGGATCAAGGCCGCCGCCGCGGCAGAGACCGCCCGGATCGCCGAGCAGGCGGCTGCCGACACCGCCCGGCTGGGCGCCGAGGTGGAGCAGCTGACCGCCCGCGCGGCCCGCAGCGCCACCCAGCGCTCCGCCGCGGTCGCCGCATGCGCCAATGCCGCGGGCCGGATGCAGGCCCTGGCCACGAGCATGCTCGCCGACCTGCGCGAGATGGAACACCGGCACTCCGCCGAGGACATCCTCGGCGATCTGCTGCATCTGGACCACCGCACCGCCCAGGTCGGCCGGGTGGCCGACTCCATCGCCGTGCTGACCGGTGCCCGCTCCGGGCGCCGCTGGGCGAAGCCGATCGTGATGGAGTCCATCCTGCGCGGTGCGATGGGCCGGATCGGCGGCTATCAGCGGGTACGTCTCCACTCGACCAGTGATGTCGCGATCGCCGGTCACGCCGCCGAGGGTGTCATGCACGCCCTCGCCGAACTCCTCGACAACGCCGCCAACTTCTCGCCGCCCACCGCGGAAGTCCATGTGTACGTCGAGGAGGTGCCGGCCGGTGTCGTGCTGACGGTCGAGGACAGCGGTCTGGTGATGAGCGATGTGCAGTTGCGGCGCGCCGAGCGCGCGGTGTCCGCCACCGACCAGGACCTGGCCGGGCTGTCCGGCACCCGGCTCGGCCTGGCCGTCGTCGGCCGGCTGGCCCGTAAGCACGGTCTGACGGTGTCGTTCCGGCCGTCCGCGCGGGGCGGCACGGGGGCGTTGATGATGCTCCCGCAGGAGCTCATCACCCGGACCCCGGCGGGAGTCCCGGCACCCGCCCCGGTCAGCGCGGCGGCCCCCGCGCCGGCTGCCCGGCCGGAACCCGCCCACGACGCGACGGACGGGGCACAGAAGACCGACGCCGACGCCGGCACCAGCACTGGGCCCGGCACGGACACCGGCTCCGGCAACGGCACCGAGCCCGAGCCCGCCACCGGCGACAGCGGACTGCCCAAGCGCGCCCGCGGCCGCACCCTCGCCGCCGCCGAGGCCCGCACCCGGACCGACGGCGCCACCGCAACTCCCCGGCCCCGTACGGCCGACCCCAAGGAACAGGCAGCGCGCTTCAGCAGCTTCCGCCAGGCTGTACGGCCCAATTCCCCGCACCCGGAAGGCAACACCCGATGACCGCGACCACCGACGAGAAGCTCAACTGGCTGCTGGAGGGGCTCCTGGAGCGCACCCCCGGCACCCGGCATGCCCTCGTCCTGTCCAGGGACGGCCTCAAGTTGTGCCGCACCCCCGAGCTCTCCGTCGACCAGGCCGACCAGCTGGCCGCGATCTCGGCCGGCATCCAGAGCCTGTCGCACGGCGCGTCCGTCGAGTTCGGTGACGGCACCGGCGGCGTACGGTCCGCGATGGCCGAGTTCTACGGCGGCGTGCTGTTCATCGTCGAGGCGGGCGCCGGCGCCCATCTCGCGGTCGTCGCCTCCGAGGACGCCGATGTCGGCCTCATCGGGCACAACATGAGCGAGCTCGTCGAGCAGCTCGGCGAGCACCTCAGCGCCCCGCCGCGCTCCCCCTCGGACCCGGCTGCCACCGTCGACGCGACCGCCGACGTATGACCCGCCCCCGACCCGGCCGGGACGACGGTCCGGACCGGCTGTACACCCTCACCGGTGGCCGCAGCCGGTCCGATTCGGACGCGTTCGACCTGGTGACGCTGGTGGTCTCCGAATGCGAGCCGTCCCCCGGCACGCAGTCGGAGCACGTCAGCATCCTGCGCATGTGCGAGCGCCCCACCGCGGTCGTGGAGATCGCGGCGGGCCTCGGCCTGCCGGTCAGCATCGTCCGGATCATGCTGTCCGATCTGCTGGTCACCGGCCGGATCAGCGCCCGTCACCCCCGTACCACCCGTGTCGCGGACCGGTTCCCCGACCCCGACATTCTGGAACAGGTGCTCGTTGGACTCCGCAACCTCTGACCGTTCCGCCCTGCAGGCGACGGCCGACAACGGACTGAAGATCGTCGTCGTCGGCGGCTTCGGGGTCGGCAAGACCACCATGGTCCGTTCCGTCAGCGAGATCCGTCCGCTGAACACGGAAGAGACCATGACCCGCGCGGGCGAGGCCGTCGACCGTCTCGACGGGGTGCACGCGAAATCGTCCACGACCGTCGCCTTCGATTTCGGCCGGATCACGCTCGACGAACGCTCGGTGCTGTACCTGTTCGGCGCCCCCGGTCAGGAACGCTTCTGGTTCCTGTGGGACCGGCTGTTCTCGGGCACGCTCGGCGCCGTCGTCCTCGTCGACACCCGCCGGCTCGCCGACTCCTGGTACGCGATCGACCGCCTGGAGCACCACGGCACGCCGTTCATCGTGGCGTGCAACGACTTCGGCGGCCCGCTCCACACCGAACAGCAGATACGTGAGGCGCTCGACCTCTCGGACGACGTACCCCTGGTGGAGTGCGACGCCCGGGACCGTTCGTCGAGCAAGTACGTACTGATCACGCTGGTCGAGCACCTCCATGCGCTCGCGCAGGGCCAGGTGCCCGCCCCGTCCGCCGCCCGTCCGGAGACCGCGCCGGAGCCCGCACCGCAGAAGACCCCGGAGCCCAGCTCGTGACCCAGCCCCCGGCACCCCCCGCCGGCTGCCCCGTCCCGCACGGCCCCGCGCCGCTCTCCGGCCCCCGGTTCCAGACCGAACCGACCCGGCTGTACCGGGAGATGCGCCGTGACCACGGAGCCGTGGCGCCGGTCGTCCTCGACGGCGACGTACCCGCCTGGCTCGTCCTCGGCTACCGCGAACTGCACCAGCTGACCAACGATCCGGTGCTGTTCAGCCGCGACTCCGACCTGTGGAACCAGTGGGACCGCATCCCGGACGACTGGCCGCTGCTGCCGATGATCGGCCGCAAGCAGCCGTCGATCCTGTACACGGTCGGCCCGCGCCACACCGAGCGTGCCGCGATGATCAGCAACGCGCTGGAGGCCGTCGACCCGTTCGCGCTCAAGCGGTACGCGGAGGACTTCGCGGACACGCTCATCGACCGGTTCTGCTCCAAGGGCGGGACCGACATCATCGCCGACTACGCGATGCTGCTCCCGGCGCTCGTCCTGGCGAAGATCTACGGCTTCGGCAGCGACACCGGATTTGCGCTCGTCGGCTCGATCAACGACATGATCGACGGCCGGGAGCGGGCCCTCGCCGGGCAGCAGCACCTCGCCTCGTCCATGGTCCAGCTGCTGGTCGACAAGAACGCCGAGCCCGCCGACGACGTCGCCACCCGGATGCTCGCCGACCCCGGCGGCTTCACCGACGAGGAAATCGCCCAGGACCTGATGGTCATGATGGCCGCGGGCCACCAGCCGACCGCCGACTGGATGGGCAACTCGCTGCGGCTGATGCTCACCGACGACCGGTTCGCCGCGTCCCTGTCGGGCGGCCGGCACAGCGTCGCCGAGGCCATGAACGAGGTCCTCTGGGAGGACACCCCGACGCAGAACGTGGCAGGCCGCTGGGCGTCGCGCGACACCCACCTCGGAGGCCGCCACATCCAGGCGGGCGACCTGCTGCTGCTCGGCATCGCCGCCGCCAACGGGGATCCGCAGGTCCGTACCGACGGCTCGTCACTGACCGGCGGCAACAATGCGTTTCTCTCCTTCGGGCACGGCGAGCACCGCTGCCCGTTCCCGGCCCAGGAGACCGCCGAGGTCATCGCCCGTACCGGCATCGAGGTGCTGCTGGACCGGCTGCCGGACCTCGACCTCGCCGTCCCCGCCGAAGAGCTGACCCGGCGCCCGTCCCCCTGGCTGCGGGGCCTGACGGACCTGCCCGTGACGTTCACTCCCACTCCCGCCCTTGGAGGCCATTGATGACCCGGATCGCCCTTGACCCCTTCGTCACCGACCTCGACGGCGAGAGCGCCCGGCTGCGCGCGGCGGGCCCGCTCGCCGAGGTGGAGCTGCCGGGCGGGGTGCACTGCTACGCGGTCACCCACCACGCCGAGGCGCGGCAGCTGCTCACCGACAGCCGGGTGGTCAAGGACATCAACGTCTGGACCGCCTGGCAGCGCGGCGAGATACCGATGGACTGGCCGCTGATCGGCCTCGCCAACCCGGGCCGTTCCATGCTGACGGTCGACGGCGCGGACCACCGCCGGCTGCGCACCCTGGTCGCGCAGGCGCTGACCGTGAAGCGGGTGGAGCGGCTGCGGGCCGGCATCGAGGCGCTGACGACGGCGAGCCTGGACCGGCTGTCGGCGCTGCCCCGGGGCGAGCAGATCGACCTGAAGGCGGAGTTCGCGTACCCGCTGCCGATGAACGTGATCAGCGAGCTGATGGGCGTGGACGGTGCCGACCACCCGCGACTGAAGGAGCTCTTCGAGAAGTTCTTCTCGACGCAGACGCCGCCGGAGGAGGTCCCGCAGATGATGGCGGACCTCGGCGCCCTCTTCACGAAGATCGTCGACGCCAAGCGCGAGAACCCGGGCGACGATCTGACGAGCGCCCTGATCGCGGCCTCCGAGGACGGCGACCACCTCACCGACGAGGAGATCGTCAACACCCTCCAGCTGATCATCGCGGCCGGTCACGAGACGACGATCAGCCTGATCGTGAACGCGGTCGTCGCCCTCCAGACCCACCCCGAGCAGCGCAAGCAGGTACTCGGCGGGGAGGTGCCGTGGGAGAACGTGATCGAGGAGACCCTGCGCTGGAACACCCCGACCTCGCATGTGCTGATCCGGTTCGCCGCGGAGGACGTCGAGGTCGGCGACAAGGTGCTGCCGAAGGGCGAGGCGCTGATCGTCTCCTTCGGTGCACTGGGCCGCGACGAGGCGCAGTACGGGCCGACCGCCGGTGACTTCGATGTCACCCGCTCCCCCAACCGCCACATCGCGTTCGGCCACGGCCCGCATGTGTGCCCCGGGGCGGCGCTGTCGCGGCTGGAGGCGGAGGTGGCGCTGCCCGCGCTGTACGAGCGGTTCCCGGACCTGGAGCTCGCCGTCCCGGCCTCCGAGCTGCGGAACAAGCCGATCGTCACCCAGAACGACCTGTACGACCTGCCGGTCGAGCTGGGCTGATCCGCCGTTCGCGGTGACCCACAGGCCGGAGCGGGTGTCTCATCCGACGGACACGGTCCTCGACCGTGTCCGTGAGGTACTACGCTCCGGTTCGTGGCCGATATCCAGATTCCCGCTGACATCAAGCCCTCCGACGGACGCTTCGGCGCCGGTCCTTCCAAGGTGCGGACGGAGGCGGTCGACGCGCTGGCCGCCACCGGAACGTCTCTCCTCGGCACGTCCCACCGCCAGGCCCCGGTCAAGAACCTGGTCGGCTCGGTGCGTGAGGGTGTGCGCGACCTCTTCTCCCTCCCCGAGGGATACGAGGTGATCCTGGGCAACGGCGGCTCCACCGCCTTCTGGGACATCGCGACGCACGGTCTGATCGAGACGAAGTCCCAGCACCTCAACTTCGGTGAGTTCTCGTCGAAGTTCACGAAGGCCGCGAAGCTCGCCCCGTGGCTCGCCGACCCGAGCGTCATCTCCTCCGACCCGGGCACCCACCCGGACCCGCAGGCGGAGGCGGGCGTCGACGTCTACGCGTTCACGCACAACGAGACGTCGACCGGTGTCGCCATGCCGGTCAAGCGTGTCGCGGGCGCCGACGAGGGCTCGCTGGTCCTGGTGGACGCCACTTCCGGCGCGGGCGGTCTGCCGGTCGACGTCGCCGAGACGGACGTCTACTACTTCGGGCCGCAGAAGGTCTTCGCCGCCGACGGCGGTCTGTGGATCGCCGCGTTCTCCCCGGCGGCCCTGGAGCGCGCCGCGCGGATCCACGCCTCCGGCCGGCACATCCCGGAGTTCTTCTCGCTGCCGACGGCGATCGACAACTCGCTCAAGAACCAGACGTACAACACCCCGGCCCTGGCCACGCTGTTCCTCCTGAACGAGCAGCTGACCTGGTTCAACAGCCAGGGCGGCCTGGACTTCTCGACCGGCCGCAGCGCCGCGTCGGCGCGGAACCTGTACGGCTGGGCCGAGGAGTCGAAGTACGCGACCCCGTTCGTCACCGACCCGGGGAAGCGCTCGGCAGTCATCGGCACGATCGACTTCGCGGACGAGATCGACGCCGCCGCGGTCGCCAAGGTGCTGCGCGCCAACGGCATCGTCGACACCGAGCCGTACCGCAAGCTCGGCCGCAACCAGCTGCGCGTCGCGATGTTCCCGGCGATCGACCCGGCGGACGTCCAGGCCCTGACGGCCTGCGTCGACTACGTGATCGAGAAGCTGTAACGAGCAGCTGTACGACTCCGAGGGGCCCTTGGTACGGATCCGTACCAAGGGCCCCTCGCCGTTCCTCACCCCGCCGCCTCCACCAGGACCGTCCGGAGCCTGCCGATCCCTTCCTCCCACGGCTCCCCGTGGCCGCCCTCGCTCCACAGCTCGAGCAGCTCGGACGGCTCGGTCGCCACCCGGTCAAGAGCCTGAACCGCAAGGCCTCGCAGCTCCAGAGGAAGCGCCGGAAGCGGCTCAAGGCTGGGCAGCACCGGAAGTGACGTCCGTGCGGCGCCACCGCCGCTCCCCGTCCTCCCACTCGTCGGTGGCGACGAGACCTGCCGCCGCGGCCACCGCCGCGGACGCGGTGTGGTCGGGGTGGATGTGCGCGACGACCGTATGGACCGAGCCGCCGGCCAGCAGGTGCGCCACCAGCCCCGCCGCCGCCTCCTTCGCGTAGCCCAGGCCCTGCCACCGGGAGCCGATCACCCAGGCGATCTCGGCCTGCGGACCCGCCACCGTGGCCTGGACCCAGCCCGCCAGACGGCCGTCGGCGCGGACCCGGAGTACCCAGTTCCACCAGTGTTCGGCAGGGTCGGGGGAGCCGGATTCCCAGCGGGTGTACCGGGCCCGGAGGGTGTCGAGGTCCTCCGGGGCGCCGCCCGTGTACGTGTGCAGGGCCGGGTCGGCGAGGACCGTCGCCATCTCCTCGGCGTGCGCGGCTCGCAGCGGAGTTGCGTCGAGCCGCTCGGTGGAGAAGGCCTCGGGCCCTTGGTTCGTCATAGCGCCCGACCCTACGTGCGGCGCATCAGGGGACGGCTCCGGGCCCGGGACGTGCGCCGGTGGGGTCGGGTGCCGTCGGTCAGCCGCGCTTGCGGCGCCGGTTCATGAAGACGAGTGCGCCCACGGCGGCGAGCAGCGCCGCTCCGACCAGCGTGCTGCCCTTCATCTCACCGCCGCCCGCGCCAGCGCCGCCGGCGGACGACGCGCCGCCGCCGTCCTTCGACGGCGACTTGGAGTCGCTGCCGTTGCCGCGCGCTCCTGCGACGTCCACCCGTACCACCTCGCTCCGGGCGCCCTCCGAGCCGAACATCAGCGCCGAGCCGTCCGCCGTGTACGTCACGGACTCGGCCTGCCCCTGCAACGGCGCGTCCACACGGTGGTCGGCGCCGAGCCGTCCGTCCTCGAACGCGTAGCCACGGGCGCTGAAGTAGGACCGCAGCACCAGTTCCTTCCCGTCCGGCGAGAACGTCCCGTCCGTCACCCATGGCACGTCCCCGACCCGCCGGAACACATTCGTCCGGCCGGTGGTGAGCCGTGCGGGTCCTTCGTAGAGTCCGCCGCCGTCCTCGTTCTTCGAGGCGATGTAGACCCGGCCGGTCCTCGGGTGGACCATCAGCGCCTCGGCATTGCGCGCCCCGTCCGCGTACTTCACGTCGAACTGGGTCGCCCGGACCGTCGCGTCCTTCAGCACCTTCGGTTCGCGGAACCGGTAGATCCAGACGTGGTCCCAGCTGCCGTTCAGGTTGTCACCGATGTCGCCGACGTACAGATTGCCGTCGGGTCCGAGCGAGATCGCCTCCACGTCGCGCGGGGCGCCGACCCCCCGCATGGTGATCGTCGCGACGGTCCTCCCGGTCCGGGAGTCGACGGCGTAGATGTACGGTCCGTCCTCGCTGTCGTTGTGCGTCCAGTAGATGCCCGGGTGGGCGCGGCTCGCGGCGAGGCCGCTGGACTCGGTGATCCGGGGGTCCTCGATCGTGAAGCTGCGGTCGGCAGCTCCGTCGTCGGCCGTGGCCGGGGTCGCGGTCACGGCCGCACCGGCGAGGGCGAGCAGCGCGGCGGCGCCGGAGACAGTCAGATACGAACGCATGGGGTCAAGTGTCCATCGTCACGTCGCAGCCCGGCGCGTTGATCCGCCATGATGTCGCCATGCGTTTCATGTTCGTCGGCGATTCCATGACCATCGGGCGCGCCGGCGACTTCACCTGGCGCTACCGCATGTGGCAGCACCTCGAAGCGGCCTTCGACGGCCCGTACGAGATCGTCGGCCCGCGCACCGAGCTGTACGACACCGTGACGAACACCCCGGTCTCGTACGCGTACGGCGACCCGGAGTTCCCCGCCGAGGCCCGCCGCCATCTGGCGGGCTGGGGCGAGGGGTGGCTGCACATGGCCCCGGTGATCGCGGACACGGTCACCGCTACCCGCGCGGACGTACTGCTTGTCTCGCTCGGCCTGATAGACCTCGGGTTCTACACGGACAGCGAGCAGACCGCTCTGAACGTAAGGGCGTTCATCGAGGCCGCCCGCACCGCGGCACCGCACATCAAGGCCGTGCTCCTGCCGGTGATACCGAACGTCCGGGCCGAGTCCGATGCCCCGTTCGCCGCCGAGTGCGACCGCTTCAACGAACTGCTCGCGAAGGCCGTCGCCGATCTCGACGCGCCGACGTCCCCGATCCTGCTGGCGTCGCGCCCGGCCACGTACGACATCCACACGGACACCTACGACGGTACGCACCCCGGCCCCACCGGCGAACAGAAACTGGCCGCGGCGTTCGCCGACGCGATGCACCAGGCGTGGGGCCTGGGCGGTCCCTCCATATCGAGCCCGTCCGGCGATCGGGGGCAACGGCGAACTGTCACGGCGAGCCCAGCATGATCAGGGAGAGCCGGGTCAGCTCATCGGTCAGCCAGGCGGGCGTGACCTGGCGCGGTCGCCGGCCGTGGTGGGCGAGGAGCTCGTCGACCGAGTGGGTCATCACCATGACCGCGACCCGCTGGTCGCCGTCCCCCACCTCACCCCGCTCCGCGGCACGCTCGGCCTCGCAGGTCAGGAACTCCGACCACATCGTCCGCCACATCGCGACATGTTCGTCCACCGTGCGGCTGACGCCGAGCACTTCGACGAACGCCACCCGCGCGGCGCGCGGATCAGCCGTGACGGCCCGTACATAGGCGTCGAAGAGGCGACGGAACCGCTCCTCGGTCGAGCACTCGTCCATGCCGTCGGAGAGCAGGACCGCCTCGGACGCACGCAGTCCGCGGGTCGCCACCTCGTCGTACAGTGCGATCAACAGCGCCTCACGTGAGGTGAACTGCTGGGAGAAGGCCCGGACCGGCACCTTTGCCTCGGCGCAGAGCTGCTCGACGGTCGTGGTCGCGTAGCCGTAGGCGGCGAACAGGGCCCGTCCGGCCCGCATCAGCCGTCCACGCCATTGCGCACGGTCCTCGGCGATCGCATGGACCGTCCCGACCGGCCCGCCCGCCTCGCCCGTCCCTGTTCCGCGGCTCACCAGGGCATCCACCACAGGTCCTCTTTCGTCGGCCCCGACATCCCGACTCGGGGCGGCAACCCAGGAAACGCCGCCATTCTCCCTGTTTCGCCCCACAAGCGGAGGATCCGCCACGCCTTCGACGCCCGCCGATCGACAGGCGCTCCGAGCCCGCCCCAACTCCGTTCGCCCGCCGCACTCCTGCCGCTACGGACCAGTGGGGCTTTGTTACGTCTCTGGGCAGGCGGTGGTCGTGGCGGTTTCCTGCTGGTATGAGGGCAGATGAACTGGGGGCATGCCGTGGGCAGTTGGAGGAGTTCGCCGGGGATGTGTTCGCGCCTTCGGTGCGTGCTGACCAGCGGGTGAAGGGCGGGCTGTATCTGCGGGGTCCGCTGCTGGACGGGCGGCGCTCCTCGCCGACCTGGCGTTCATCTGGGATGGCTGGAAGACGCTGGAACGCGGCTGCGACGTCGTCGTTGTCTCCTTCGGCCCCCGCCGACCGCCTGACCGGCGCGGCCTGCCAAGGTGGGCCGCGCACCACACCCCACGACCCGCGCACGGACCGCACCACACAAGGGGACACCATGGGCAAACAGCGCATCACCGTCTGCCTGCCGCCCGTCGGTCCTGATGGACTGAAGCAGGCGATCGGGCAGGCCATGGCCCCCTTCTGGTACGACCGTGAGGACCGCCCCCACCCGGGCTGGGTGGGGGAGTGGAGCTACTGGTTCGCCTCCGGGGCAGGCTGCCTCTTCGACGTGCTGCCCGGCCACGAGGACGACCCCCGGCTCGTGCGGTACGACGACTGGACCGATCCCCCCGAGGACCTGCCGCCCTCCCGCTGCCACGGCGGCCCGCGCGGCATCCTCGACCTCGACACGCCCCGCGCCGCCGCGGCCCGCCGGGCGGGCGGCACCTGGACGGCGTACCACTCCTTCGCCGACCGCTACCCGTCCGCGCTGCCCTTCCACCACTTCGCCGAGCGGGCCAGGACCCTGGCGCCCGAACACGCCAGGGAGGCGGCCGTGGCCTCCTTCCGTGAACAGCCTCTGATCCAGGCGATCGAGGCCGACCCCGCCCTGGAGGAGCGGTTCACCTCCGACCCCGTCCTTCACTTCGACGAGGACCTGGAGACCTACGTGGCCCGCCATGTGGCCGCCGTGCTGTCCACCCCGGCCCTGCTCACCCTCGACGGGCGGTGGGTGGAGGCCGGCGGCCCCGGCTACGAGCAGATGTTCAACGCCTGCCTGGACGGCCTGCCCGGCGACACAATGGTCGTGCGGGTCCTCTACCACTCGTGACGGACGCCCATTCGGTAACAGGAAGCAGAGTTGTCGCCGCCCCCATGACCGGCTCACGCATGGTCGGCAACGTGCGGCGCGGGCTCAGCCGCCCGAGCCGGAGGCGACGGCGTTGCGCCAGACGGTGAGGTCCAGAGTCATGTACGTACTGGGCGAATCCTCGGCCGAGAAGCCCTGCACCGTCACCAGCCCCATGTGTCCTGTCCCGGTGGTGACGCAGATCTGTCGCCCCTTGGAGAGCTTGTTCACGTAGATGTTCTTGGTGAACCGGGTGTCCTTGCGGCAGGCGTCGAGCGATCCCTCCTGCCCCGGATCGAGCAGGACCAGGTTTCCGTCCTGGCTCTCCGCGTCGAGATATCCGCCGGTGTCGTAGGAGAGTTCGTACCCTCCGTCCTCCCCCTGCACGGGCCGGACGTCGTCGTCACCGAGCGTCAGGTGGTACCCGGCTGTGAGGTTGATGCCCTTGTGGACGACGGGCTTCGGCGCAGGCTTGGCGTCGGGCTTCGATTCGGCCGTCCCGCCCCCGCTGCCCTCCTGACTTTCCGGCTTGTCCTTCTCGCCCTGGCTGCCCTGTGACGAGCCGCTGCTCTGCTCCTGCTGCCCCTCGTCCTTGAGCAGGACGTACGTGCCGCCACCCGCGATACCGAAGACCAGTGCGGCGGCAAGGGCGATGACCACTCCCCGCCCGCCCGCGCCCTTCGAGGACCGGGGCGCCGACGGAACGGACTGTCCGAAGTGTCCGGGGTACGTCTGTGCGTACGCCGGACCCTGGGTCGGTGCGTGAGCGTGGGCATGGGCGGCCTGTGCCGGGGTGGGCGTCCGGTACTGCTGAGGGGGCCGGTACACCATGGGCGGACCGTAGCCCGCGGGCGCGGCGGCCGGACCCACCGGGGCGGTGGGCGAGTACGCCACGGACGGGGCGGAGTTCGGCGGCGGCGGGGTCCGGGCGGGGGCCGGGGCGGCCGCCCGCCCGGTGATGTCGGCGGCGACCGAGCCCGGCAGCCAGTCCTCCGGGCGCCGCAGCACCGTCTCCGCGTTCGCGGACTGGCAGAGCCCGATGACCTCGGCGACCGACGGCCTGGCCCCGGGGTCCTTGGCGAGGCATCGGGTGACCAGCTCCGTCAGCCGCTCCGGGACCCCGCTGAGGTCGGGCTCCTCATGGACGATCCGGTAGAGCACACCGTGCGAGGTCCCCTCGCCGAAAGCCGGCGTCCCCGTCGCCGCGTACGCGGCGACCTGACCGAGCGCGAAGATGTCGGTGGCCGCAGTCACCCTGCGCCCCGCGGCCTGTTCGGGGGCCATGAACGAGGGCGTGCCGATGGTGACGCCACTGCCGGTGAGCGAGGTCGCGTCGGCGGCGTAGGCGATACCGAAATCGATGACGCGGGGCCCGTCGGCGGCGAGCAGCACATTGGACGGCTTGAGATCGCGGTGCACGATGCCCGCGCCATGGATGACGTGCAGGGCCTCCGCCATGCCCGCGATCAGCAGCAGTACCGTCTCGACAGGCAGCGCCCCATGCGCGACGACCGCGTCGGCGAGCGAGGGCCCCGGCACGTACGCGGTGGCCAGCCAGGGCTGTGCGCCGTCGGTGTCGGCGTCGATGACGGGTGCCGTGAACAGGCCCTGCACCCGCTGCGCGGACTGCACTTCCTGGGCGAACCGGCGGCGGAACTCGGCGTCCTCCCCGAACTCGGGGCGGATCACCTTGATGGCCACGGGCCGCCCACCGGGCGTGTACGACAGATACACCTTGCCCATGCCGCCCGCACCGAGCTTGGCGGCGAGCCGGTATCCGCCGATGGTTGTCGGGTCGTCTCCCGCAAGCGGCTGAAAGACCTGAGGCGAACTCCCCCGGTCCGGCTGCTGTGCATTCATGAACTCACGTCTCCCCCGAAGTACGCATCATCGACACGGCACCCTATCCAAGGCCGACCCGTCGGCGCCCGCGTCGGCGAGGCGTGCCGAACTTCGCCCACCGAGCGGCCAGTTCAGCGGCACAGCGACGACCAGCGCGACAACTGCGTAGAGATCACCCGCTGCCCCCACACCATCCGCGTCCGCGACTCCAAGGACCTCGCCGTTCCCGTCCTCGCCCTTTCCCCCACCGCTTGGGCGGACTTCCTCCCGTACGCCGCGCGGCAGTAGCGGCCGGGCGGCGTCGGAGGCCGCGTCGCCGGCTGTCGGACCCGCTCCGTAGGGTGTCGGCATGTCCACCGAGTCGCCCCTGATCCAGAGCATGCGGACCGCTGTCGCCGCGGCTCCCACCGACGTACCTCTGCGCCTACATCTCGCCGAGCTGTTGCTCGGTGAGGGTCTGAGCGAGGACGCGGTCGCCGAGGCCGCCGTGGCGTTGCAGCACGCGCCCGGGGACGCGGGGGCGCGGGCGCTCATGATGCGGGCGATGGGCCTGCCCGCACCGGCTGCCGAAAAGCCGCAGTCGGTACCGACGCCGGCGCCGGAGAAGCCCGGTGCGCAGGAGACCGCACCGGAGGTGCCCGACGCACCGGCGCCGCCCACCGGCTTCGACTGGGCGGCCGCCGAGGACGAGGTCGCGGACGCCGTACCGCCGCGGTTCGTGACCCCCGGCCCCACCTCTACCGTCCCCGAGGCACCCCTCGCCGCGGACGGCGGCGGCGACCCCGGGGACGCCACGGCCTGGGAGGTCGACACCCCCGGTACCGTCACGCTCGCCGACGTCGGCGGCATGGAGGAGATCAAGGAGCGCCTCGAAGCCGCGTTCCTCGCCCCCATGCGCAATCCCGAACTGGGCAGGCTGTACGGGAAGAGCCTGCGCGGCGGGCTGTTGATGTACGGGCCGCCGGGCTGCGGGAAGACGTTCATCGCGCGGGCCGTCGCGGGTGAGCTCGGGGCGAGCTTCATGTCCGTGTCGATCAACGACGTGCTCGACATGTGGATGGGCAACTCCGAGCGCAACATGCACGAGGTCTTCGAGACCGCCCGCCGCCAGGCGCCGTGCGTGCTGTTCCTCGACGAGGTCGATGCGCTGGGAGCCAAGCGCAGCCGTATGCAGCACGGCGGGATGCGCAACACCGTCAACCAGTTGCTCACCGAACTGGACGGCGTCGGCGGGGCCAACGAGGGCGTGTTCGTGCTCGCCGCGACCAACGTCCCCTGGGACGTGGACATCGCGCTGCGGCGCCCCGGCCGGCTCGACCGCACCCTGCTCGTCCTGCCGCCGGACGCGCCCGCACGTGAGGCGATCCTCCGCTACCACCTGCGCGACCGGCCGATCGAATCCGTCGACCTGGGCAAACTGGTCAAGGTCACCGAGGATCTGTCGGGCGCCGATCTGGCCCACGTCTGCGAATCCGCCTCGGAGCGGGCGCTGCTCGACTCGACCCGTACCGGGGTGGTCCGGATGATCAACATGAAGGATCTGCTGGGTGCGGCGAAGGAAGTCCGGCCGTCCACCGATCCCTGGTTCGCCTCGGCGCGCAATGTCGCGATGTTCGCCAACGAGGGTGGGATGTATGACGAGTTGCTCGCCTATCTGAAGAGGAAGCGCAAGCTGTGACGACTGCCGAGCACCCCCTGACCGAGCAGGCGGCCGCCCTCATCGGCCTGGACCGGACGGACGAGGCGAAGGCACTGCTGACCAAGCGTCTCGCCGAGGACCCCGAGGACTTCCGGGCCTGGGTGCGGCTGGCGCGCTGCCATCTGCGCGAGCGGGAGTTCGAGGACGTCGTCACCACGACCGGTGAGGCACTGCGGATCGCCCCGCAGGACTGCGACGCGTGGATCGTGCGGATGTACGGGCTGCGCCGCACCGGTCGTCGGGACGAGGCGCTCGCGGCGGCCCAGGAGGCGGTGCGGATCAGCCCGCAGTCGTGGCAGGCGCTCAACGCGCTCGCGGAGGCGGTCAGTGCCTGGCAGCCGCGCTGGCCCGAGGTGCTCGAGCTGGCGCAGACGGCGGTCCGGCTGGCCCCGGAGGAACCGGCGGCGTACCAGGGGCTGTGGAAGGCGGCGCTGCTCAACGGGGCCTTCGACGTGCGGGACCACGCGATCCGCGAGACGCTGCGGCTCGACCCGACGAGTGCCTGGGCGCTGCGTGAGCTCGCCGAGAAGCAGGCCGCCGCGCCCGGCACGGGGCCCAAGCGGCGGGCGGAGGTGTACGCCTCCGCGCTGGCCGCCGACCCCGATTCCAACAGCATGCGCATGGGGCTGGACCGGGCCGTGTTCCAGATGCTGCGCGGCACCCGGTGGCTCGCCGTGCTGAGTCTGGTGCTGGCGGGTGCGGCGATCAACCTGTTCCCGTCCGACGGGGACGGGCCCGAGCTGCCGCTGCCGATCGGCACCCGGCTGTACGTACTGGCGCTGATCGGGGTGGTCTGGGCGTTCGGCGCGTGGCGGCGCTACCGGAAGCTGCGCGCGGGGGTGCAGCTGAGTGTCCGGTCGCTGTTGCGGCGGATGTTCTGGGCACGGCTGGTGCTGGCGCAGGCGGTGCTGGGGACGCTGTGCGCGGTGGCCGTCGTGGCGGTGCCGTGGACGGACCGGGGTGTTCCGCAGGTGGTGTTCTGGGTGGGGCTCGGGCCGACGCTGCTGACGATCTGGTTCGACCGTCCGCGCACGCGGTAGCTCAGCGGGCCAGCCGGCCGAGCAGCGAACCTGCGGCGACGATGCCGACGAGCGCGGCGAAGGCGAGTATCGCGAAGTCGAGCCCCAGGTGGGCCGGCGTACCGATGAGCAGCCCGCGCAGGGCGTCGACCTGGTAACTCAGTGGGTTCACCCTGCTGATGGCCTGGAGCCAGCCCGGCATCAGGGCGACCGGGTACAGCGCGTTCGACGCGAAGAACAGCGGCATGGTGATGGCCTGGCCGATGCCCATCAGCCGGTCGCGGGTCAGGACGATGCCGGCGATCGACATCGACAGGCAGGAGAAGAACGCCGAGGCGAGGACGACGACCACGACCACGCCGAGCAGGCGCAACGGGTTCCAGGTCATGCCGACACCGATCAGCGCGGCGATCACGATGACCACCGCCGCCTGGATCACGGCCTTCACTCCGGCGGCGAAGGCCTTGCCGGTCACCAGGGCGGTCCGGGGCGTCGGTGTGACCATGAGTTTGGTGAGGACTCCCGAGTCCCGCTCCCAGATGATCATGATGCCGTAGAAGATCGCGATGAACATGGCGGACTGGGCGATGATGCCGGGCGCCAGGAAGTCGAGATAGGGGACGCCGCCGGTCGGGATGGCGTGGATACGGGAGAACGTCACGCCGAAGATCAGCAGCCAGAGCGCCGGCTGCACGGCGCGGGTGTAGATCTCGGTACGGTCGTGGCGCAGCTTCTGCATTTCGACGACGCACATCGCGGTGACGCGCGCGGGGACGACGCGCCAGCCGGTCCGGGACGGCGGCGGGTCCAGCAGGAGAGCGAACCGCTGGTCGGGCGAGCCGGGTTCAGCCGAGGCGTGATGCGGTGCGACGGGTACGGCGGACATCGCGGAACGCTCCCTTCCCTTCGTCGGAACCTGAGCCGGGGCCGGAACCGGAACCTGAGCCGGGGCCGGAGCCGGGGTCGTCCAGGCCGCTTCCGGCGTGGTACCGGAAGACGTCCTCCAGCGTCGGCGGCGGCAGGGCGGTCTCACCGGACTCCCGGCGGTGCGCGATCAGTTCGGCCTTGAGCTCGGCGGGCGTGCCGAGCGCGCGGAGCCTGCCGAGGTGCATGAGGGCCAGCCGGTCGCAGCGCTGATCGGCCTCGTCCATGGAGTGGGTGGTGACCAGCACGGTCATCCCGGTGCCGGTCCGGATCTCGGTGATGCGGTCCCAGACGCTGTCGCGCGCGATCGGGTCCAGGCCGATGGTCGGCTCGTCCAGGATCATCAAGCGGGGTGCGCTGACCAGGGCCTGGGCCAGTTCGAGGCGGCGCACCATGCCGCCGGAGTACGTGGCGGCGAGCCGGTGCGCCTGGGGGCCGAGGCCGACCGCGTCCAGCGCCTGTCCGACGCGGGCCGCGCGCTGGCGGCGGGGCACGTCGAAGACGCGGGCGAAGAGGGCGACGTTCTCCCGGCCGGTGAGGCCGGCGTCGGCCGACAGTTGCTGCGGTACGTAACCGAGCAGGCGTCGTACGGCCATCTTCTGCCGGGCCGCGTCATGGCCGAACACCTCGATGACACCGCACGGCACGGGTAGCAGGGTGGTGATCGCGCGCATGGTGGTCGTCTTGCCCGCGCCGTTGGGCCCGAGCAGGCCGAAGACCTCGCCGGGGCGGACCAGCAGGTCCAGCCCGTCGACGGCTTTCGACGTACCGAAGGAATAGGTCAGACCGGTGCAGCTGAGAGCGGGGGTCACGGGGGCTCCTCCCCTTCGCGCAATGAGTCGGCGAGTCCGCGCAGTGACGGGAGCGCGGCGGTCAGCGCGGCTCGGTCGGCCGCGTCGAGTTTCGCGACGTGTTCACGGAAGAGCGCGTCGCGCCGGGCACGCCACTCGCGCAGCCGCGCGACGCCTGCGGGGGTCGGGTACAGCAGCGCGGCACGCCCGTCGCCGGGGTCGGTCTCCCGTCGCAACAGTCCTCGCGCGACAAGGTGGTTGACCAGGGTGCTGACGGAGTTGGCCGCGAGGCAGAGGTCGTGCGCGGCGGCGGAGACCCGGATGCCGGGTTCGGTGTCGACGAGACGGAGCAGTTCGGCGTGCGCCCCACGCAGCCTGGGTGGGGGCAGCCCGCTCCACAGCCGTCGCCGGGCGAGCCTCTGGATGCGGGGCAGAAGTACGGCGAGCTCATCAGGTAGGTCACCTGCCGCCATGTCTCCATTTTAGCTCTGTGTGCGAGGTATCGGCCCGGGTGCGACGGTCACGGTCCGACAGGCGGCCACGGGGCTGACGCAGTGAACGGAGGAGTCCCCGGGAAACCCACCGCCGACGAACAGACCGCGGCGGGCTCACCGCTCCGGGAACCGCTCCCCGCACCTGCTGCAGAAAACCGGCGCCGGATCCGCCGAGAGGCGGCCGCAGCCGGGACAGACCCGGTCCAGCATGCAGGGCCCCTCGCCGCCTTCGTACGCCGCCGGGACCTCGACCGAGGGCTTGATGGTCAGGCCGGGACGGCGGCGGTGGACGGTGAGGTACGCCAGGCCGTCCGGTCCGGCCGCGAGGGCGCGGCGGGAGGTGCGTGGCAACCAGAGGACCGTGGTGGGGGCGAGCTCCAGGACCTCTGCGCCCGTGGCCACCCGGCCGCTTCCCGCGATGACCACGAGGAGCACGTCGAGGACGTCCTCCTGATGCTCACCGACCTCGGCGCCCGGCGGCAGACGCACCAGGTTGGCGTCCAGCTCCCGCCCCTGTTCGGCCAGTTGCCAGAGTGCACCGCGCCGGTCGGGGGCCGCGGCGGCGATCAGATCGTCGAGTACGGCCAGAACCCGTGGGGTGGAAGTCACGGCAGCCACGCTACGCCCCGCCATAAGGTGAGCCCTTTGGCCCGGACCGGAAGGACGACGCCGCCATGGACCGCGAACCCGACGAGAAGTACCCGCCGATCGAACCGTACGACCAGGGCATGCTCGATGTCGGTGACGGCAACCTCGTGTACTGGGAGGTCTGCGGCAACCCGGACGGCAAGCCCGCGCTCGTCGTCCACGGCGGTCCGGGGTCGGGGTGCGGCGCACACTCCCGGCAGTACTTCGACCCGGACCGGTACCGGGTCGTCCTCTTCGACCAGCGGGGTTGCGGCCGGTCGACCCCGCACGCGAGCGACCCGGCCGCCGACATGCGGCACAACACCACCGCCCACCTCGTCGCCGACATGGAGCGGCTGCGTGTCCGTCTCGGGATGGAGAAGTGGCTGCTGTACGGGGGGTCCTGGGGGTCGACACTGATCCTGGCGTACGCCGAGGAGCATCCGGAGCGGGTCTCCGAGATCGTGATCCCGGCCGTCACGACGACCCGCCGCAGTGAGATCGACTGGCTGTACCGGGGCGTCGGGAAGATCTTTCCGGAGGCGTGGGACCTGTTCCGGGCGGGCGTCCCGGAGGCGGCCGGGGACGGCGACCTGGTGGCCGCGTACGCCCGGCGGACGGAGAGCCCGGACGCTGCGGTACGGGCGAAGGCCACCGCCGACTGGTGCGCCTGGGAGGACGCGGTGCTCTCCCAGGAGACGTACTCGGGACCACCCCCCTACAGCGGCCGGCCGGGCAGGGCGCAGCAGGCGCTGGTACGGATCTGCTCGCACTACTTCTCCCACGGCGCCTGGCTGGAGGAGGGGCAGCTGATCCGGAACGCCGGGCGGCTGGCGGGGATCCCGGGGGTGCTGGTGCACGGCAGGTTCGACCTCGGCGGCCCGCTGATCACCGCGTGGGAGCTGGCGAAGGCATGGCCGGACGCGGAACTGACCGTGATCGACGGGGCGGGGCATCTGGGCGGGCCGGCGACCACCCGGGCGGTCCTGGAGGCGCTGGACCGGTTCGCCCCGCAGTAGAGGACAAGTCGGCGCAACGCGGGGGCGGTCCCGTCGGCCGGAGAGAGCAGTGGCATGCTGTGCAGCCCGCCGCACTGCGGCGGATCTTGCTCCTCTCGTCGGAATTCCCGTGGCGTTCCCCCAACGTGCCCCCGAGCCGACGGAACCTGACTGTCCCACCACTCACCCGAGGGATACGACTTGAGATCGCGGCGAAGACTCTGGGCCACGGCTGCTGTTGCGACGACGGCGGTGGCCGGTGTCCTGGTGTTCCAGGGCATGACCGGAAATTCCGGCGACAGTGCCGACAGCAAGGCAGGTCCGGTTCGGGCCGAGGTGCGCGAGGCGGCGCTGAAGGTGTCCGCCGACGGCAGTTCCGCGTCGCTCGGCCGGCGCGACACCGCACCGTTCAGCATGCTGGGGGTCACCTGGACCGACCCGGCGGCGAAGGTGACGGGAGCGGTCGACGTACGGACCAGGTCGGCCTCGAACGGCACCTGGTCGTCCTGGACGCCGCTGGAGACCGACAACGACGGCCTTACCGAGGCGGGCCGCTCCGGTGTCCGTGGGTCCACCGAACCGCGGTGGGTCGGCCCGTCCGACGGCGTCGAGGTACGCGTCACCGCGGGCGCCAAGGTCTCCGCGAAGCTGCCCGCCGGGCTGCGGCTGGACACCGTCGACCCCGGCAAGGGCTCGTCGCTGCACGCGGACCCGGCCGCCTTCGTCGCCGGAACCGAGACCCCGGCCGACCCGTCGTCGTCCGACTCCCCCTCGGCCGATCCGACGGCCACCTCGGAACCGACCCCCACGGCCACGGAGTCCGACACCGCCCCGGCATCCGGGACGCCGACCGTGACACCTTCCGCGACGGCGACGGACAGCCCGTCGCCCACGGCGAGCGACAGCTCCTCGCCGACCGCGAGCACCTCGCCGTCCGCATCGCTGCCGCCCGCGCCGCCGTCGACCGTGCCCAAGCCGCCCATCACCTCGCGTGCGGGCTGGGGCGCCGACGAGTCGATCAGCCCGGAGGCGCCGGAGTACAACACCACGGTCAAGGCCGTCTTCGTCCACCACACCGCAGGGACCAACGACTACTCCTGCGCCGACTCCGCCGCGATCGTGCGCAGCGTGTACGCATACCACGTCCAGAGCGAGCTCTGGAAGGACATCGGCTACAACTTCCTGGTCGACAAGTGCGGGACGATCTTCGAGGGCCGCAAGGGCGGCGTGGACCGGCCGGTCCTCGGCGCGCACACCTACGGCTTCAACCGGGAGTCGACCGGTATCTCCGTGCTCGGCACCTACACGGATGTGGCCGCCCCCAGCGCGGTGACCACCTCGGTGGCCCGGATCGCCGCGTGGAAACTCGGCCAGTACAAGGTCGACCCGGCGGGCAGCACGATGCTGACCGCAGGTGCCGACGGCAACAACCACTTCCACAAGACGTTCACCGCCGGATCGGCGTACTCCTTCAAGACGATCTCCGGCCACGGCGACGGCTTCAACACCGAGTGCCCCGGCACCAAGCTGTACGGGCAGCTGCCCGCGATCCGCAGCCTCGCCGCGGGCCCCGTCACCGGACTGGCCATCAAGTCGGTGACCGGTGCCACGCTGTCCGGGACGTCGTACTACACCAAGTCCGCGATCACGGTCGGCTGGTCGGCGAGCACGCCGAGCGCCTTCATCTCCAAGTACGAGCTGCTGCTCGACGGCAAGAGCGTCGCCACCACCGCGGGCACCGCCACTTCGGCGAAGGCCACCCTCGGCGCCGGCACGCACACCGTCCAGGTCCGCGCCACCCACCAGTCGGGGAAGACGGCCCTGTCCGCGGCGGCGACCGTGGTGGCCGACCAGACGGCGCCGAGCTTCACCACCAAGCCGAACCTCGCGTTGCGCACCGGCACGGTGAGCACCACCGCCGTCCCGCTCACCCTGAAGTGGAAGGCGACCGACACCGCTTCGCTCAAGGAGGTCCGGCTGACCGCCCCGGTCGCCAAGACCTACGGCCCGACCACCACGAGCGCCTCGCACACCGCCAAGTCCGGTGTGGCGACCGCGTGGTCCATGACCGCGTACGACCTGGCGGGCAACACCGCGGCCGCCTCCGTCTCCGGCACCCCGGTAATCCTCCAGGAGACCTCGGCCACGAAGACCGGCACCTGGACGACGAAGTCGTCGTCCAGCTATCTCGGCGGCAAGTCGTACTCCAGCTCGTCCAAGGGCGCGAGCCTGACCTGGACGTTCACCGGCAGGTCGGCCGCCTGGGTGGTCTCGCGCGCCAGTACGTCCGGCCAGGCGTACGTCTATGTCGACGGCACGAAGGTGGCCACGGTCGACCTGAAGTCGTCCACCACCAAGTACCGTGACGCGCTGTGGACGAAGAGCTGGTCCACGAGCGCCAAGCACACGGTCAAGATCGTCGTCGTCGCCACCTCGGGACGGCCGACGATCACCACCGACGGACTGGTCTACCTCAAGTAGCCGCCACGCACGATGACCTGAGCCCGGCTCCGCGCGCTTGTGCCGCGGAGCCGGGCTCAGGTGTTCACAGAGAGGTTCCCCCACTCACCAGGCGAAGGCCTCCGGCGACGGGCCGGGGCCCGGGAAGATCTCGTCCAGGGCGGCCAGCACCTCGTCCGACAGCTCCAGGTCGACGGCGCGCACCGCCGAGTCGAGCTGCTCACGCGTACGCGGGCCGGAGATCGGGCCCGTCACGCCCGGACGGGTCAGCAGCCAGGCCAGGCCCACCTCGCCGGGCTCCAGGCCGTGCTTCTCCAGCAGGTCCTCGTACGCCTGGATCTGCGCGCGCACCGCGGTGTTGGCGAGCGCGTCCGCGGACCGGCCGGACGTCGAACGGGCCGTGCCGCCCTCGCGCTCCTTGCGGATCACACCGCCGAGCAGTCCGCCGTGCAGCGGGGACCACGGGATGACACCGAGGCCGTACTCCTGCGCGGCCGGGATGACCTCCATCTCGGCGCGGCGTTCGGCGAGGTTGTAGAGGCACTGCTCGCTGACCAGACCGTACGAGCCGAGGCGCTTCGCGGTCTCGTTGGTCTGGGCGATCTTCCAGCCGGCGAAGTTGGACGAGCCCGCGTAGAGGATCTTGCCCTGCTGGATCAGGACGTCGATGGCCTGCCAGATCTCCTCGACCGGGGTGGCGCGGTCGATGTGGTGGAACTGGTACAGGTCGATGTGGTCCGTCTGCAGCCGCTTGAGGCTGGCGTCGACGGCGCGCCGGATGTTGAGCGCGGAGAGCTTGTGGTGGTTGGGCCAGGAATCGCCCTCCGCGGCCATGTTCCCGTACACCTTGGTGGCGAGTACGACCTTGTCGCGGCGTTCACCGCCCTTGGCGAACCAGGTGCCGAGGATCTCCTCCGTGCGGCCCTTGTTCTCGCCCCAGCCGTAGACATTGGCAGTGTCGAAAAAGTTGACGCCCGCGTCCAGCGCGGCGTCCATGATCGCGTGGCTGTCGGCCTCATTGGTCTGCGGACCGAAGTTCATGGTGCCGAGGACGAGTCGGCTGACTTCAAGTCCGGTGCGTCCGAGCTGCGTGTACTTCATGGGCACCAAGCCAACGCCTTCGAGTCCGCTCGAAGCAAGGGCTCATCGGGCGGACTCAGCGGGTTTCGAGATCCTTGAGGGTCGTTGTCAGCCAGCTCAGTTCCGCCTCGCTCGCCGCACGGGCGATCGTGAGAACGCCTCGTCGGAACGGGTCGTCGAAGGCCTCCGGGCCGAGCGGGCGCTCGCCCCCGGAGCCGTAGTCGTAGAAGAAACTGCTCGGCTCCTGCAGGAACGTCAGCCTGCGCCGCAGTACGTCCGCCTGCTCGACGGGGGCCCGCAGGTGGCGGAGGAAGGCGAGGACGGTGAACCAGCGGTTCTCGTCGCTGATGTCCACGTCGTCGGCCTCGCGCAGCCGGCGGCGCAGCTCCTCGCACCCGTCGTCCGTCAGGGTCAGCGTGTGACGGGGTGCGGCCCTGCTGCCGGGCTCGGTCCGGCGGCCGAGCCACCCGGCGCGCTCCAGGCGCTTGATCGCCGGGTACAGCGTGCCGTCCGCGATCGGGCGGACATGGCTGGTGAGGTGGGCGACGCGTCGCTTCAACTCGTAGCCGTGCAGCGGCTGCTCGTACAGAAATCCCAGGATGGCCAGTTCCAGCACCCGAGCATCCTCCCCCCTCGCTTCATACATCGGCACCGATATATGGTCTCGCCGATGGTTTCATGGCCGGAGGGGAGCGGGAGACATGAAGAACGCACAGGTGACTGCGGACGGTGCGCGCATCCGGTGGGTGGAGATCCCCGGCAGCGACGGACGGACCCGCGTCTATCTGCATGGGCTCGGCGCCTCGTCCGGTCCGTACTTCACCGCGAGCGCCGTCCATCCGCTCCTCGCCGGGAGCCGTTCGCTGCTCATGGACATGCTCGGCTTCGGCATCAGTGACCGTCCCACGGACTTCGACTACACGCTCGAAGCGCACGCCGACGCGATCGCCGTCGCGCTCAGGGCCGCCGATGCGTACGCGACGGACGTCGTCGCACACAGCATGGGCGGTTCGGTGGCCATCGTGCTCGCGGCACGCCACCCGGAGCTGGTGGCGCGGCTCGTCCTGATCGACGCCAACCTCGACCCGGTCGCGCCCGATCGGCAACGGCCCGGCAGCAGCGGCATCGCCGCGTACACGGAGGAGGAGTTCCTCGATCAGGGCATGGCCGAGGTGCGCGACCGGGTGGGACCCCACTGGTGGTCGACGATGCGGCTCTCGGGCTCGGAGGCACTGCACCGCAGCGCCGTGCACCTCGCGCGCGGAACGACGCCCACGATGCGCGAGCAGCTGCTGGAGCTGAAGATTCCGCGCACTTACCTGCGGCCGGAGAGCGACGGGCCGCTGCCCGACGAGGACGGTCTGGTCGAGGGCGGGGTGCGGGTCGTGCCGGTCCCTGGGTGCGAGCACAACATCATGCTGGACAACCCCGAGGCGTTCGCGAAGGAGACGGCCGGGGCCCTGGGGCTGGGCTGACGGGAGCCGGTGTCAGTGCCTCAGCCTCCGACTGCGGCTGTCACGGCGACAACGGCGAACATCAGTACGAGCACGGCGGCCATGATGCGGTTTCTGGTCTTCGGGTCCACCCGTCGAGCGTAACCGCACCGCTCAGTGCCCCAGTGGCCAGGAGGCAACCACCTCGTACCGCGGCTGCTCCCCGGGCACCCCGGCGATCGGCAGATTGCTGCGTACGAGAGCGATCTCGCCGACCTCCCACGGCGTGCCCTCGAAGGGGTCCAGGGCCTCCAGATAGGGGTGCAGGTCGGTCTCGGAGCGGCTGCGGGCGAGGGTGAGGTGCGGGGTGTAGCGGCGATGCTCGTCCATCGCGACGCCGGCGCGGCGGGCTGCCGCGTCGGCGCGCTCGGCGAGGAGCCTCAGCGTGTCGAGTTCGCCCGCGGCCCCGGCCCACAGCACATGGCCGTCGAACCGGCCGCCTCGGTGGATGCGCAGCGGGAACCGCTCGGTGCGGCGGGCGGCGCGCCCCAGCCGCTCATGCAGATCGGGCAGCAGCCCTTCGTCGACCACACCGAGGAAGGCGAGCGTGAAGTGCCACGCGTCGGTGCCGGTCCAGCGCATGCCACCGGCCCCCGGAAGCGTGTGCAGCGGGGCGACGGCACGGCGGAGCTCCGCGACGGCGGAGTCGGGCGGCAGGACGGCGACGAAGAGTCTCATGCGGCTCATGGGCCGAGTGTCGCACCGCACCGGCACGCGTCCCGGTCGCTGTGCGTATCGCGTTGTATCTGTGAAACGGCCCCGCGTACCTACGGGACGGCCCCGGCCGGTATCCACCGGCCGGGGCCTTGCCACGTCGCGTACGGGGGGTCCTCAGGCCGCCGTCGCCAGCTGCTCGCGGGGGACGAACCGGACATGCGGGCGGCCCGGCCGCAGGTCGACCTTGATGCGCAGGCCGCCGACGCGGGCCAGCATGAAGCCGACGCCGAGTGCGGCGAACATCGAGAACGCGCCGCCGACCGCCATGGCGGTCCGGACGCCGTACGTGTCGCTGATCCAGCCCACGATCGGGGCGCCCACCGGCGTACCCCCGGCGAAGACCATCATGTACAGGCTCATCACCCGGCCGCGCATGGCCGGGTCGGCGGCCATCTGGACACTCGTGTTCGCGCTGATGTTGGTGGTCAGGCCGATCATGCCGATCGGGACCAGCAGGATCGCGAAGAGCCAGACGTACGGCGACATGGACGCGATGATCTCCAGGAGACCGAACACCGTCCCCGCCGCCACCAGCATCCGTAGCCGCGAGGAGCGCCGACGGGCGGCCAGCAGTGCACCGGCCAGCGAACCGGCCGCCATGAGGATGTTGAAGAACGAGTACATCCCCGCGCCGCCGTGGAAGATCTCGTCCGCGAAAGCGGTGAGCCAGATCGGGAAGTTGAAGCCGAACGTGCCGACGAAGCCGACCAGGACGATCGGCCAGATCAGCTCGGGGCGCCCGGAGACATAGCGCAGCCCCTCGCGGAGCTGCCCCTTGGCACGCGGCACGACGACCGCCTTGTGCAGTTCGCTCGTGCGCATCAGCAGCAGGCCGATGAGCGGGGCGCCGAAGGACAGGCCGTTGAACATGAAGGCCCAGCCGCTGCCGACCGTGGTGATCAGGACACCCGCGACGGCGGGACCGATCAGCCGGGCCGACTGGAAGTTGGCCGAATTCAGACTGACCGCGTTCCGCAGCTGGGCGGGGCCGACCATCTCGGAGACGAAGGACTGGCGGGCCGGGTTGTCCACGACCGTGACCATGCCGAGCAGGAAGGCGATCAGGTAGACGTGCCACACCTGGACGACGCCGGAGAGGGTGAGGGCGGCGAGGACGAGCCCACAGAGACCGAGCGCGGCCTGGCTGACGAGGAGGAGCTTGCGCTTCGGGAGCCGGTCGGCGATGACGCCGCCGTACAGGCCGAAGAGCAGCATGGGAAGAAACTGGAGGGCCGTCGTGATGCCGACGGCGGCGGCGGACCCGGTGAGGCTCAGAACGAGCCAGTCCTGCGTGATGCGGGACATCCAGGTACCGGTGTTGGAGATCACCGCGCCTGTGGCGAACAGGCGGTAGTTGCGGATCTTCAGCGACGAGAAGGTCCCGCCGGGCTTGCTCTCGTGGGTGGACGTCGGTGCGGGGGCGGAGTCTGCTCCGGATCCCGTACTCAAAAGGGTTCGCCTCCTCGGGCGTGGACTGCGTGCTGACTGACGGGATGCGGCCGTACGGGCTGCACGCGGACTCTGGCCCGGCGCACCCCCCGTACCGCTACAGGTGGGCGAGCTTCTCCAGCACAGGTGCGGCCTTGCGCAGCGTCTCCCACTCGTCCTCGTCCAGGCCTTCGGCGAGGGTGGCCAGCCAGGCGTTCCGCTTGGAGCGGCTCTCCTCGAGCATGGCCTCGGCCTGCTCGGTCTGGCTGACCATCTTCTGGCGACGGTCATCGGGGTGCGGTTCCAGTCTGACCAGTCCCTTGGCTTCGAGCAGCGCGACGATGCGGGTCATCGACGGAGGCTGCACATGCTCCTTGCGGGCCAGCTCACCGGGGGTGGCGGAACCGCATCGGGCGAGTGTGCCGAGCACCGACATCTCGGTAGGGCTCAGCGACTCGTCGACGCGCTGGTGCTTGAGGCGTCGGCCCAGCAGCATCACGGCGGAACGCAGGGAGCTCACGGCGGCGGCACTCTCGCCGTCGTGGATCAGGTCAGGCATGTTTGTTAGCGTAACTCATTACCTACCCTAAATACCACTTGGCTGGTACACGCGCGGCCTATCGATCACCCAAATGAGTGAGTGAGATCCGGAAAGTGACGCGAAACGACCTCAAAGGCCGTAACCCTGCTTGCCATGGGATCGACAGTGCTCAGCCTGCGGATCGACGGTGAGCTGCTCGACCGGCTCCGTCAGCACGCCGCCAGACGCGGAATGAGCGTCCAGGACTACGTCGTCAGGACGCTCATCCGCGACGATTTCGACGAGCGCTTCAAAACGGCCGTCGAGGAGACGGAAAAGTTCTACGGGGCGGACGACCGGGTGAATGATGCGCCCGGCTGTCCGCCCCGCAGCGGGTGACGTGTGAAGGGTTACGACGTCAGGCCGAGGGCCGGCATCGCGTAGTAGAAGACGAAGACCGCCGACACCACGTACATGGCCACCGGCACCTCGCGCCGGCGACCGGCCGCCACCCGCAGCACGGAGAAGGCGATGAAGCCGATGCCGATGCCGTTGGTGATCGAGTACGTGAACGGCATCATCACCATGGCCAGGAAGGCCGGGATCGCGAGCGTGTAGTCGCTCCAGTCGATGTCCCGCACCGACCCCGCGATGATCAGGAAGCCGACCGCCAGCAGCGCCGGCGTGGCCGCCTGCGACGGAACCATGGTCGCCAGCGGCGTCAGGAACAGCGCCACCGTGAACAGCAGACCCGTCACCACGCTCGCGAAGCCGGTGCGGGCGCCCTCTCCGACACCCGCCGTGGACTCCACGAAGCAGGTACTGGCGGAGGAGGAGCTCGCACCGCCCGCGGCGACCGCGATGCCGTCCACGAACAGCACCTTGTTGATGCCGGGGAAGTTGCCGTCCTTGTCCGTCAGCTTGGCCTCGTCACCGACACCGAGGATGGTGCCCATCGCGTCGAAGAAGCAGGACAGCAGCACGGTGAAGACGAACAGGATGCCGGTCAGCACACCGACCTTGTCGAAGCCGCCGAACAGGCTGACCTTGCCGATCAGTCCGAAGTCGGGGGTGGCGACCGGGTTGCCCGGCCACTGCGGAACGGTCAGGCCCCAGGCCTCGCCCGGCAGGTCGGCGACCGTGTCGATGACCATCGCGACGACCGTCATGGCGACGATCGAGATCAGGATCGCGCCCGGCACCTTGCGGACGATCAGTGCGAGGGTGAGCAGCGCACCGAGGATGAAGACCAGAACCGGCCAGCCGTTGAGGTGACCGTCAATGCCGAGCTGGAGCGGCACGGTGGTGTGCGCGACGTCCGGGATACGGGAGACGAAGCCCGAGTCGACCAGACCGATCAGCAGGATGAAGAGACCGATACCGATCGCGATGCCCTTGCGGAGCGACTTCGGTACGGCGTTCATCACGCGTTCGCGCAGCCCGGTCGCGACGAGCAGCATGACGACGATGCCGGCGAGGACGACCATGCCCATCGCGTCCGGCCAGCTCATCCGGGGGGCGAGCTGCAGGGCGACGACGGTGTTGACGCCGAGACCGGCGGCCAGCGCGATCGGCACATTGCCGATGACGCCCATCAGCAGGGTGGAGAACGCGGCCGTCAGCACGGTGGCGGTGACCAGCTGGCCGCCGTTGAGCTGATGCCCGTACATGTCCTTCGCGCTGCCGAGAATGATCGGGTTCAGCACGATGATGTACGCCATCGCGAAGAACGTGGCGAATCCGCCGCGGATCTCACGCGCGACCGACGACCCCCGCTCGGAGATCTTGAAGAAGCGGTCCAGGCCGCCGTGCGGCTGTGGAGCTATGGGCTGCCTGGAGTCGACCGAAGCGGTGGCCGAGGGGGACATGTATGACCTCAGTCGTGCGTAGAGGGGGGAGAAGAGTGGTCAGCTTGGACTTTTACACGAATAATTCGAGACAGCCGTAAGCAGATTCAGTATGAATACATAAGGCGAAGATCGCTATCTCCGCGCGTAGACCCTTGGGCCGACTGGCCCGACCGGCTTTACATACGGGCCGCATACACTGACCTCATGGCGAAGTGGACACCGACACACGAGGCACCCGAGCCCCTGGAGGGGCCCGTCGTCGCCACCATCACCGGCGGAACGATCCTCTGGTTCGTCCTCTTCCTCGTCCAGCTCCCGTTCTACGGCTGGTTCGACGACCACGGGCACACCTGGTGGGTGTGGACATGTCTGGCCGGTGCCGGGCTCGGACTGATCGGCATCTGGTACGTGCGGGGGCGCGACGCGGCACTCAAGCGGGCGGCCGCCGCCAAGGCCGGAACGGCCGGCACGGCCGACGGCAGCCACTGACGCCACCGGCGCAAGCCACCGACCCGAACCACTGACGGAATCCGGGACACAGGCCGGCGCGCGACCCTCACGAAAGCCAGGGACGCGCCCCCTGACGTCCCTGACGCCCCGGACCGCACCCCCTCCTCCTGCGGTTTGATGTTCATATCCCCGGCGGGTGAATCGGGCGTTCCGCCCGTACCGTCGGAACCATGACGCAGCGGGCAGTCGACTCCTCCGGGAAGCAGAAACCCCGCCGGCCCCGGCCGGCCCCCATCGACGCCGGTTCCGAACTCGACCCGGTCCACCCGATGAAGCTGCCGGACTCGGCCGTGCGCAGCACCGGGCTGACCGCCGCCGAGGTCGCCGAGCGGATCGCCCGGGGCGAAGTCAACGACGTACCCGTCCGCTCGTCCCGCTCCGTCGGCGAGATCGTCCGCGCCAATGTCTTCACCCGGTTCAACCTGATCATCGGCGTGCTCTGGCTGGTCATGCTTTTCGTCGCACCGTTCCAGGACAGCCTCTTCGGCTACGTGATCATCGCCAACACCGGCATCGGCATCGTCCAGGAGTGGCGGGCCAAGAAGACCCTCGACGGCCTGGCCGTCATCGGCGAGGCGAAACCCACGGTCCGGCGCGACGGGGTCGCCGCCGAGATATCCACCTCGGAGATCGTCCTCGGCGATCTGGTCGAGCTCGGCCCCGGCGACAAGGTCGTCGTGGACGGCGCGGTGGCCGAGGCCGACAACCTGGAGATCGACGAGTCGCTGCTCACCGGCGAGGCCGACCCCGTGGTGAAACAGCCCGGCGATCCGGTGATGTCCGGCAGCTTCGTCGTCGCGGGCGGCGGCGCGTTCTCCGCCACCAAGGTCGGCCGCGAGGCCTACGCCGCGCAGCTCGCCGAGGAGGCGTCGCGCTTCACCCTCGTCCAGTCCGAACTGCGCAGCGGCATCAGCACGATCCTCAAGTACGTCACCTGGATGATGGTGCCGACCGCGATCGGCCTGATCATCAGCCAGCTCGTCGTCAAGAAGACCGACCTCAAGGACTCCATCGCCCGGACGGTCGGCGGAATCGTCCCGATGATTCCGGAAGGACTCGTCCTGCTCACCTCGGTCGCCTTCGCGATCGGTGTCGTACGGCTCGGCCGCAAGCAGTGCCTGGTGCAGGAGCTGCCCGCCATCGAGGGCCTCGCCCGGGTCGACGTCGTCTGCCTCGACAAGACCGGCACACTCACCGAAGGCGGCATGGACGTCACCGAGGTGCGGGCGCTGGGCGGTGCGGACGACCCGTACATCCGCCAGGTGCTGGCCAACCTCGGCGCGTCCGACCCGCGGCCCAATGCCAGCCTGCAGGCGATCATCGACGCGTACCCGTCACCGAACGGCGAGGCGTGGCGCTGCACGGAGGCGCTGCCGTTCTCCTCGGCACGCAAGTACAGCGGCGCCGCGTTCGACGAGGGCAGCGGCAAGGCGTCGAGCTGGCTGCTCGGCGCACCCGATGTGCTGCTCCCGGACCACGACCCGGCGCTCGGCGAGATCGAGCAGCTCAACCGGCAGGGACTGCGGGTCCTGCTGCTGACCCGCGCGCAGGGGGAGCTGGAAGGGCCGCAGAGCGCCACCGGAGCCGAACCGGCCGCGCTGGTCGTCCTGGAGCAGCGGCTGCGGCCGGACGCCGGGCAGACACTCCGCTACTTCGCCGACCAGCGGGTCGCCACGAAGGTCATCTCCGGGGACAACGCCGTCTCGGTCGGCGCGGTCGCGGGCAAGCTCGGCCTGCCCGGCGCCGAACACACCCTGGACGCGCGCCGGCTGCCCACGGACCCGGACGACATGGCCACGGCCATGGAGGAGAACGCGGTCTTCGGCCGGGTCACCCCGCAGCAGAAGCGGGAGATGGTCGCCGCGCTCCAGTCCCGCGGCCACACGGTCGCGATGACGGGGGACGGGGTCAACGACGTGCTGGCACTCAAGGACGCCGACATCGGGGTCTCGATGGGATCCGGCTCGGAGGCGACGCGCGCGGTGGCACAGATCGTGCTGCTCAACAACAGCTTCGCGACCCTGCCGTCGGTGGTCGCCGAGGGCCGCCGGGTCATCGGCAACATCACCCGGGTCGCCACCCTGTTCCTGACGAAGACCGTCTACTCGGTGCTGCTGGCGATCCTGGTGGTCTGCTTCCAGGTCGAGTACCCGTTCCTGCCCCGGCATCTGACCCTGCTGTCGACGCTGACGATCGGCGTCCCGGCGTTCTTCCTGGCCCTCGCGCCCAACAAGGAGCGGGCCCAGCCGCACTTCGTCCGCAGAGTCATGCGGTACTCGGTCCCGTCCGGCGTCATCGCGGGCGTCGCCACGTTCGTGACGTATCTGATCGCCCGGCACCACTACACGGGTCCGGGTGCGCTGGGCGCGGAGACCAGCGCGGCGACGCTCACGCTGTTCCTGGTCTCGATGTGGGTCCTCGCGATCATCGCCCGCCCCTACACCTGGTGGCGGATCGTCCTGGTCGCGGCGATGGGGGCGGCGTTCCTGATCGTGCTGGTGGTGCCGTGGTTGCAGGGCTTCTTCGCGCTGAAGCTGGTGGGCACGGTCATGCCGTGGGCAGCGGTGGGGATTTCGGTGGTGGCGGCGACTGCCCTGGAGTTCACCTGGCGCCTGGTCAGTCGCCGCTTCCCGGTATAGCTGTCAACGCACGTCGACGTAGTCACCGGTGGTGGTGACGGCCGGGGTGGTGGACGTGCCGGCGAAGCTGTAGCGCCAGTAGCCGTCGACCGAGCCCTTGACCGTGGTCTTCAGGGCGCCGGTGCTGCTCGACTTGATCGTCTTCACCGTGGTGTAGGCGGTGCTGGTCTTCTTGCGGAACTGAAGCTTCACCGGCTGGACGGTGTAGCCGGCGTAGGCGTGCGTCTCCCAGTTGGCGCGCGTCAGCTTCCCGGTGACCGTGATGGTCCTGCCCTTCTTGACGGGCTCCGGGGCCGCGTTGACCGTCAGCTTCGACAGCCGCTGCACATGGGTCGTGGCGTAGGAGTCGTACGACGTGCTGGAGCCGTCCTTGGCCTCGGCGCCCGCGAGGACATGCCAGGAACCGGCCAGCGCGTTCCTGGTCAGGTCGGCCCTCGGGTCGACCGTGAGGGTGACCGAGCAGGTGGCGGTGGTGGCGCTCGCGTCCTTGCAGCTCGCCTCCTGCGCCGGCACCAGCGCGCCGTCCATGCCCTTTTCCAGGCTCGTCCCGTGCCAGAGGATCACCCAGCCGGTGGCGATGCCGGAGGCGTGCGAGGCGGTGACGGAGACGGTGACCGTCTTCGGCACCGTCGTCCCCAGAACGATGTCCTTGCCGCCGTTGACGGTGACCTTGGAGAGGACGGGAGCCGTTGCCGCATGCGCGGCCGGCACGGCGAGGGCGGAGAGAGCCAGGACGCCCGATACGGCGGCGACAGTGGAACGAATGCGCATGAGGGTCCCCAGGTGAGAAAGGAGAAAGGCGCCCCGCCGGCAGTGACTCCGATGGCTCGGGCCTCGGCGGGACCCGATGGGTCGGTGGTTCCGCCGGACAGCGGGACCTCGCTCGGAGATCCCGCTGCCCGGGTGGAACCGCTGGTGGAACTACTGCACGTCGACGTAGTCACCGGTGGTGGTGACGGCCGGGGTGGTGGACGTGCCGGCGAAGCTGTAGCGCCAGTAGCCGTCGACCGAGGCAGTGACCGTGGTCTTCAGGGCGCCGGTGCTGCTCGACTTGATCGTCTTCACCGTGGTGTAGGCGGTGCTGGTCTTCTTGCGGAACTGCAGCTTCACCGGCTGGACGGTGTAGCCGTGGTAGGCGAAGTCGTCCCAGTTGGCGCGCGTCAGCTTGCCGGTGACCGTGATGGTCCTGCCCTTCTTGACGGGCTCCGGGGCGGCGTTGACCGTCAGCTTGGAGAAGCGCTGCAGCTTGGTGGTGCCCAGTCCGTCCTGCAACGCGGAGCGGATCTGGCTCGGGTCGAAGTCGGGGTCGGACGGGTCCTGGCCGTTGAGGTCGTAGGCCCAGCCGATGGCCTTCCACGTCGTGGCGTCCACGTTGCCGATGAAGTCGTCCTGCGGCCAGACATCGATCTGCCCCTTGCAGGTGGCGACCGTCGAGGAGACGACCTTGCAGGTGGGGGCCACATCGCCGAAGAGGTCGTTGGTCGGCGCGTCGATCGAACCTCGGTAGAGGTCGACACCCAGCTCGAAGTCGTCGGCGAAGATGTCCACGTCGGCGGCGTGCGTCACGGTGAACGTGGTCGGCACGGTCTTCGTGTTGGTGGTGCCGACGACGATCGGCTTGCCGCCGTTCACCGTGACCTTGGAGAAGGTGAGGTCGAGCGGGGCGGCCTCGGCGGCACCGACGGAGCGCGCGCCGGACTTCGTGCCGGACGCGGCGTGCGCGGCACGCACGATGTCGGCGAATACCGAGTGGTGCGCGTCGGCGGCGTTGGCCGCCGACGGTACGACGAGGGCGGAGAGAGCCAGGGCGCCGGTCACGGCGGCCACAGTGGCACGTATACGCATGTTCATTCCCCGGTGGAGAAAGGGGCCCCCGCGGAGGTCGTGCGTCCGCGGGGCCCAAGATCGTCTGTGAAGCCTGGTGGCTTCACGGACGAGATCAATGGGGCGGGTGAACGGTTGTGCGGCCGGGGAGATTCTTTACGCATGCATGACCGGCCCCTGGCAATTTGGCCTGCGCCGTCAGTCGAACCAGCGGTCCCGGGCCAGCTCCTCCGTACGCGACGGGTCCTCCAGCAGCGCCGCGACCTCGAAGCGGCGCGGCCACTGCCCCGCCGCCCACGCCAGCCCCGCCGCGACGCCCTCGAGCGTCGACGCGTGGACGACCCCGTCCGGGGTGCGGCGCCAGTCCAGTTCGACGCCGCCCGCGCGGAGTTCACCGTGTTCGATGTACGTGTCCGGGGTCCCGGCGCCGAGCAGGATCCGTACCGGCTCCGGCACCTGGTGCTCCTCGCCCTCCGTCGTCACCTGCGCCTCGACGGACTCGCCGAGCCGCCGCACCTGGAACAGCTCGGCCAGTTCGGCGGCGCGTGCCGGGGCCACCGGCAGCAGCGGAAGGCTGTCCGTCAGCGACAGCAGATCGGGGGCGTCCGCGATCACCGCGTCCGCCGCGTCGACGACCCGCACCTCGCCGTCGACCACGGCCCGCAAGTCGTCCGGCAGCGTGACGTGTTCGGGGTCGAGATCGGCCAGGGCCGTGTAGAGCTGATGGAGTTGCACGGAGCCGACCGGGCGACTCTCGTCCGCGAGCCGG
Source organism: Streptomyces sp. NPDC051664 (assembly GCF_044453545.1). Lineage (NCBI taxonomy): Bacteria > Bacillati > Actinomycetota > Actinomycetes > Kitasatosporales > Streptomycetaceae > Streptomyces > Streptomyces sp. NPDC051664. The sequence goes on along the minus strand of NZ_JBITCU010000016.1, from coordinate 77,086 downwards.
CCGAGGAGTTCGGCGGCACCGCCCGGTTCGTCGAGGAGCGCCGCGACGGACGTCCGTACGCCGAGCGCGCGCAACACCTGGACGTCGTCGAAGCCGGTCGCGTCGGCGGAGTCGTACAGTCCGGACAGCCGCGGGTCGCCGCCCGCGGCCCGCAGACCCGCCGGGCGGCGGCCGTCGAGCACCGGGTGGTCGCGCAGCCACCAGGCGGTGTACGGGCGCACGGAACGGGTCGTGCCGTCCGGGAGCAGCACCCGTACCGGCTGCGTCAGTGCGTCGCGCAGCGGCGGCCGGGAGAGCAGGGCGAGCGCCTGCGGCCAGGCGTCGTCGTCGACGAGGTCGAGGTCGCGGACGGCGACGAGTTCGGTGGCGACCGGCGGCACAGGGGTGTCCGGCAGCTGGTCGAGGATGTCCTCGCACCACACGTCGACGGCGTCGAGCAGCCCCGCGTCGTCGGGTTCGGCGAAGTCGCCCTCGCGCGGCTCCAGTTCGTCCGGGTCGAGAACGACATCGGTGGCGCGGACGAGTGCGAAGGTGGCCAGCACCCCGCAGGCGGTCAGCGGCTGTTCGCCCCAGCGCACAGCCAGTTCCTCGTCGCAGAGGGCGAGTTCGCCCTCGCGCATGATCTGTGCGAACGGGCTCCCCGGCAGCACGAGTTCACCGGCCGGAGCGGGTTCGCCCTCCTCGTCCGGGAGCGCGAGGGCGCCGAGCCAGGGTTCGTCGCCGGGCGACAGGTCTGCGTCCCGGACCAGCGTGAGCACGGTCTCCGCGAGCTCTTCGGCGTCCAGCGCGTCCTCGTCCCACACCTCGCCCGCGTCCAGCGAACCGGCGACGGCGGCGCGCACCTGCGGGGTCGTCAGCACCGCGCGCGGGGTGGCGGGCAGGGCGCCCAGCTTCTCCAGGAGTGGATGGGCGGCGTCCGGATGCGCGACCTTCAGGCCGAGCCGGGCCAGCCGGTCGAGCACGGGGCCGGTGAGCGCTTCGGGCAGCGGCAGCAGGACCTGGCGGGGACCGATCGTGGTGCGCGGGGCCGCAACGCCGTCCGGCCCATCCACCGCCTGATCCACCGCCCCGGCCAGCGGCACCGGCAGTCCGGAGAGCCGGTCCGGGTCGATGCCGGACAGGCTGTCGTACAGCCGCCGCCACCAGGCGGGATCGCGCTCCAGACCGGCGAGCCGGTCGATGGCCTCGGTCAGCGGCACCCTGGCCACCCCGAGCGTGCGCAGTTCGCTGCGGCGCTCAAGTCCCGCGGGCAGCAGGCACGGCAGCACCTCGGCGAGCACCCGGACGGTCTCGGCGCCGACCCCCTCCAGCACTTCGGCCTCGATGGGCCGCAGCGCAGTGGTGGCCTCGTGGGCGCTCTCCGGCTCCGCGTCCCAGGCGTCCCACCGGTCCGGTTCGGCGGCGGTGTCGCGCGGGGCGGCGGGCTCCAGGAACGCGACGCGCGGCAGCCGTTCCAGGATCGCGCCGCGCAGCGCACCGTCCAGTTCGCCGTTGCCGAGCGGGCCGGGCACCAGGTCGATCGTCCCGACGCTCACCGGATCCCAGTCCGCGAGCAGTTCGGCGTAGGCGTCGGCCGCGCGCTGCACGAGGAAGTCGGTGAGCGGGCCGGGCGCGGGGTGGCGGCGGGTGGTGTCGAGCGGCAGCGACGCGATGAGCAGGGCGGGCACGCCGAGAGGTTCGTCGGTGGGGGTCGGGGCGTGGACGACGGGGGCGGTACGGGGGTAGACCGGTGCCCCGTCCATGTCCACGGGCACCGCCCAGGTCACCGACCAGTGCGGGCGCAGCCGTTCCTCCAGGGGGCGGTCGGCGAGCAGGGCCGGTTCGATCGGACCGTGGTGCGCGACCGTGCGCCAGCGGTTCCTGCCGTGTACGGAGTCGTCGACGTGCGTGTACGGGCCGTGCTGGGAGCGGTGCAACGTCCGTACCCCGTCAGGGGTGTCGATGACGATCTCGTCGAGGCCGGGCAGCGTCAGGAGCAGCGCGTCGTCGACGGCGGCGAGCAGCCGGCCGACGAGGTCCTCGGCGACGCCGTCGCGCAGCGGCAGGACGACGACCGTGTCGTACCCGTCCGGCGCGGTGCCCTCGGCGGGCAGCGGGAGCCGGAGCAGCGGTACGTGACCGTCGCGGCGGCGGAGCTCGTCACCGAGGCCGGGACTGCCGACGGCGGCCTGCCGGGTGAGGCCGCGAGCCTCGGCGAGGGACCAGCGGACCCCACCGTGCCGGCCGACGACGGCCGGCTCGTCACTGACCGCGAGCACGGCGGCGAAACCGACACCGAACCTGCCCACGGCGGACTCGTGGCCCTCACGCTTGGCGGAGGCCCGGAGCGTGCTGAGCGATTCGACACCGGTGGCGTCGAGGGGGGCGCCGGTGTTGGCGGCGGCGAGGACGGCGTTCCCGGCGTCGCCGGGGTGCAGGGTGAGACGGAGACGGCCGGGGACGCCGGCGCGGGCGGCGGCGTCGGCGGCGTTCTGGGCCAGCTCGACGACGAGGCGGTCACGGTAGCCGCCGAGCGCGAGGTCCTCCTCGGCGTTGGCGTCCTCCCGGAACCGGGCGGGACCGGTGCCCCAGGCATCGAGCACCCCGCGCCGCAGCCGCGCCGTCCCGAACGGATCGGCCCCCTCGGTCGCATTCATGCTCACGCTCTGACTCCGCTCTGTCCGGTGACGCGTTATCCGTGTGCAGCGGGGAGTGCGGGTGCACCCGTGCCGCCAGTCTGCGCCCGAAGGTACCGCGAGCGGAAAGCCGGTGCGCCGAGCCCGTGCGCCACGTTTTGTCCTCAAACGCCGGACAGGCCCGTCGAAGGGGTCCCCCATGCCCTTGAGGCCATGGGGGAGATCGAGGACGAAGCGGTCACCCGGTGGCCGGGCGCCGCAAACGGCCCCGGGCACCGTAGACCCGGATTGCCCGGCGGCCGGGAGCGTCAGGAGTGGCCGAGGTCCTCCGACGGCGCATCCGGCTCCGCCGGAACCGACCCGCCGTCCCTCGCCGGGCGCAGCACGTACTCGTCCACCTGCATCGTGTCCAGCGCATGCGGCGCCGGCTTCGGCGGCTTCGGCATCACCGCGGCCTCCGAGTGCCCACCGCACCCGTACGACAGCGAGACGACCCGCCCGTCCGCCGGGCTGAACTCGTTCGCGCACACCCCGAACGCCTGCCGCAGCGACCCCGCGATCGGCACCAGGAAGGCACACGTGTCGCAGGACGCCGGTGCCGCCTGCGCCATCGGCGTCTTCGCGCCGAATGTCTCGTCCCACCGGTCGGCCGCCGCATGCAGCCCGTACCGGGACAGCACCCTCGCCCGCCGCATCCCGAGCTCTTCAGCGACCGCCGCGATCGAGCCGCGGTCCGTCGCCTCCGGGCGCGTCGTCAGCTCCGCGTCCTCCGCGTCGACGAGATCGGCCAGTTCCTCCGACATCTCGGAGACCACCGAATTCGGCGGCGGCTCGTCCTCACCGGTGTACCCGGGCTCCAGACGGAGATCCTCCGCCTCGGTGGGCAGCAGATCGCCGGGTCCCATGTCGCCGGGGCGCAGCCGCTCGCTCCACGGCACCCACTCGGGCGCGAGGAGCGCATCCGTCCCGGGCAGCAGTACCGCCTCGTCGAGCGTGACGTTCTTGGCGCGGGAGGCCCTGGCGACCGTCACCGCCCAGCGCCAGCCCCGGTAACCGGGTTCCTTGCACTCGAAGTAGTGCGTGACGACCCGGTCCCCTTCGGAGACCAGCGCCACATGCTCACCGACCACTCCTGGCGCGGCGGCTTCCTCGGCCGCCGAGCGCGCGAGGTCTAGCGCCTCGGCGCACAGGCGGTCGGGGGCAGGGGTACGGGCAGTACGGCTTCGCGTCGTAGCAGCACTCACAGGTCTCGCTTCTCTCCATACGCCGTCTCACGAGCGCGCCAGCAGATCCATCGATTTCGGCCATAACGGTTGCGGGCGGAGCGGACCTGGGGGCCGCGTCGACGTCCACACCCGTTGTGCCTGCCTCGGGCGCGCCTTCTGCTATCCATTCTGCGGGATCGCCGAGAGGCGCGCGGCCAAGAACAACCGCCGGTGGCGCGCTACGCACGCTACCCTCTCCGCCGCTCCCCGCCCACCTGCCCGTCCCAAACAAGGCCGTATCCACTGCCGTGTCCGTGTCGGAACGGACGCCGTAGCGTCGATGACGGGCTCCCGCGGTCCGCACTGACCCGACAGGGCGGCGCTCATCGCGCCTCACACCGTTCTCGGTTCGTTACCGGTGTGACTGGGGCACTATGACGGGGTGGCTTCCGCCAGGTCGCACGACGGGTCCGGCCCGCTCCGCAGGACGGGCCGGACGATCGGTCATGCCCTGCACACACCGTTCACCGGCACAGCGAAGGGCATCCGCAAGGCGACCCACGCCCACGGCGCAGGCGAATCCGGGCTCGGCAAACTGATCGAGTTGCATGCCGTGAACGGCGCGGGCGACGTGATGATCACCGTCGCGCTCGCCTCGACGGTGTTCTTCTCCGTGCCGACGGACGAGGCCCGCGGGCGCGTAGCCCTCTATCTGGCCGTCACGATGGCGCCCTTCACACTCCTCGCCCCCGTCATCGGCCCGCTCCTGGACCGCCTGCCGCACGGCCGCCGCGCCGCGATGGCGGGCGCCATGCTGGCCCGGGCGCTGCTGGCACTCACCATGTCGAGCGCGGTCGCCACAGGTGGTCTGGAGCTGTATCCGGCGGCCCTGGGCGTCCTGGTGTCCTCGAAGGCGTACGGGGTCGTACGCAGCGCGGTCGTGCCGCGCCTGCTGCCACCCGGTTTCTCCCTGGTGAAGGCGAACTCCCGGGTCACCCTGGCCGGGCTCCTGGCCACCGGTGTGGCGGCGCCGATCGGGGCCGGGCTGCAGACCGTCGGATCCGGCTGGCCGCTGTACGGCGCGTGCGTGATCTTCATAGGCGGCACCGTGCTCGCCTTCACATTGCCGCGCAAGGTCGACTCGGCGAAGGGTGAGCGCCGGGCCCAGCTGGTCGAGCACCATGGCCATCAGCCGTCCGTCCTGACCAAGCCGTCCAAGGCCGGCGGGAAAAGGGCCAACGGCAGGAAGACCACCACGAGGTCCGGGGAGAAGGAGAAACGGCCGGGGCTGCGGACCGTCGGGCCGTCCGTCCTGCACGGGCTCCAGGCGAACGCCGCGCACCGCGCCCTCTCCGGCTTCCTGATCTTCTTCCTGGCGTTCCTGCTGCGTGAGCAGCCGCTGGCCGGGCAGAGCGCCGCCGTCTCGCTCGGCATCGTCGGTGTCGCGGCCGGTGTCGGCAACGCCCTCGGTACGGCCATGGGCTCCTGGCTACGGACCCGCGGCCCCGAGGTGATCATCGCCGGGGTGCTGGGGCTGGCCCTCGGCGTCGCCGTCCTCGCCGCGGTCTTCTTCTCCACCCTGATGGTCGCAGCGCTCAGTGCGATGGCGGGCTTCACCCAGGCCCTGTCCAAGCTGTCGCTGGACGCGATGATCCAGCGCGACGTGCCGGAGGAGGTACGGACCTCCGCGTTCGCCCGGTCCGAGACGCTGCTGCAGATGTCCTGGGTGGTCGGCGGCGGCATCGGCATCTCTCTCCCCCTCAACGGCGTACTGGGGATGTCGGTCGCTGCGGCGATCCTCGCCCTCGGTGCGGCAGCCTCCGTACGGGGTCTGCTGAGCGCCGCGCGGCGCGGCTCGCCGCACCCCCGCGTGGCGTGAGCCGGAGCGACCGATAACCTTCGGCCCATGACCGTTGCGTTCTTCTCCGGTAAGGGCCGTCGTATCGGCGTCGCTCTTGGTGCCGTGTCCGCGGGACTCCTTGTCCTGTCCGCCTGCGACAAGCCGACGCCGCTCGCCACCGTGACGGTCGGCGACACCTCGGTGACCACCGAGGCGTCCTGCTACAACGACGGCGACGCCCTCAAGGACTCGCAGATCCAGGCCTGCTTGAACAAGAAGGCGGAGAAGTCCGTCAAGGTCGCGATGGACGACAAGGTCCGCTTCGGCGTCGACCCCGAGATCGCGGACAACGGCTGGACGCTCTTCATCAACGGCCAGCAGGCCGAGCAGGAGCCGTACAAGAGGACCTACCGGTCCGTCCCGGGCAGCGCCTTCTTCTCCAGCCAGACCGGCGGGACCACGAACAAGACGCAGATCAGCATCGTGGAGACCAACGGCAAGAAGCTGACCGGCATCTGGCACTTCGAGCTCAAGAAGATCAGCTGACCCCCTCCTGACCTGGGAGGACCCTCCCCGTGCGTGTGCTTGTCGTGACCGCTGTCCCGGTGGAACGGGACGCGGTCACGCGTGCGTTCACGGACAGACCGCAGGTTCTCGATGTGCCCGGCGCCGAGCTGCACCGCGCCGGTGCCTTCGATGTCGTCGCGGGCGGCGCGGGTCCGGCTTCCGCGGCCGCCGCGGCAGCCTTCGCCCTGGCCTCGGGGGCCGGGGCGGAGGTCGGTCCGGGCGCCGGCGCGGGGGCGGGACCGTACGGCCTGGTCGTCTCGGCCGGGATCGGCGGCGGGTTCGCGCCCGACGCCCCCGTCGGCTCCCTCGTCGTGGCGAGCGGGATCGTCGCCGCCGATCTTGGCGCCGAGACCCCCGACGGCTTCGTGCCCGTCACCGCCCTGGGCTTCGGACGGGAACGGTTCGTTCCGCCGCCCGACCTGGTACGGGACGTGGCCGCGGCCACCGGCGCGCTGACCGGCGAGGTCCTCACCGTCTCCACCGTGACCGGCAGCGCCGGACGCGCCGCCGCCCTGCGCACCGCCCACCCGCACGCCGTCGCCGAGGCCATGGAGGGGTTCGGGGTCGCCGAGGCCGCCGAGCGGCTGCGCGTACCGGTGCTGGAGATCCGGGCCGTCTCCAACGCCGTCGGCCCGCGCGACCGGAACGCCTGGCGCATCGGCGACGCTTTGGCCGCCCTCACCGAGGCATTCGGGAAGCTCACCCCCGTACTGGAAGGCTGGACCACTCCCCATGACCGACTCTGACACCACCGGCGACGCCCTGCGCATCGCCTTCTCGCCGTGCCCGAACGACACGTTCGTCTTCGACGCCTGGGCGCACGGCCGGGTCCCCGGCGCGCCCGCCCTCGATGTCACGTTCGCCGACATCGACCTCACCAACGGCATGGCCGAGCGCGGCGAGCTGGACGTGCTGAAGGTGTCGTACGCGGTGCTGCCCTGGGTCCTGGAGGAGTACGCGCTGCTGCCCTGCGGCGGGGCGCTGGGACGCGGCTGCGGGCCGCTCGTCCTGACGAAGGAACCGGGTACGGATCTGACGGGGAAGACCGTCGCCGTGCCGAGCGAGCGCTCGACCGCCTATCTGCTGTTCCGGCTCTGGGCGGCGGACGTCGTCCCGGGTGACGTCGGCGAGATCGTCGTCATGCCGTTCGACGAGATCATGCCCGCCGTGCGCGACGGGAAGGTGGACGCCGGTCTCGTCATCCACGAGGCGAGGTTCACGTACCGGAACTACGGCCTGCACAGCCTCGCCGACATGGGCGAGCACTGGGAGTTGACGACCGGCTTGCCGATCCCGCTCGGCGCGATCATCGCCAAGCGGTCGCTGGGCGCCGAGAAGCTGAAGGCGCTGGCCGAGTCGGTGCGCACGTCGGTGCGGATGGCCTGGGACGACCCGGAGGCGTCGCGGCCGTACGTGCTGGAGCACGCCCAGGAGATGAACCCGGCCGTGGCCGACCAGCACATCGGGCTGTACGTCAACGAGTTCACCGCGGACCTCGGCGAGAACGGCTACGCGGCCATCCGCGGACTGCTGACCCGCGCGGCGGCCGAGGGGCTGGTGCCGCCCCTCGGCCCGGACGCGCTGTCGTTCATCTGACGGTGACGGGCGGCTCCGGCCGGCGACAGGCTGCGCGGCCTGTCGCCGGTCCGCTATACGTCGAGCTGGTCGGCGACCGCGCGCAGCAGGCCGCCGATCTGCTTGCCGGCCGCCTTGTCGGGGTAGCGGCCCCGCTCCAGCATCGGCGTGATGTTCTCCAGCAGCGTCGTCAGATCCTGCACGATCGATGCCAGTTCGTCCGGCTTGCGGCGCTGGGCGGCCGCGACGGACGGCGTCGGGTCCAGAATCGTCACCGATAGCGCCTGGTCTCCGCGCTGACCTGCGACGACGCCGAATTCGACGCGCTGACCTGGCTTGAGGGCGTCCACTCCGTCAGGGAGCACCGACGAGTGCACGAACACGTCGCCACCGTCGTCGCGGGAAAGGAAGCCGAAGCCCTTCTCGCTGTTGAACCATTTGACCTTGCCAGTCGGCAAAGCACGCACCCCATCTCAACCCGTATGCCGGAACCAAGCCTCAGCAGGTCAGGCCGGACCATGGTCGTGCTCCCCTGCTGGCAGAAGCCTCCACAGGTGCAGTACCCCTCGTCAAGCCTGGTCATCCGGACTGTGTCCAGAAACGGCGCACTACGGGTGAAGAGGGGTTCTTCCAGGGTGGGAACTACCCTTGCGGGGTGAGTACTCCTCCTTCTGGTGCAGGCGACCGGCTCGTCCGGGTCGGCGCGATCGTCTTCTTCATCGGGGCCCTGGCCACGCTGGTCACAGTGGCCCCGCTGTTCCTCGGGACCGACCCGTTCCCGTCCATCGCGTACGCGGTGTGCATGTTGATGGGGATGGGATTCCTGATCGCGGCGGCCGGCGTGGTGCGGTCGGCGTGGGCAGGGTCTCCGAAGCGGGACGCCACGCGGTAGAGCGAAAGCGGACGTGACAGGGGGGCGGGGGCGGTGCGTCGCCGGACCGCCCTACGCGGCCCGGTAGGCGTCCAGCCAGGCCGGGAACTCCGTCAGGTTCTGCAGGATCACATCCGCGCCCGCCGCTCGCAGTTCGTCCGCGTCGCACGGGCCCGTCGTGACCGCCACCGACAGCGCCTCCGCCGTGCGGGCGCCGCGTACGTCCCCGGTGTGGTCGCCGACATACACCTGTGCGCCGTGCTCGCGCAGCGCCCGCGCCTTCCCCTCCGCCCACAGGCCGCCGACGATCTCGTCGGGCTCGATCCCGAGATGCGCCAGGTGGAGCCTGGCGTTCGGCTCGTACTTCGCCGTGACGACGATCGTCCGGCCGCCCCGCTCGCGGATCGCGGCGATGGACTCCCGGGCGCCGGGCAGCGCAGGGGTCGGGGTGATGGCGTGTGTGGGATAGATCTCCCGGTAGCGGTCGGCCGTGGCGGCCACGACATCCGCCGGGAACCAGTTCGCCAGTTCGTCCTCCAGGGGCGGACCGAGCCTGCTCACCACCAGATCGGCGTCGATCTGCCTCCCCGTCTCGGCGGAAAGCGCCTGGTAGGCAGCCTTGATGCCGGGCCGGGAGTCGATGAGCGTCATATCGAGGTCGAAGCCGACCGTCAGGGGGTGCGAAGCCATGGCCCCCATTGTGCCGAGGTCACGGATCTGCCCCTCGCCCTCCGGGCCCCATCGCGCCCCACCTAGACTAAGCCAAGCCTTACCTGGCTGTGCCGGCCCTGCGTGGCTGCACAGAGCCAGGTCGTCCAGTTTGCCGATTGGGTCCGATGCCAGCCGCCGCACCTCGCCGCCACAGACGCGCTCTCGCGACGGCGACGGCCGTCCTGGCGCTGCTCGTGGCCGTCCTGCTCAGCCTTGCCGTGGGCGCGCGCACCATCGCGCCCTCCGCGGTGCTCGACGCCCTGCTGCACGGCGGGCACTCCGACGCCGCCGAAGTGATTCGCCGGCTGCGGGTGCCGCGCACCCTGATCGGGCTGATGGTCGGTGCGGCGCTGGCCCTCGCGGGCACGGTGCTCCAGGGCATCACCCGTAACCCCATCGCCGACCCCGGGATCCTCGGCATCAGCCAGGGCGCCTCGGTCGGCGTGGTGCTGGCCATCGCGTACGCGGGGATCCACACGCTGACCGGGTACGTCTGGTTCGCGTTCGCTGGGGCGGCCGTCGCGTCCGTCGCCGTGTACGCGATCGCGTCGCGCGGGCGTGGCGGGGCGACGCCGGTGAAACTCGCGCTGGGCGGCGCCGCGATCAATGCGCTGCTGGTGTCCGTGACGATGGCGGTGCTGACGACGAAGGCGTCCGCGCTCGACGAGTTCCGCTTCTGGCAGGTCGGTTCGATCGCCGGGCGGGAGGCCCAGGTGGCGCAGCAGATCTGGCCGTTTCTGCTGGCCGGCACGGTGCTCGTGCTGTCCGTGGCGCGAGGACTCGATGCGCTGGCGCTGGGCGAGGACGTGGCGAAGGGGCTGGGGCAGAAGGTCGCGACGGTACGGATCGTCGGCGGCATCGGGGCCACCGTGCTGACCGGGGTCGGGGTGGCCGCGGCCGGGCCGATCGCGTTCATCGGGCTGGCCGTCCCGCACATCGCCCGCGCGATCGTCGGCAGCGACCACCGGTGGGTACTGCCGATGGCGGCGCTGATCGGCCCCGTGATGCTGCTGGTCTCGGACGTCATCGGCCGGATCGTCTTCCCACCGGGCGAGGTCCCGGCGGGCGTGATGACGGCGCTGATCGGAGTGCCGTTCCTGGTCGCACTGGTACGTCGGAAGGCGGTCCCGGCATGAGCGGCACCCTCACCCGGACCGCGGTCCGGCCCGCCGGGTACAGCGTCGTAAGGATCGGGGCGCGCGGGCGGTTCCTGCTGCACCGGCGTGCGGCCGTCGCCGCGGCGGTCCTCGTCGTGCTGCTGGCGGTCGTCTGTGTCGCGTACCTCTGCGTCGGTGAGAGCTTCGTCGCGCCGGCCGAGGTCGTGAAGGTGATCCTCGGGCAGCCGTCGCCGGACGAACTGGTCGTCGGAACGCTGCGGCTGCCGCGCATGGTCGTCGGCCTGCTCGTCGGCACGGCCTTCGGGATCGCCGGGGCGCTGATCCAGACGGTGGCCCGCAATCCGCTGGCCAGCCCCGACATCATCGGCATCAGCCAGGGTGCGGGCGCGCTCACGGTCGGCGCGATGACGTTCGGCGTCACCTCGTACACCGTGCTGCCGTATCTGTCGGTCATCGGCGGAGTCGCGGCGGCGGCGCTCGTGTACGTCTTCGCATGGCGCGGCGGGCTGCACGCCACCCGGTTCGTCCTCATCGGCATCGGCTTCGCCATCGCGCTGCGGTCCGTCACCACACTGTTCCTGACCAAGGGCGACTATCTGGTCGCCCAGCAGGCGCAGATCTGGATGACGGGTTCGCTGAACGGCCGCGGCTGGAACGAGGTGGCGCCGATCGGCTGGACGCTGCTCGCGCTCCTGCCGGCCGTCCTGTGGGCGGCTCGTGCGCAGCGCACCGTGTCGCTGGACGACGACACCGCGACCGCGCTGGGGGTACGGCTGGGCCGGGTACGCCTGGGGCTCGTCGCGCTCGGTGTGATCCTGGCATCCGTGGCCACCGGGACGGCCGGGCCGGTCGACTTCGTGGCGCTGCTCGCCCCGCAGATCGCCCGCCGCATGACACGTACCGCCCAGATCCCGCTGCTCTGCTCGGCGCTGCTCGGCGCGGTGATCGTCGTCTTCGCCGATCTGCTGGCGCGCAAACTCTTCTCGCCCACCGAGCTGCCGGTGGGTGTGCTGACGGCGGCGGTCGGCGCCCCGTATCTGATCTGGCTGATCATCCGCGGTCACGGTGGCCGCAATGGAGGCAAGGCATGAGCTCGACCCGCACGTCCGATGCTGTCGCCGAGGCGACGACCGGCCGGCTCACCGCGCGCCGACTGACCCTCGCCTACGAGGACCGCACAGTCGTGCACGAGCTGGACCTCACCGTTCCGGACGGCCGGGTGACGGTCATCGTCGGCCCGAACGCGTGCGGCAAGTCGACCACCCTGCGCGCGCTGGGCCGGCTGCTCAAGCCGCGTGGCGGGGCCGTACTCCTCGACGGTACGGAGCTGTCCCGGATCCCCACCAAGAAGATCGCCCAGTCGATAGGACTGCTGCCGCAGACCCCGGTCGCGCCCGAGGCGATCACCGTCTCCGACCTCGTCGCCCGCGGCCGTCAGCCGCACCAGCACTGGTGGCAGCAGTGGTCGGAGGAGGACGAGCGGGCCGTCACCGACGCCATGGACCGTACGGACATCACGGCGCTCGGCGACCGGTCGGTCGACGAACTGTCCGGTGGGCAGCGGCAGCGGGTCTGGATCGCGATGGCGCTGGCCCAGGAGACGGATCTGCTGCTGCTCGACGAACCGACGACGTACCTCGACATCTCGCACCAGGTGGAGGTCCTCGACCTGGTGCGCCAGCTCGCCGCACCGGCGGCCGACGGCAGCCGCGGCCGGACGGTCGTCACCGTGCTCCACGACCTGAACCAGGCCGCGCGGTACGCGGACCACCTGGTCGCGATGAAGGCGGGCCGGATCGTCGCCGAGGGCCACCCGGCGGACATCGTCACCGCGGAGCTCGTACGCGAGGTGTTCGGCCTGGAGGCAGTGATCGTCCCGGACCCGGTGACGGGTTCACCCCTGGTCGTACCGGGCGCCCCCTGGACCCCGCCCTCCTGAGCCCCACCGGGCCGCGGGCGCGAGTGATGCCCGGGTGGGCTCGGGGTTGTGTTGCCCGGGAACGGGGTGAGGGCGCGTCCACCCGCGGGTGGGGGGGCGGGACCCCTCCGGGGCGTCTCCTCGGGACTGGCGCGGAAGCCCGCTACGCAGCGGAGCTCGGCATGTACGCCAGCCCCTGCGGGGACCTCCCCTGCACGGCCCCACCCACGCATCACCCGCGTCTGCGACCCGGTGGAACGCATCGCCGCACCCGCGGGACGGCCGGTCCGGGGCCGTGCAGGGGAGTCCCCGCAGGGTGACGAACAAAGACCCGGGCTCCCCCGCGTACCCGCCGAACGTTCGTCGCCCGAGGAGACGCCCCGGAGGGGCCCCGGACCACCACCCACCGCACACGGCGACGACGCCCCGGGAACCGGACACACACCAAGCCCGTCCGGCGATTGAGGACAGCCGGCAGCCGGACGCCCCGGCACCAACCCCCCGCCTATTCCACCCGCCTCCGCGCCCGCCACACCAGGAACAGCGCAGACGTCACCGCCGCCGCCCGCACCACCACCGGCCACACCCCGCTCAGCGCCTCGCCCATCCCGTCCTCCGGGATCGGCTCGCCCCAACGGCCGTCCATCCGCCCCCACAGCCAGACCAGGCCGCCCGCCGCGGCCGCCCCCGGCAGCCCCATCGAGGCCAGCTTGGCCTCCCTGCGCGAGAGCGTCCGTGAGCCGTATGCGAGCAGCCAGCCGCCCGCCAGGGCCACCCAGTACCCGGTCACCGCACCGGTGACCAGCAGCGCGGCGGCGAGCAGCAACAACGGGTGGGAGAACAGGAACCCCTTGTTCTCGCGGGGTGCACCCCGACGCAGCCGCGGCCGCCACCGACCGCGCGGCACGTCCTCCGCCTCACCGGAATCGGCACCGTCGGAGCCGGCCCCGGCACCGTCTCCCCCCACGCCCTCGTCCGCATCCGCACCGGCCCCCTCCGCAGCCCCCTCCACCGGCGGCCGCGGCGGCCTCAACAGCTCGGCGATCTCCACCCCGCCCACGAACCCCGGCACCTCCACGCCGTCCCCGAACGGCCCCGACTCGATGCGCCACCAGTCGGGTTCGCTCCCGGACGCGCCCAGTTCGTCCGTCCCCGCCATGTGCGGCGGCGACGGCACCCGCTGGGCCGGCACATCGCCCCCCGAAATCCCCGAGGCCCCCGCCGCCCCCTCCGACGCGCCCTTGCGCGAACTCTCTTTCCGGAGCGTCCCTCTGCGCGGCCGGGGGATCCCCCGCGACTCCGGATCACCCGCATCCGGAGCCCCCGCCGCCCCCGGCAACGTCACCGTTCCGTCGGTCGACCGGGCCGCTGCGGCGACCAGTTCGTCCGGTGTGCCGAGCCGCCCGATGATGCGGCGCACCGCCGCCGGCGTGTCCGTGGCCTGGCTTCCGCGCTGCCGGTCGATCTCGGTGCGCAGTGCCGTCACGAGCCGCATCCGGGTGCCCGAGGACAGCTGTTGCTGCTGGGCCAGATCCCCGACCCGGCTCAGGTAGTCGTAGACGAGCTGGTCGCTCTCGATCCCCACGCGATGGTTCCCCTCTGACCGGCCTGCACCGACGGTAGCGCCCTCGGGCCTGTCCGGAGCGACTACCGTGGGACGGATGGGGATGACCACACCACCGCGGACGCTCGCCGAAGCTCTGCGCGCCCGGGACGACGAGTCGTTGGCCGGGCTGCTCCGCGCCCGCCCCGATCTTCTGTCTCCGGTGCCGAACGACATCACCCAGCTGGCCACGAGGGCCGGCACCCGGGCCTCTGTCGTACGCGCGCTGGAGCACCTCGACCGGTTCGCCCTGCAGACCGCGGAAGCGCTGGCCGTCGCGCCCGATCCGGCCCCGTACGACATCCTGCTCGCCCTGCTCACCGGCGACGGCCAGGACGACGGCACGGCCCGCGACGACGCAGGTACGGCGATCCGGAGCGCGGCACCCGGCGCCCTCGCGACGCTGCGCGAACAGGCCCTCGTCTGGGGTGAGGACGGCCGGCTGCGGCTGGTGCGTACCGCGCGCGAACTCCTTGCCCCGTCCCCGCAGCACCCCTCCCCCACCGGGCTGGGGCCGACCGTCGCCGAGGCCACAGCCGGCATGTCGCCGGGCCGGCTCCAGGAGATCCTGGCGGCGGCCGGGCTGCCCGCCACCCATGACCCGGTCTCCGCCGTCGCCTCCTTGTCCGCGCTCTTCACCGACCGCACCAGGATGGGCGAGCTGCTCGACACCGCTCCCGTCGAGGCCCTGTCGGTGCTGGACCGGCTGGTGTGGGGCCCGCCGTACGGGGAGGTGACCCCGAACCCGACTCCGCCCGTGAAGTGGCTGCGCGACCGCGGGCTGCTGCTGCCCGTGTCGACGCGCACCGTCGTCCTGCCGCGCGAGGCTGCCCTGCATCTGCGGGCCGGGCGCGCCCACCGCGTACCGGAGCCGCTGCCGCCCGCCGTCGTGGCGGCCGCGACGCGCGATCCCCAGGCTGTGGACAGAGCGGCGGCGGGGCAGGCATTCCTGGCGGTGTCCACCGTCGAGGAACTCCTGACGAGCTGGAACGGCGGCGGCCCACCGATACTGCGCGCCGGCGGCCTCAGCGTCCGCGAGCTGAAGCGGACAGCGGCCGTCCTCGACGTCTCCGAGCCGATCGCCACGTTCTGGCTCGAACTCGCCTACGCGGCCGGGCTGCTGGCCTCCGACGGCGAGGCCGACGAGCGGTACGCGCCGACGCCCGCGTACGACGACTGGACCGAACTCCCCGTCCAGGACCGCTGGGTGCACCTCGCCACCACCTGGCTCACCGCCACCCGCACCGCCGGCCTGGTCGGCGGCCAGGACGCCAAGGGCCGGGCCCTGTCCGCACTCGGCCCCGACCTCGACCGCTCGGCCGCCCCCGAGGTGCGCCACCGCATCCTGGCCCTGCTCGCCTCGCTGGACCCCGGCACCGCCCCGGACCCGGAGACGCTGCTCGCCCGGCTCCGCTGGGAGCGGCCGCTGCGCGGCGCCTCCACCTCCGCCGGGAGCACCACCGACCTGCGGTCCCGCATCGCCCTGTGGACGCTGAACGAGTCCGAACTCCTCGGCATCACCGGCCGCGGCGCGCTCTCCTCCCAGTCCCGCGCCCTGCTCGACTCCGGGCCCGCGAAGGCCGCCGCGCTGCTCGCCCCGCTCATCCCGGAACCCCTCGACCACGTGCTGCTCCAGGCCGACCTGACGGCCGTTGCGCCCGGCCCGCTGGAACGCCCCCTCGCCGACACGCTGTCCGTCCTCGCGGACATCGAGTCGAAGGGTGGTGCGACGGTCTACCGGTTCACGCCCGGCTCCGTACGCCGCGCGCTGGACGCCGGACAGTCCGCGGCCGATCTGCACGCGTTCCTCGCCGCGCACAGCCGTACGCCGGTCCCGCAGCCCCTCAGCTACCTCATCGACGACGTCGCCCGCCGCCACGGCCATCTGCGGATCGGCGCCGCGTCCGCGTACGTACGCTGCGACGACGAGGCCGTGCTCAACGAGATCCTCGCCGACCGACGCTCGGCCACCCTGCGCCTGCGCCGCCTCGCACCGACGGCGCTGGCCGCCCAGATCGACCCGGCGTCCCTGCTCGAAGGGCTGCGCGAGATGGGCTACGCCCCGGCCGCCGAGTCCGCCGAGGGCGACGTCCTGATCACCCGCGCGGGCACCCGCCGCACCCCGCCCCGTACACCGCCCGCCCCCGTCCCCGAGGGCCCGCCGGTCCCCGACGGAACGCTGCTGGGCGCGGCGGTACGGGCGATCCGCGCCGGGGACACGGCCGCGACGGTCGTCCACAAGGAGACGGACGGGACCGCCGCCACGGCCGGCTCACTGCCCCGCACGACATCCGCCGAGACCCTCGCCACGGTCCAGGCGGCGGCCATGACGGGCTCCGCGGTGTGGATCGGGTATGTCAATGCGGAGGGCGCGGCCAGCCAGCGGGTCATCGCCCCGGTCCGGGTGGAGGGCGGCTTCGTGACGGCGTACGACCACACGGCGGACGAGGTCCGCACCTACCCGCTGCACCGGATCACCGGCGTCGCCGAACTGGCCGACGACGCCACCACCTGACCTCCCGGTCCAGCGGGACGAGCCACCTCCGGCGCGTGCGTTCCACAGCCCGAGGTGGGGCACCGGCGGGCCAGGACACGTCCGGTACCCCCACGCGAGCGAGTGGCCGGGCATCCCGTCGGCCGACACCTACGCGCCACCTACCCCGCATGCGGCACACTGGACGTTTGGCCGCACGTGCGGCCGCACCCCGTAGAAAGGGCCGAGACGCGTGACCGGACCCCTCATCGTCCAGAGCGACAAGACGCTGCTCCTGGAAGTCGACCACGACCAGGCCGATGCCTGCCGTCGCGCGATCGCGCCCTTCGCGGAACTGGAGCGGGCGCCCGAGCACATCCACACCTACCGGCTGACCCCCCTCGGCCTGTGGAACGCACGTGCCGCCGGGCACGACGCCGAGCAGGTCGTCGACGCGCTCGTGCACTACTCGCGCTATCCGGTACCGCACGCGCTGCTCGTCGACATCGCCGAGACGATGGCCCGGTACGGCCGCCTCACGCTCTCCAAGCATCCGGTCCACGGGCTGGTGCTGACCTCCACGGACCGGCCGGTGCTGGAGGAGATCCTCCGGTCGAAGAAGGTCCAGCCGCTGGTCGGGGCCCGGATCGACCCGGACACCGTGGCGGTGCACCCGTCCGAGCGCGGACAGATCAAGCAGACGCTGCTGAAGCTGGGCTGGCCGGCCGAGGACCTCGCCGGGTACGTCGACGGCGAGGCGCACCCGATCGAGCTGGCCGAGGACGGCTGGGCGCTGCGGCCGTACCAGAAGCAGGCCGTCGAGGGGTTCTGGCACGGCGGCTCCGGTGTCGTCGTACTGCCCTGTGGTGCGGGCAAGACGCTGGTCGGGGCCGGTGCGATGGCGGAGGCCAAGGCGACCACGCTGATCCTGGTGACGAACACCGTCTCGGCCCGGCAGTGGAAGCACGAGTTGGTGAAGCGGACATCGCTGACCGAGGACGAGATCGGCGAGTACAGCGGTACGCGCAAGGAGATCCGGCCGGTCACCATCGCCACGTACCAGGTGCTGACGACCCGCCGTAAGGGCATCTATCCGCATCTGGAGCTGTTCGACTCCCGCGACTGGGGTCTGGTGATCTACGACGAGGTGCATCTGCTGCCCGCACCGGTCTTCAAGTTCACCGCCGACCTGCAGGCCCGGCGGCGGCTCGGCCTCACCGCGACGCTCGTCCGGGAGGACGGCCGCGAGTCGGACGTCTTCTCGCTGATCGGCCCCAAGCGGTTCGACGCGCCGTGGAAGGAGATCGAGGCGCAGGGGTACATCGCGCCTGCCGACTGTGTCGAGGTCCGGGTCAATCTGACGGACTCGGAGCGGCTGGCCTACGCGACCGCCGAGGCTGAGGAGAAGTACCGGTTCTGCGCGACGACCGCGACGAAGCGGAAGGTGACGGAGGCGCTGGTGCGCAAGCACCGGGGCGAGCAGACCCTCGTCATCGGGCAGTACATCGACCAGCTCGACGAGCTGGGCGAGCATCTGGACGCACCGGTGATCAAGGGCGAGACGAGCAACGCCCAGCGGGAGAAGCTCTTCGACGCGTTCCGCCAGGGTGAGCTCAGCGTCCTCGTCGTGTCGAAGGTCGCGAACTTCTCGATCGACCTGCCGGAGGCGACCGTCGCCATCCAGGTGTCGGGCACGTTCGGCTCACGGCAGGAGGAGGCACAGCGGCTCGGCCGGGTGCTGCGGCCGAAGGCGGACGGGCACGAGGCCCGGTTCTACTCGGTGGTCGCCCGCGACACGATCGACCAGGACTTCGCGGCACACCGCCAGCGGTTCCTGGCCGAGCAGGGATACGCGTACCGGATCGTGGACGCGGACGAGCTGCTGACGGACAACTGAGCAGGTGAATCGGACGGGTCCCGGCGCGGGCCGGGGCTCGTCACCTCGGCACCGGATGCTCGTACCGGCGCGTGCGTCAGTGGCCCCGCCGTACTCAGTGTTCGCGGCGCACGGAGCGGTCGTGCTGTTCTCGATGGTCGCGGCGGACGACGCCCGCCTCCTCCGCGTACTCACCGAGGACGGCCACGCCGAACGCGGCGCGTGCGAAAACCTTCCCGGCGCGCACGGCGTCGCCGATGTGGTGGGTGGGCGGGTGACCGGTGGTGGCCGTCGCGCCGTGCGCGGGGCTGGTCCCGTGTGAGTTCAGGCTGGCGGTGCTCATGTAGTCCATGGTCCTGCGCCTGTCCCGTAAGGGCATCGGCCCACGGGCGGAATCCCCGCGGTCTTCGCATAGGCCTCCGGTCGCATGCCGTCCCCTACGGGGTGGACGCGGGGGTGGACCGTGGGTGGACGGGCGGTGGACCGGGCAGCCTAATTCGTTCGACCCCGCCGATCGCGGTCGATACAATCGCCGGTCTGCCCGCCTCCCGCACCGTGGTACCGGCTCGTCGCCGGCAGCCGGGGGAGCGCCGCCGACCGGACGGAAACCGGCCGACAGTCGTACGTGCACCTGTGTGCGTACCCCGTGATCGATCCTCGAGCGGACCGCATCGCCCCCTGGCCGTGACCGGGAGCGAGCTGCGGGCCGCCGTCCTGCGTTGAAAAGCCGGAGGCAACACCGTGCCCGCGCACGAACACGAAAGCGACACCACCACCACCGATCCGCTGGCTCGCGAGCGCGCCCATCTCGCGGCGTCCCGGGCCGCGTTGCGCGCCATGCGGGAGGACGCCCAGGCCCTCGACATCCGCGACGTCACCGCGAACTGGGTCAACGCCGCAGTCCTGCAGGCCCAGATCGACGAACGCATCAAGTCGCTCGCCGACCTCTCCCACACCCCGCTCTTCTTCGGCCGTCTCGACTATCTGCACCCGGTCGGTGCCGAGCAGGCCGAGGGCGCGGAGGGAGAGCAGTTCTACATCGGGCGCCGGCACGTCCATGACGCCGACGGCGATCCGATGGTCATCGACTGGCGTGCGCCCGTCTCGCAGCCGTTCTACCGGGCTTCGAAGAAGGACCCGCAGGACGTCGGACAGCGCCGCCGCTTCGGGTACACCGGCGGCGAGCTGACCGCGTACGAGGACGAGCACCTCAGCGACCCCACCGAGGCCGCGCAGACCAGCAAACTGCTCCAGGCGGAGATCGAGCGGCCGCGCGTCGGCCCGATGCGCGACATCGTGGCGACGATCCAGCCCGAGCAGGACGAGATCGTCCGCAGCGGGCTCGGCGGGACGGTCTGCGTGCAGGGAGGTCCCGGAACCGGCAAGACCGCCGTCGGTCTGCACCGGGTCGCGTATCTGCTCTACGCGCACCGTGACCGGCTCGCCCGCACCGGCACGCTGGTCATCGGGCCGAACCGGTCGTTCCTCCACTACATCGAGCAGGTGCTCCCGGCCCTCGGTGAGCTGGAGGTGAAGCAGGCGACCGTCGACGATCTGGTGGCGGCGCATGTCGAGGTGCGGGGTACGGACGCGGCGGAGGCGGCCGTCGTCAAGGGTGATGCCCGGATGGCGGAGGTGCTGCGGCGGGCGATCCGTTCGCATGTGACGCTGCCGACGGAGCCGGTGATGGTGGTGCGCGGTTCGCGCCGCTGGCGGGTGCCCGCGTACGAACTGGAAGAGATGGTCACCGAGTTGCTGGCCCGCGAGATGCGGTACGGCGCAGCGCACGAGGCGCTTCCGCAGCGCATCGCGCACGCCGTCCTGGTGCGGATGGAGGAGGCCGGCGAGGCCCCTGATGACCGGGTGCAGAACGCGGTGGCCCGTACTCCCGCGGTCAAGGCGGCGGTGAAGGCGATCTGGCCCGCCGTCGAACCGGCGAAGCTGGTGCTGCGGCTTCTCTCCGACCCGGAGTTTCTGGCCGCGCACGCGGACGGGCTGCTCACCGAGGACGAGCAGAAGACGATCCTGTGGACGAAACCGGCCCGGAGCGTGAAGTCGGCGAAGTGGTCGGCGGCGGACGCGGTGCTGATCGACGAGGCGAACGATCTGGTGGCGCGTACACACTCGCTCGGCCATGTCGTCCTCGACGAGGCGCAGGACCTCTCCCCCATGCAGTACCGGGCGGTGGGCCGCCGCTGCACGACCGGTTCGGCGACCGTGCTCGGCGACCTGGCGCAGGGGACGACGCCGTGGTCGACCGAGAGCTGGGCGCAGGCGCTGCACCACCTGGGCAAGGAGGACGCGGTGGTGGAGGAGCTGACGGCGGGCTTCCGTGTGCCGAGGGAGGTCATCGCGTACGCGTCACGGCTGCTGCCGGTGATCTCGCCGGGTCTCGCGGAGGTGGAATCGGTGCGTGAGTCGCCGGGTTCACTGGCGGTACGGGAAGTGGCCGGCCCGGCCGCTCTGGACGCAGCGGTGCTCGCGGCGTGCGAGGAGTCGCTGACCCAGGAGGGGTCGATCGGCCTGATCGCGGCGGACGCCCGGATCCCGGCGCTGGCGGAGGCGCTGACGGCGGCGGGACACGCGTACCTGTCCCCCGGCGAGGAGACGACGGCCGAGTCCCGGCTGACGCTGGTCCCGGCGTCGCTGGCGAAGGGGCTGGAGTACGACTATGTGGTGCTGGACGAGCCGGCGGCGGTGGTCGACGGCGAACCGGACGAACGCACGGGCCTGCGCCGGCTGTACGTGGCGCTGACCCGTGCGGTGTCGGGGTTGACGGTGGTGCACGCGGCGGGATTGCCGGAGGCGCTCGGGGCTACCGGGGCCGTCCGGTAGCCACCGAGCCTCGATCGCCTGACGGGCTGGGCCTTCCCGCCCGTCGAGGAGTCCCCCATGCCCTTGAGGCCATGGGGGAAATCGAGGACGGAACCGGTCACCCCGGCGAGCCGCCCTGCCCGTCGAGCCGCGTCCGCCACTCCCGTACCGCTGCCACGTCCACCGGCGCGTCCCATCCCTCGGGGCGCGCCGCGCCCCCGATGTGCACCGCGTCGATGCCCGCGGCCAGCAGCTCCGGCAGGTGTTCGAGCCGCAGCCCGCCCCCCACCAGGATCTGCGGCTCGTACCCGGGCTCACCCTTCCGTGCCGCCTCGACGAGCAGCGTCGGGATGCCGTCGTCGACGCCGAGCGCCGATCCGGCCGTGAGGTACGTGTCGAGGCCGGGCAGGTCCGCCAGCTGCTTGCGCAGGGCGTCCCGGTCGGTGGCGCGGTCGATCGCACGGTGGAACGTCCAGCTGCAGCCGTCCAGCTCGGCGACGAGCCGCTCGACGGCGACGAGGTCCGCGTGGCCCTGCGCGTCCAGGAAGCCGAGGACGAATTCCTCGGCACCCTCGGCCCGCAGCTCGCGCGCCTTCCGTACGAGTACGTCGATGTCACCGGCCGCGAAGCCGTCGGCCACCCTGAGCATCACCCGCAGCGGAATGTCGACTGCGGCACGGATCTTCGCGAAGGTCGCGCAGGACGGGGTGAGTCCGTCCGCCGCCATGTCGGTGACCAGCTCGAGCCGGTCTGCACCACCCGCCTGGGCAGCGACCGCGTCCTCCGCGTCGAGAGCGATCACCTCCAGGACTGCACGGTTGCTCATGGGACCCCATTCCTCCAGTAAACAGCTATAGGTCTAGTCCAATGGCCAGCCTACGGGTCAGTCGGCTGAAGGTGCAGCTTCCCCTGCGGACGTGAAGATACGCGAGGTCAGAGGGGTGCCCGGCGGCCGGACACGCCCGGGTCCGCAGCTCGGCACCGGATCCCCCCTTGCACTTCATAGGGGTGGGGGGTATACATACATCAGTATCAGATACCCCCTAGGGGTATATCGCGCCAGGGAGGACACCGTGCCCGCGCACACCGCCGCAACCGGCACCGGCACCACCGCAGAGGTCGAGCTCTCCATCGGCGGCATGACCTGCGCCTCGTGCGCGGCCCGCATCGAGAAGAAGCTCAACCGGATGGACGGCGTCACCGCCACCGTCAACTACGCCACCGAGAAGGCCAAGGTCGGCTACCGGGACGAGGACGTCTCCGTACAGGACCTGATCGCCACCGTCGAGAAGACCGGCTACACGGCGCGGCAGCCCGCGCCTCCGGTACGGACCGAGGAGTCCACGCCCGCCGCCGAGGACGGGGCCGACGCGCTCCGCCCGCTGCGGCAGCGGCTGCTCACCGCCGTCGTGCTCGCCGTCCCGGTGATCGCGATGGCGATGATCCCGGCGCTGCAGTTCATGTACTGGCAGTGGCTCTCACTGACCCTGACCGCACCCGTCGTCACCTACGCCGCCTGGCCGTTCCACCGCGCCGCCTGGACCAACGCCCGGCACGGCGCGGCGACGATGGACACACTGATCTCCGTCGGCACATCGGCCGCGTTCCTGTGGTCCGTGTGGGCACTGTTCTTCGGCACGGCCGGGATGCCGGGCATGACGCACCCCTTCGAGCTGACCATCGGCCGCAGCGACGGCGCCGGGAACATCTACCTGGAGGCCGCGGCCGGAGTCACCGCGTTCATCCTGGCCGGCCGCTGGTTCGAGGCCCGCTCCAAGCGGAAGGCAGGCGCAGCGCTCAAGACGCTCCTGGAGCTGGGTGCGAAGGAGGTCACCGTGCTGAGGGGCGGCCGCGAGGTGACCGTGCCGACGGCCGATCTGCAGGTCGGGAACCGGTTCCTGGTCCGTCCGGGCGAGAAGATCGCGACCGACGGCACCGTCACCGAGGGCGCCTCGGCGGTGGACGCGTCCATGCTCACCGGCGAATCGGTGCCGGTCGAGGTCGGGGTCGGTGACGCCGTCACCGGTGCCACGCTCAACGCGGGCGGCCGGCTCGTCGTCGAGGCGACCCGGGTCGGCGCCGACACCCAGCTGGCACGGATGGCCAGGCTCGTCGAGGACGCCCAGAACGGGAAGGCCGAGGTGCAGCGCCTCGCCGACCGGATCTCGGCGGTGTTCGTCCCGGTCGTCCTGCTGATCGCGCTGGCCACTCTCGTCGTCTGGCTGCTTCTCACCGACGACGTGACGGCCTCGTTCACCGCCGCCGTCGCCGTACTGATCATCGCCTGCCCCTGCGCCCTCGGCCTCGCCACACCCACCGCCCTCATGGTCGGCACAGGGCGCGGCGCACAGCTCGGCATCCTGATCAAGGGACCCGAGGTCCTGGAGACCACACGCCGTATCGACACGATCGTCCTCGACAAGACCGGTACCGTCACCACCGGCCGGATGACCCTCCAGGACACCCACACGGCGGCAGGCACCGACGCATCACAGGTGCTGCGGCTGGCAGGCGCCCTGGAGCACGCCTCCGAACACCCCATCGCCCAAGCGGTCGCCACCGGCGCCCGCGAACGGACCCGGGCGGCACTGCCCGTCCCCGAGGAGTTCACCAGCATCGCGGGCCTCGGCGTCCAGGGTGTTGTCGAGGGCCACGCCGTCCTCGTCGGCCGTGAGCAGCTGCTCGCCGAGTGGGAGATCCACCTGCCCGATGAGCTGGCCCGGAAGAAGGCGGCGGCGGAAGCGGCCGGACGGACGGCCGTCGCGGTGGCCTGGGACGGCGAGGCGCGGGCGGTCCTGGAGGTCGCCGACGAGGTGAAGGACACCAGCGCCGAGGCGATCGCGTGGCTGCGGGCCCTGGGCCTGACACCCCTCCTCCTCACCGGGGACAACCTGGCGGTGGCGGAGTCGGTCGCGGCGGAGGTCGGGATCGACCGGGACGACGTGTACGCGCAGGTCATGCCCGAGGAGAAGGTCGATGTCGTCAAGCGGCTGCAGAAGCAGGGCCGTTCGGTCGCGATGGTCGGCGACGGTGTCAACGACGCGGCGGCGCTGGCCCAGGCGGACCTGGGCCTGGCGATGGGCACGGGCACGGACGCGGCCATCGAGGCCGGCGACCTGACCCTGGTCCGCGGGGACCTGCGGGCGGCGGCGGACGCGATCCGGCTGTCGCGGAAGACGCTGGGGACGATCCGTACGAACCTGTTCTGGGCGTTCGCGTACAACGTGGCGGCGCTGCCGCTGGCCGCGGCGGGGCTGCTCAACCCGATGATCGCGGGGGCGGCGATGGCGTTCTCGTCGGTGTTCGTGGTGGGCAACTCGTTGCGGCTGCGGGGGTTCCGCGCGGCGGCGTAGGACCGGCCCGACGGGGCCGGTGCTCAGCCCGCGCTCACGAACCGCACCCGGGTGCCCGGCACCGCCTGTGCCGCCCCCGCGAGTGCGGTCTCGTCCACGACCCCGACGACCGGATAACCCCCGGTTGTCGGATGGTCGTTGAGGAACACCACCGGGCGGCCGTCCGGCGGCACCTGAATGGCGCCGAGCACCATCCCCTCGCTGGGCAGTTCGCCCTCGTGGGCGCGTGCCAGAGCCGGTCCCTCCGTGCGCAGGCCGATCCGGTTGCTGTGCGGCGAGACCCGGTACGTGGCCGTGGTGAGCGTGCGCAGCGCCTGATCCGTGAACCAGGTGTGGCGGGGGCCGAGGCGTACCGGGAGAACGAGCTCGGCGGGCGCGCCCGGCCAGGGCACGGCGTCGGGGGCCGCGGGCCGCGACGCCCCTTGCCCCAGCGGCAGTACGTCGCCGTCCCGCAGCGGGGCCGGGCCGAGCCCGGAGAGCAGGTCCGCGGACCTGCTGCCCAGTACCGGTTCCGGCAGGAGGCCGCCCCCGAACGCGAGATAGCTGCGCAGCCCCTGCACCGCGGGGCCGGCGTCGAGCACCGCGCCCGCCGGTACGTGCACGGGTGTCCCCCAGGCCACGGGCCGGCCGTCGACCGAGACCTGGCAGGGCGCACCGCCGACGACGGCGACCACCGGCCGGTCCGGGCGGACCGCGCAGCCGGTGGCGGTCGTCTCCAGCAGCGCCGCGTCCGCGGGGTTTCCGGCCAGCCGGTTGGCGAGGCGGCGGGAGGGGGCGTCCAGGGCGCCGGCGCGCGGCACCCCGAGGTGCGCCCAGCCGATACGGCCCGCGTCCTGAACGGTGGTCAGGGCTCCGGCCCTGACCACCTCGATGGCACCGGTCATGGCCGCACCTCCGCCGCGACGAAGCGCACCCGCGCCCCGGGGCTCAGCAGGGCGGCCGGTTCGCGGGCCGGGTTCCACAGTTCGCCCGGCTCGGGCATCCGCCCGATGATCTGCCAGCCGCCGGGCGACGGGCGCGGGTACACCCCGGTGTACGCCCCCGCGAGGGCCAGCGCGCCGGCCGGAACCCTGGTGCGCGGAGTCGCGCGGCGCGGCATGTGCAGATGCTCGGGGAGGCCGGTGAGGTAGCCGAAACCGGGGGCGAACCCGCAGAAAGCCACGCGGAATTCGGTCCCGGCGTGGATGCGGGGCACGTCGGCGACGGTGACGCCCCAGGCCGCTGCGACGTCGGCGAGGTCCGGGCCGTCGTAGACGACGGGGATCTCGACGGCCTCCCCGGTGTCGCGCCGCAGCGGCGGCACCTCCCAGGAGACGAGTTCCCGGGCGAGCCGCGCGCTGCCGTCCGGGGTGCGGTCCGCGATGCCGTCGAGCAGGACGGTCCGGGCACCGGGAACGATCTCGCGTACGGCGGGCAGTTCACCGCGTGCGCGACGCCGCAGCAGTTCGGCATGAAAGGCCTCGGCGTGCTCACCGGAGGACAGCTCGACGAGCAGTGCTCCGGCCCCGGCGGGAAGAACGCGGATGCCGGCCGGGGTGCTCGCGTCGCGGGACGGGCGGGCGCTCGTCCCCGGCGCCCCGGACGTACGCGCGTCACGGGACCGTCCCGTGAGGACGCTCCGCTCGGCCGTGACGCCACGCGCGGCGCCGGCGCCCGCGCTCATGCGAATGCCCGCACGGCCACGCCCGCTTCTTCGAGCGCCGCTCTGATCCTGCGTGCCAGCGCCGCCGCGCCCGGGGTGTCCCCGTGCACGCACAGCGAGCGTGCCGCGACGGGTATCCGGCTGCCGTCCGCGCCGGTGACGCCCCGGTCCACCGCCATCCCGACACTGCGGCGTACGACTTCGTCCTCGTCGTGCAGCACCGCGCCGGGCTCGCTCCGTGGGACCAGCGTGCCCTGCGGGGTGTACGCGCGGTCGGCGAAGGCCTCCTCGACGGCGGTGAGACCCACGGCCCGGGCGTGGTCGAGCAGGCGCGACCCGGGGAGCCCGAGCACCGCCAGGTCCCCGCCGGCCAGCCTGACGCCCTCGACCACGGCTGCGGCCTGGTCGTCGTCCCAGACGGCGCGGTTGTAGAGGGCGCCGTGCGGTTTGACGTACGCGACCGTGGAGCCGGCCGCTTCGGCGAAGACCCGCAGGGCGCCGATCTGGTAGGCGATCTCGGCGGTGAGTTCGGCGGGTGGCACATCCATGGAGCGACGCCCGAAGCCGGCCAGATCGCGGTAGGCGACCTGGGCGCCGATCCGGACGCCCCTGGCGGCCGCGATGTCGCAGACCCGCCGCATCACGGAGGCGTCGCCCGCGTGGAACCCGCAGGCCACATTGGCGCTGGTGACGCAGTCGAGCAGCGCGTCGTCATCGGTGAGGGTCCAGTGCCCGAACCCTTCGCCGAGATCCGCGTTGAGATCCATCGGGTTCGTCGGGCTCGCCGGGTTCGTCGGGTTCGTCAGATCCATCACGGGCGCACGCTAGCGATTGTTCAACAATCTGACAAGACCTGGCTTGGGGAGCGAGACGCCCGTACGGTTCACTGGGCACAGAGTGCGCACCGGACGACGCGCACGGCAACAGGCGGAGGACGGGGCATGGCGGGGAATGCGGGCGGCCGGACTTCTCCGGATCTCTCGGAACTGGCGGCGGACAGTGCCTCCCTGGCCCGGTCCGGCACCGCCGAGCGGGTCGCCGCCATCCTGCGGGACCGGATCACCGAAGGCTACTTCCCCCCGGGCAGCCGGCTCTCCGAGGAGAGCATCAGCGGAGCCCTCGCGGTGTCCCGGAACACCCTGCGCGAGGCGTTCCGCCTGCTGTCGCACGAACGCCTCCTGGAACACCGGCTCAACAAGGGCGTCTTCGTCCGCGTCCTCGCCGTCGACGACCTGGTGGACATCTACCGGGTCCGGCTGCTCGTCGAGTGCGCCGCCCTGCGGACACTGGGCGAGCCGCCGTACGACCTGACGGCCGTCGAGGCGGCCGTCTCGACGGGCGAGCAGGCGGCGCTGGCGGGCGACTGGCCGGGCTGCTCGACCGCCAACATCCGCTTCCACCAGGCCCTGGCCGGTCTCGCGAACAGCCCCCGCACGGACGAGCTCATGCGCAACGTCCTCGCCGAACTGCGGCTGGCCTTCCACGTGATGGCCGACCCGCGCCGGTTCCACGAGCCCTACCTCACCCGGAACCGGGAGATCGCGGACAGACTCGCCGAGGGCGACGCGGCGGGAGCCGAGCGGATGCTGGCCTTCTACCTGGAGGACTCACGGCGCCAGCTGGCGGAGGCGTACGCGGAGCGCCTGACCGCGCGATAGCCCCGCTCCGGACACCCGCCGCACGGCGACCCCACTCCGTACGGCCCGGCGATCCACCCCGCGCCGGACCGAGTCGCGCATGGAACGTTCCACAATCCGCGCCATCCCCCGAACCTCATCCCTCACGCCACGCGCCGGACTCCTTCCGGGCGAAACTGCAGATCAGGGCCAAATCGCACCATCTGTCGCCCGTACCGGCCGAACGCGCCCCGCCCACCCCGGCCCCACCTCACACTTTGCTATCCATGCAGCCCACACCCTTGTGGGTTTGTTGAACAATCGCTTAATGTCTCGCGCACTACCCCCGTCCGATCTGGATCGTGCAGGCATGCCTGCACGTCCATGCGCGGAAGAAGGCCGACGCGTGATCGTTCTCCTCGGCGTGCTCGTGGTGATCCTCGGATTCGCCACCCGCCGCAATCCCCTCCTCGTGGTGGGTGTCGCAGGCATCGTCACAGGGCTGCTCGGCAAGCTCTCCCCGCAGGAGGTGCTGGCCACATTCGGCACCAGCTTCGCCTCCGCGCGCTCCGTGACCGTCTTCGTCATCACCCTGCCCGTCATCGGGCTTCTCGAGCGGTACGGACTCCAGGAGCAGGCCCGTACGCTCATCGGCAAGCTGGGGAGGCTGACCACCGGCCGCTTCCTGGCGCTCTATCTGCTGATACGGCAGCTCACCGCCTCCGTCGGCCTCACCAGCATCGGCGGCCCCGCGCAGAGTGTGCGGCCGCTGATCGCCCCGATGGCCGAGGCCGCCGCCGAGGCCAAGGCAGGTCGTCCGCTGCCGCAGAAGCTGCGCGAGAAGGTCCGCTCGCACGCGTCCGGCGCCGACACCATCGGAGTGTTCTTCGGCGAGGACTGCTTCATCGCCATCGGATCGATCCTGCTGATCACCGGCTTCGTCAACTCCACGTACGACCAGCACCTCGAACCCTTGCACCTGGCCCTGTGGGCGATCCCCTCCGCGATCTGCGCCTTCCTGATCCACGGGGCCCGCCTGCTCAACCTGGACCGGCAGCTGGAGCGCGAACTCGCCGTCGCCGCCGCCGAGAACGACCTGACGACACGCGCCGGGCTCCGGACGGAGGACGCCAAGTGATCAAGTCCGAGTACTTCTTCTGGCTGGTCGGCGCGGTGTTCCTC
This sequence comes from Streptomyces sp. NPDC051664, assembly GCF_044453545.1. Classification (NCBI taxonomy): domain Bacteria; kingdom Bacillati; phylum Actinomycetota; class Actinomycetes; order Kitasatosporales; family Streptomycetaceae; genus Streptomyces; species Streptomyces sp. NPDC051664. The sequence goes on along the minus strand of NZ_JBITCU010000016.1, from coordinate 48,107 downwards.
GTCATGGCCGCGCAGATGGTCATGGACCGCAGCAACCCCAAGCGCTTCGGATCGGCCGGGTTCTGGGGTCTGCTGGGCGCCGCGTTCTTCTACTCCACCGGAGTCGTCGACAAGTCCCTCCCCGCCGAACCGCTGGGCGTCGCCGTCCTGATCCTGATCGTCCTGGGCGGCTGCGGTCTCACCGGCAAGGGCGCATCACACACTCCTCCCCGCGAGAAGCGCGCAGCCTCGGCCGCCCGCTTCGGCAACAAACTGTTCCTTCCGGCTCTCACCATCCCCGTCGTCGCGATGATCTGCGCGACGCTCGTGAAGAACTGGAAGATCGGTGGCGAACCGGTCCTGGAACCGGGGTACGAGACCATCCTCGGCCTCGGCGTCGGCGCCATCGCCGCGCTGATCGTGGGCATGGTGCTGTTGCGCGAGCGGAAAATCTCCGTACCACTGCACTCCGGCCGCAACATGCTGGAATCGATGGGCTGGGCGCTGATCCTGCCTCAGCTGCTCGCAGTCCTCGGCTCGATCTTCCAGTCCGCCGGTGTCGGCGAGCAGGTCGGAAGGATCACTGAGGCGGTGCTGCCGGACGGCCAGAAGTTCGTGGCCGTGGCCGTCTACTGCTGCGGCATGGCGCTGTTCACCATCGTCATGGGCAATGCCTTCGCCGCGTTCCCGGTGATGACCGCCGCGATCGGCTGGCCCGTCCTCATCCAGCAGATGAACGGCAACGCGCCCGCGATCCTCGCGATCGGCATGCTCTGCGGCTTCTGCGGCACCCTCGTCACCCCGATGGCCGCCAACTTCAACCTGGTTCCCGCCGCGCTGCTCGAACTCAAGGACCAGTACGGCCCGATCAAGGCCCAACTCCCCACGGCGGCGGCCCTGCTGGTCTGCAACGTCGCAATCATGGCCCTCTTCGCCTTCTGACCCGGACCGCCCCTGACCCGAGCCCCCTCCCCTTCTGCCCCCCTGGCCCGAGCCGCCCCTTGACCCGAGCCGCTCGCCCACCCCTCTGGAGTGACCCCGATGTCCCCCGCGCTCCCTGCCACGTACGCCGTCCCCTTCGCCGAACTGGCCCTCGCCAACGTCGTACGCGAGTACCCCAACGCCCCTGCCCACCTGTACACCGGCCCCGAGGAGCTGGTCGCGCCCCGCACCCTGCACCCCGCCTTCTACGGGGGGTACGACTGGCACTCCACCGTGCACATGCACTGGCTGCTCGTCCGCCTGCTGCGCCGCTTCTCCACCACCGGGGACCTCCCGGCCACGGTCACCACCCGTGTGCACGAGGTACTGAACTCCCACCTCACCCCGGAGAACCTCGCCGTCGAGGCGGCGTATCTCCGCAAGCGCCCGCACTTCGAACGCCCCTACGGCTGGGCGTGGCTGGTGGCGCTGGCGGCGGAGTGCCGTGCGCTCGCCACCCCCGAGGGCGACCGTTGGGCCGACGCCCTCGCCCCCGCCGTGCAGACGGTCGGCGAACTCCTCACCGCCTGGCTGCCCAAGGCGACGTACCCGATCAGGCACGGTATCCACCCCAACAGCGCCTTCGGCCTGGGCATGGTTCTGGACGCCGGTGAGCGCGCCGGCCTGCCCCGCCCGGTGCTCGACGCGGTGGCGGAACGGCTGCGCACCTGGTTCGCCGAGGACCATGACGCCCCCGCCCACTGGGAGCCGTCCGGGCAGGACTTCCTCTCCCCCGCCCTGACCGAGGCGGACGCGATGCGCCGAGTGCTCCCCGTCGCGGAGTTCCGGGCCTGGCTGGCCGGGTTCCTGCCGGGGCTGACGGACTCTCCGCTGCTCACCCCGCCCGTGATCTCCGACCACTCGGACCCGCAGATCGGCCACCTCCTGGGCCTCACCATGAGCCGTGCGGCGGCCCTCCGTACGATCGCCGACGCGCTGGGCGAGGGCCCCGCCCACACCGCTCTGACCGCTTCGGCCGAGGCTCATCTCGCCGTCGGCCTGCCGTCGGTCTCCTCCGGTGACTTCAGCACGGACCACTGGCTGGCCACCTTCGCCGCACTGGCCCTGGACACCCCGCCCGGCCACTGACCGGTCCGGCACACCGCACACCGCACAACGACCGGGGCGGCCCTCGACGGTCCGCTCCGGTCCCGGCGACGCCCGACCCGGTCCTCAGGCGGCCGGCCGGCAATTAGGGTCGTCCCATGACCGACAGCTCGCGCGAAAGCAGTGCCTCCGGGGCCGCCCACGAGGCGGGCAGCGTTCACGAAGCCGCCGACGTCCTCCGGCGCCGCTGGCAGGAAGCACTCGCCGGCGCCCGGGGCGGCGCCGACGGTCCTGACCCCGTGCCGTACGCCGACAACTTGCTGATCCGCTGGGCCGAACCGCAGCGCCGCTACCACACCACCGCCCATCTGACGGCGGTCCTCGACCGCATCGACACACTCGCCGGGCACGCCGCCGACCCGGACGCCGTCCGCCTCGCCGCGTGGTTCCACGACGCGGTGTACCGCCCCGACCGCTCCGAGAACGAGGAGCGCAGCGCCGCTCTGGCCGAGCGCGCCCTGCCCGAGGCCGGTGTCCCGGACGACATCAGCGCCGAAGTGGCGCGGCTGGTCCGGCTCACCGTCACCCACGACCCGGTGGCCGGCGACACCAACGGCGAGGTGCTGTGCGACGCGGATCTGGCGATCCTGGCGGCCGCCCCCAAGGAGTACGCGGAGTACGCGGCACAGGTACGGGAGGAGTACGGCTTCGTCCCCGACGACGCGTTCCGGGACGGCCGGGCAGCCGTACTGCGTCAACTGCTGGGGCTGCCGAGACTGTTCCGTACGCCGCACGGGATCGCGGAGTGGGAGCCGCGCGCCCGGCAGAACCTGCTGACGGAGCTCGAGCTGCTCACCCGTTGAGACAGTCGGCACGATCCGCCGATACGGGAATGTAACGGCCTACATCGTCGTTGGCACCTGTCATGCCCGACTCTGCCGTTCGTGATCGCACCCGTATGCCTTTGGCCGTATACATTCTGGGCCTTTCGGTTTTCGCCCTCGGTACGAGCGAGTTCATGCTCTCCGGGCTGCTGCCGCCGATCGCCGACGACATGAACGTGTCGATCCCGCGGGCCGGGCTCCTGATATCCGCCTTCGCCATCGGCATGGTGATCGGTGCACCCCTGCTCGCCGTGGCCACGCTCCGGCTGCCGCGCCGGACCACCCTCATCACACTGATCTCGGTCTTCGGCCTCGGGCAGGTCGCGGGTGCGCTTGCTCCGACGTACGAGGTGCTCTTCGCGTCCCGTGTGGTGAGCGCCTTCGCGTGCGCCGGGTTCTGGGCGGTCGGTGCGGCGGTCGCCATCGCGATGGTGCCGGTGAACGCGCGGGCCAGAGCGATGGCCGTGATGATCGGCGGGCTGTCGATCGCGAACGTCCTCGGCGTACCGCTGGGGGCGTTTCTCGGTGAGAACCTCGGCTGGCGGTCGGCGTTCTGGGCGGTCGGCGCAGCGTCGGCGGTGGCTCTGGCCGGTGTGGCGACGCTGATCCCCCGCATCCCGCTCCCTGCGGAGAAGCCGCAGCTCAAGCGGGAGATGTCCATCTACCGTGACCGTCAGGTGTGGCTGTCGATCTCGGTCACGGCGCTGGCGGCGGGCGGGGTCTTCTGCGCGTTCAGCTATCTCGCGCCGCTGCTGACGGATGTCGCCGGGCTGGACTCGGGCTGGGTGCCGACGGTCCTCGCGCTGTTCGGGGTCGGTGCGCTGATCGGTACGACGATCGGCGGCCGGGTCGCGGACGCGCACCTCTTCGGGGTGCTGATGAGCGGCATCGCGGCGTCGACGGTCTTCCTGGTCGCGCTGGCGCTGTTCGCCTCGAACCAGGTCGCCGCGGTCGGGCTCGCGTTCCTGCTGGGCCTGTCGGCGTTCTACACGGCCCCGGCGCTGAACGCCCGGATGTTCAACATCGCGGGTGCGGCCCCGACCCTGGCGGGTGCGACGACGACTGCCGCGTTCAATCTGGGCAACACGGGCGGCCCCTGGCTGGGCGGCACGGTGATCGACGCGGACTTCGGGTTCGCGGCGACGGCCTGGGCGGGCGCGGCGATGACGGTGCTGGCGCTGGTGGGGGTGGTGTGGTCGCTACGGCTGCAGGGCGGCGGCAGGTCGCGCCGGGTGGCCGGCTCGCCCGCAGCGGCGGCGTCTTCCTCGGAGGCGTCCGCGGAAGCGGCTGCCCCGGCGGTGTGACCCCGGCAGCCGGGTCGGCCGCATCCGTTCAGCTGCCGGGAACCGGGCGTCCCTTGGGGCGTCGCAGTCCGGCGTCCGTCAGCCGTCGCACCAGTTCCTTGGAGCCGATCTGCCGGGCCCCGGCCCGCACCGCGTCCGCGTACCGGGTTTCCGGTACGTCGTAGTGGTCGCGCTCGAAGGCCTTCGGCGGGCAGCCGATCGAGGCGGCGAAGGCGTGCAGCTCCTCGAACGAGACATCGCTGACCAGATGCGACCAGAGGCGTCCGTGACCCGGCCAGTCCGGCGGGTCGATATAGACCGTCACCGGCGCAGCACCCCGCTCAGCGCGCCGACGCGCGCCACCATCACGGTCGCCTTGGTGCATACCCAGCGCGGGTCTGGCCCCAGTTCCGGTTCGACGTCGAGGGCGTGCGGGTCGCCGGCGTCGCAGACCGGGCAGAGCGGCCACCGGCCGTAACGCTCCAGCAGCGCGTCCTGGACGTCCTGGGCGACCAGGCCGACCAGGTACTCCACGCCGTCCGGCCACTGTTCGACCCACCAGCGCCGGTGCGTCACCGCGTCCTCGACGAGGGAGACGATTTCGGCCTCGGCGACGTCGCCGGCAGTGAGATCGGCCATCACCAGCGCGCGGGCGGTATGCAGCGCCTGCTCCAGGCGGTTCAGCTCCATGGAGCCATTCTCACCCCGTACCCGACCGGCCTTCGCCGTAGGAAGACCTTCGGCACCGACAGATTCTCGGTTCCGCCAGAGGTCGGGACCAAAGGGGGGTTGACGGGCCACAGGGTTGAAAATATCTTTCAAAGGTGACCAATGACCTGAAGGAAAGTTTCAGCGGTGATTCCCCGCCCGCACCGGCCGCCCTCGCGGCCAAGGTGCGGACACTCGCGCCGTCCATGACCCGCTCCATGCAGCGGGTCGCCGAAGCCGTCGCCGGCGACCCCGCCGGCTGCGCCGCCCTGACGGTCACCGGTCTCGCCGAGCTCACCGGCACCAGCGAGGCGACCGTGGTCCGCACGGCCCGCCTCCTCGGCTACCCCGGCTACCGGGATCTGCGCCTCGCCCTGGCCGGGCTCGCCGCCCACCAGCAGTCCGGCCGCGCCCCCGCCGTCACGGCGGACATAGCAGTCGACGACCCGATCGCCGATGTGGTCGCCAAGCTCGCCTTCGACGAGCAGCAGACCCTCGCCGACACCGCCGCCGGGCTCGACACGGTGCAGCTCGGTGCCGCCGTCGCCGCCGCGTCGACCGCCCGCCGGATCGACATCTACGGCGCCGGCGCCTCCTCCCTCGTCGCCCAGGACCTGGGGCAGAAGCTGCTCCGGATCGGCCTGATCGCGCACGCCCACATGGACCCGCACCTGGCGGTGACCAACGCCGTGCAGCTCCGCTCCGGCGATGTGGCGATCGCGATCACCCACTCCGGCTCCACCGTCGATGTGATCGAACCGCTCCGGGTGGCCTTCGACCAAGGGGCGACGACGATCGCGATCACCGGCCGCCCCGACGGTCCGGTGACGCAGTACGCGGACCACGTGCTGACGACGTCCACCGCCCGTGAGAGCGAACTGCGCCCCGCCGCGATGTCGAGTCGTACGAGTCAGCTGCTCGTCGTGGACTGCCTGTTCATAGGCGTCGCCCAGCGGACGTACGAGACGGCCGCCCCGGCGCTGGCCGCCTCCTACGAGGCGCTCGCCCACCGACATACCCCTCGCAGCACCCGCTGACCACCACGCCGTACCCGCTGAACCGCACGAGACACGAGATCGAGAAAGCAGAGCCGCTGTCCATGACCTCCACCACCGATGCCAACGCCGCGACGCCCGGCCGGGACTCCGAGTACGGGGAGCTGCGCGCCGAGCTCGCCACCCTCACCACCGAGGCGTTCCGGCCCGAGCTCGCCGAGATCGACCGGCTGGGCACGCTGGAGATTGCCCGCATCATGAACGGCGAGGACCGGACCGTCCCGACCTCCGTCGCCGCCCGGCTGCCCGAGATCGCAGCGGCGATCGACGGCACGGCCGCTCGCATGGCCCGCGGCGGCCGGCTGATCTACGCGGGCGCGGGTACCCCGGGCCGGCTGGGCATCCTGGACGCCAGCGAGTGCCCGCCCACGTTCAACACCGACCCGTCCGAGGTCATCGGCCTGATCGCGGGCGGACCGTCCGCGATCATCACGGCCGTCGAGGGTGCCGAGGACAGCACGGAGCTGGCCGCCGCCGACCTCGACGCCCTGGGCCTCACCCCCGACGACACGGTGGTCGGCATCTCCGCCTCCGGCCGTACGCCGTACGCGATCGGGGCCGTCGAGCACGCCCGCGCCAAGGGCGCGCTGACCATCGGCCTGTCCTGCAACGCGGACTCGGCGCTCGGCGCCGCGGCCGAGCACCCCATCGAGATCGTCGTCGGTCCCGAGCTGCTCACCGGCTCGACCCGGCTGAAGGCCGGTACGGCGCAGAAGCTCGTCCTCAACATGCTGTCGACGATCACGATGATCCGGCTCGGCAAGACGTACGGAAACCTCATGGTCGACGTCCGCGCCTCCAACGAGAAGCTGCGCGCCCGCTCCCGCCGGATCGTCGCCCTCGCCACCGGCGCCTCCGACGAGGAGATCGAGGCCGCGCTCGCCGCCACCGACGGCGAGGTGAAGAACGCGATCCTCACCATCCTCGGCCAGGTCGACGGTCCCACCGCCGCCACCCTCCTGTCCGCGTCCGACGGCCACCTTCGCGCCGCCCTCGCGGCCGCACCACGCACCACCACCTGACCCCATCCGGGGAACTGCTCCGCACCCCCCGCACAGCAAGGCACCACGCACCATGGCTACAGAAGACAAGAACCGCGCCACTGCCGCCGCGATCCTTCCGCTCGTCGGTGGCGCCGCGAACGTCAGCTCCGTCGTCCACTGCATGACCCGGCTCCGGCTGGGCCTGCACGACCGCTCACTCGTCGACGACGAGGCCCTGAAGGCGCTCCCCGCCGTCATGGGTGTGGTCGAGGACGACACGTACCAGATCGTCCTCGGTCCGGGCACCGTCGCCCGGGTCACCCCGGAGTTCGAGCAGCTGGTGCGGGAGGGCCGCGAAGCCGCCCCCGAACCGGCCACCGCCACCGACACCACCACCGCGGCCGAACTCGCCGCCCAGGGCGCCGCGATCAAGGCGGCGCGGAAGGCGAAGAACGCCACCCCGTTCAAGCTCTTCCTCCGGAAGATCGCGAACATCTTCGTCCCGCTGATCCCGGCCCTCATCGGCTGCGGCATCATCGCCGGTCTCAACGGCCTGCTGAAGAACCTGGGCTGGCTGACGTCGGTGACGCCCGCGCTCGGCGCAATGGCGTCCGGCTTCATGGCGCTGATCGCCGTCTTCGTCGGCTACAACACGGCGAAGGAGTTCGGCGGCACGCCGATCCTCGGCGGTGCGGTCGCCGCGATCATCGTCTTCCCCGGCGTCGCGGACATCACGGCGTTCGGCCAGAAGCTCTCCCCCGGCCAGGGCGGTGTGCTGGGCGCGCTCGGCGCGGCGGTCCTCGCGGTGTACGTGGAGAAGTGGTGCCGCCGCTGGGTCCCGGAGGCACTGGACGTCCTGGTCACCCCGACGCTGACGGTGCTGATCTCCGGCCTGGTGACGATCTTCGGCCTGATGTACGTGGCCGGTGAGGTCTCCACCGCGATCGGCGACTTCGCCAACTGGATGCTGTCCAACGGCGGTGCGGGCGCGGGTCTGGTCCTCGGCGGCTTCTTCCTCCCCCTGGTCATGCTGGGTCTGCACCAGGCGCTGATCCCGATCCACACCACCCTGATCGAGCAGCAGGGCTACACGGTCCTCCTCCCGATCCTCGCCATGGCGGGTGCGGGCCAGGTCGGCGCGGCCCTCGCGGTCTACCTCCGTCTCCCCCGCAACGAGTCGATCCGCAGGACGATCAAGTCGGCTCTCCCGGCCGGTCTGCTGGGCGTGGGTGAGCCCCTGATCTACGGTGTCTCGCTCCCGCTCGGCCGCCCGTTCATCACGGCGTGCGTGGGCGGTGCGTTCGGCGGAGCGTTCGTCGGCTTCTTCAACCAGCTGGGCAGCGCGGTCGGCTCCACGGCGATCGGCCCATCCGGCTGGGCCCTGTTCCCGCTCCTGGACGGCAACCACGGCCTGGGCACGACGATCGCGATCTACGCGGGCGGCCTGTTGGTCGGCTACCTGGCGGGCTTCGTCGCCACGTACTTCTTCGGCTTCAGCAAGGACCTGCTGGCGGAGTTCAACGTGTCGCAGGAGCCGGCGGCTTCCGCGGTCGCCGCAACCGGCACCCCGGCCGCCCCGGTCACCGACCCGGCACGGGAGCCGGCCCGCGCCTGATCCCGTGACGCGACAGAGGGCGGCACCCGCACGGGTGCCGCCCTCTCACGCTTCCCCGGCCGCAGTACGCAGGAACCGCTCCAAGTCGTCCGTGCTGTAACCGAGTTTCGGCCCACGTTCCGCCGCCATGAGCAGCAGCTGACCGACGATCTCGGCGCCCCACCCGTCGCTGCCGTCCGAGGCCCACTCCCAGAGCTTCTCGATCCCCAGGTCGGTCATCAGCAGCCCATGTTCGGCCCTGATCTCGGCGCACACGTCGGCGACGGCCTCGAGCAGCGTGGCCGCGGGGCGCTCACATCTGAGCCCGAAATACGAACCGAGGTCCTCCACTGCGCACCCCTCGGGTGGGCGCGCCCTGATTCCGTCGTAGCGGGGATCATCCGCATGTGGATACTCCGCCACCGGGCAGTGGGCGAGCGTGAATCGGTGCCACCCTGCCGGTAGGGGCGGCGGTGGGCGGTACGCATCGAGGCCGAAGGCCTCGTGCGCCAACGCCGAGGCCTCATCGTGTGTATCCGCGGTCACGGTGGCCCTCCCGCTGCCGTCATCGGCCACCGCCGTCCACCGGCCGGTGGACTCGTCACGGCTGAAACGAATCGAAAGCGCCATACCTCACCGTCCCACCCACCAGTGACAACGCCGCCTCATCTCGGCCACCGCCCCTCCCGGTTGGCCTCCGTGACCCGCGCCCGCAGCACCACGCCGGGCGGCGCCGGTTGCACCGATTCCGGTGGGCAGTCCCACTCCGCCCCACCGCCCGGCGGCCGCAGCTGCACGTACGGTCCGACGCACCCCATCACGCGCCCCACCCGACCGTCCCGCGAGTCCACCGCGTACGTCCCGGGCTCCGGCGTACACGGTTCGAGTCCCTCACCCGTCATGACCGGCCTTCCCGTCGCACTTCTTCTCTAGTACGGCGCTCAGCCGCAGCGCCGTGTCGATGTTGCAGCGCCCGAGATCCACCAGCGGCGCGGGCTCGTTCCCCGCGCACGACACCGGATCGATCCGCAACGACGGCAGCGTGAGCCCCACGCCCTTCAACCCCTGCCTCAGCGTCTCCACCGCGTCCTCCGCCTCCCGCACTCTTCCGGCGGCAACCCGTCGTCGCTCCGTAGTGGTCATCCTGCACACCTTCCACGCTCGGTAATCACGATGCATACCCAGCGTGTCCGAAGCCCGGCTAGCCTGGAAGTGGCGCAGGTCCAACAACCGCAGTTGTGTCACAGGGAGTTGCCATGCCGAGCCCCAAGAAGCTCGACCCGTCCTCGTCTCCACGCGCCCTCCTGGGCGCGGAACTTCGCCACCGAAGGGACCGGGCCGGCCTCTCCCAGGAAGAGCTCGGCCTCCCGCTCTTCGTCAGCGGCTCGTTCATCGGCCAACTGGAGTCCGGTACGCGCCGGATGCAGTGGGACCAGGCCCAGAAGTTCGACGAGATCCTGCATGCGGACGGGTTCTTCGTGCGGAACTGCACCGCTCTGAAGAAGTCGAAGTACCCGGACCACTTCGTGGAGGCGGCGGAGGCGGAGGCCGTCGCGAAAACCATCAAGGAGTACGCGCCACAGCTGATCCCTGGGCTCTTGCAGACGGAGGCGTACGCACGCGCAGTCTTCCGGGGCGGACTGCCGATGGCCGCGGAGAGCGTAGTCGACGACCTGACCATGGTGAGGCTGGATCGCGCGCAGCTGCTTTCCGATCCAACAACGCCCTTGTTGTGGTCGGTGCTGGATGAAGCGGTTTTACGTCGGAAGGTCGGCGGAATGACAGTGATGGCAGAGGCGCTCAACCACGTCCTGAAGCTGGCACGTGAACACCGGATCATCGTGCAGGTACTGCCGTTCAACGCGGGCGCCCACATGGCCATGGAAGGTCAGCTCAAACTGATGTCCTTCGATGACGCTCCCCCGCTCGCCTACCTTCAGGGCCTGGGCACAGGGAAGTTATACGACGATCTCGCAACCGTCAGACACTACGAACTGACTTACGATCTGGTGGCGGCCAGCGCATTGTCACCGGAAGCGTCCCTGGCCCTGATCGAGTCAGCGGCGGAGGATTACGCGCATGAAGCTCAGCAGTTCTGACTACGACCTGACCACAGCAACCTGGCACAAGTCCTCGTACAGCGGCGCAAGCGGTGGCGACTGCCTCGAGGTCGCCGACGGCCACCCCGGCATCGTCCCCGTCCGCGACTCCAAGGTCCCGGACGGCCCGGCGCTGCTGTTCCAGACGGCGGCGTGGTCGTCCTTCGTCGCGAGCCTCAAGCGCATTTAGGCCGTTTCGGGGTTTGCCGGGCAGCAGCCTTCCATGGTGCGGCGACACGAACTGGCAGATGCGCAGCGGCAGCAGATCCTGGCCGAGTCACAGATCGAGACCGACGCCGCCGACCTCGACGGCCAACTGGCCGAGGCCGTCGAGGAGGAGACCCGGCAGGGCGCACGGGAATGGGCGGTGGACATCGACGTCAGGATCAGCAGCAGGTCGTCCTGTATCGGTCGGCTCAGCCAGTGATGGCGACCGGCGCATCCCACGCGTCGCGGTCCACGGTGATCGTGAAACCGTTCCGCGTCTCCTTGCTGTTGACCATGTACTGGTGGGCGCGGCTGTGGTTGGTGAACTGCGTGGAACCCCACGGCCAATCCGTGGTCGTGGTGTTCGTCTTGTCCCACAGGGCGTACCAGAGATTGCCCGGCAGGTCGGTCTTGTCGGTCGCGGTCGCGATGGCCTTGGCGCTGGAGCTGGTGAAGCCGTAGTACCCGGTCCGGTAGGTCTTGGCGTGCAGCGCCTTGTCGAAGGCGCGTACGTACGTCAATACCGCTTTGTTGCACGCCGTGTTGGTGATGTCGTACGACTCCATGTCCAGGTAGATCGGGCTGCCGGCCTTCATGCCGAGAGCCGACGCCTTGGTCACCGCGTCCGCACCGTCGGTGGCGCCGAGCGAGGCGGCGGTGGAAGCGGTGAGTTTCTCGGGGCTCGAGCCGGTCTGGCAGCTCGGCTGGGCGCCGACGTACAACGGGATGAGCTTCCAGCCGACCGTGCTGACCGACTTCACCCAGGATGCGGTGAGGTTGGGCTGGCTGCAGCCGCGGTTCTTGCCACCTATGTAGACGGCGGCGGCGCCGTAGAGCCCGCCGTGCCAGGCCTTCATCGCGGACAGGGAGGGCGCGGCGCAGGTGTCGAAGGCGCGGCCGGTGTACGTCTTCTGCGCGGGCCACGTCGTGGCGGCCATCGAGGTCTGCGCGGCGATCCCGGCTCCGGCCACCACGGCGGCGCCTGCCGTCGCCCAGGCGATGTAACGGCCCTTCTTCGATATCCGGTGCTTGGACATCCCCACCCCATTCATGAGACGCGCCACGGCATGCGTGACGTGCGAACCAAAGAAAGTTGAGCCCCTGACACGACGCCCATCCACCACACCGAGAGAAGGCGTGCGACCCCTGGCGTCCGGGGCGTTTCGCACCGTAACCGACGCGTCCCCTCTTGTCGGGAAACCCCGCACCTTGATCGCCACAAGATTCCCTCAAGTCACGGCAAAACCCGGCGTTGCCGCGCCGAACAGCGCCTTGGCCCACGCCCGTCCACGGCGGTCCGGTGGTGGCCGCCGAAGCCGACCGGGATGTTCGCCGGTCGATGGTTCATGCGGGGTGAAGTCAGGGGCTGTGTGCTCCGGGGCTCAAGCCCCGTACTCCGAGCGCTCTTTCAAGGAATGGGTGGCGGGCCTCAACCCACCCACCCTCCCCAGCAGGCAAGTTCACTTTTCGTGACCGGCTTGCCACGCATGGTGCGGACGCTCTAGCGTTCCGAACAACGAACGACCCCTGCCGGTGCTGGAACACCGAACAGGGGTCTGACCAGCAAGATCGAAAAGAGCGATCCCATGGCTGACAGCCAGCTTAGTGCTGCCTCGTGCGCACCGCACGTACCCCCGCACAGCCCGCACACGCCGCCGCACCCGATGGCCAACCCTGGCTACGGCAAGCGGTCCGCCTCCGGCCAACGCCCTCGTACCGCGCACGACTTCGCACACCTTCCGCCGCGTGAGGCCGCCGTCGCCGCCTATGTCGACCGGCTGCCGGACGGCGCCGACATCGCCGTGAAGACGCTGGCCAAGGTCTTGCCGTACGGGCAGTGCGCGCTGCGGACCGCGCTGAACAACCTCCAGCGGGCCGGGCATCTGCGCCGGGGCAGCGAGCACGTCATCGGCTCGGGCAGCGCGCGCTGGGTGACGCGTACGTTCTTCTCCCGCACGCCTCGCGACGACAGCTGGTGGGCGGCGTTCACCAGGGGCGACGTACCGCCGGAGCAACGGCGGCCGACCCGCTCCCGGGCATTCGTCCTGCTGGCCGCACTCGGCCGCAGCGCACCCGCGCTGAGCCTGTCATCGACGGACTGCACAGCGCTGGAACCGTACGTCACGGCGTGGTTCGACCGGGGCGCCACCGAAGTACAGCTGCTGCACGCACTGACCGACGGGTTGCCGGTCCCGGTGCATCACGCGGCGGCACTGGTCCGCAGCCGCCTGACCACCAAGATGCCACCCGAACGGGTCGCTCCGCCCACACCGTCCGCCGCGCTGCGGGTCCTGGAGTGCGCGAAATGCGGCACACCGGGCCGGGCGGAGACGCTGCCCGGCGGCGAGTGCGGGCCATGCCGGGGTGAGCAGACCTCCGTACCGGCGAGCAGCCGCGGGATCCCGGCTGACGGAGTCAGCGACCGGATGGCCGAGGTGCGGGCCGCGATGGCCCCCGCCCCAAGAGGCAGGGCGCAATCACCTGACGCCCGAGTTGCGCGATTGCGATGAGCGCCGCGTGGTCATCAGGGCGGCCGTGTCACCGCAGCGGGCCCGACACCGCTCGGTGTCGGGCCCGTTGGGCGGTCAGCGCGTGGGCCGGGGTGCCGGATCGGCACCCCGTCTCATGCGTCAGGCGTGGGCGCCGGCCTTGCGACGGCGTGCGACGAACACCGCGCCCGCGCCGATCGCCAGAGCTGCGCCGCTCGCGAGGGCGAGCTGCGACGTCGCGGAGGACGTGCCCGTGGCGGCGAGGCTGCCGCTCACGGGACTGGCCGACGCGCCGCCCTGCGGCGTGAGGTCCGACGTGTTCGGCTCGGTCGTGCTCGGCTTGGCGTCGTCGACCTTGCCGGGCTTGCTGCCCGCGGCGGCGATCAGGAACTCGTAGCCCTCGAGGTCCGGGTTCCCGCCGCAGGTGCCGTTGTCGTTGAAGTAGTCACCGGCGACGAAGGTGACGCCGTTGCCGGCGGGGGCCGAGGCGTCGACCGTGAGGCGCATCTTGACGTCGGCGTGGGCGCCGGCCTTCAGCGGGCTGATGGCGTCCATGTAGTGCTCGTTGTCGACGGTCTTCCACGTCGAGGACGAGGCGGACGACCACTGCAGGTGCACCAGGTCGTCGATGTCCTTGAGCCCGCTCTTGTCGGTCGCGTGGACGTAGGCGAACGGAAGCACCTCGTCCATCGTCTTGTCGGTGCCGTTGGTCACCCGGAGATCGAAGTTGACCTTCGTGCCGGCGACGACCGTGGACGGCAGACCCGTGACGACCGTGGTGAGCTTGGCCTCGGGGACGCAGTCCTCGCCGCCCTCACCCGCCTCCTCCTTCGCCTTGGCCAGCGCCTCGTCGGCGGCGGTCTTGTCGGCGAGCGCCGCCTCGGTGGCCTTCTGCGCCTGGTTCAGCGTCCGGGCTGCGGCGACCCGCTCGTCGTCACGCGCGTCCAGGGCTTCCACGACCTTGGCATCCGCGGCGGTCTTGGCATCGGCGGCTGCTGCGGCGGCGGCCTCCGCCTCGGTGAGGGTCGTCGCCGCCGCGGCCTTCTCCTCCTCGGTGGCCGTCTCCGGGAGGGCGTCGACCGCCGCCTTGGCGTCGACGACCGCCTGGTCGGCATCGGTCTTCGCGGTGGCGGCGTCGGCTGCCGCGGCCTCGGCCGCCTCGGCCGCAACGGCCAGCGGAGCGGTGTCGGACAGGACCGCTTCCAGAGCCGCGTAGGCGGCACTCTGGGCCGCTACGGCGTCGTCGTACGCCGCCTGCGCTGCCTCGGCGGCCTTTTCCAACTCCGCGATGGACGGCTTCTCCTGCGTCTGCGCTGCCGGCTTGTCGTCGGCGAACGCGGGGGTGACCGACAGCAGGAGGGCAGGCGTGGTCACTGCGGCGGCAACAGCTGTGGCAAGAATCCGGCGAATCTTCACAAGAGCCCTTCGGGGTCCGAAAAGAGAAGAAGGGTCGCAGCGGAATGGGACACGCATATGCGACTTGAGGTGATCGTATGACCGGGGCAGCCGTATACCGTCACGAGTTTTTCACCCGCTCCGGCCCACACCACCACACCGGGACAGACAGAAGAGACGAATGGGTGCAGTTGCTTTCACTCCCTGCACTTTCGCTGTGAGGAATGCCACACACCCTGGACGCGGCCGTGGGACCCCCGACTCAGGGGCGTCATCACGTGGCGTCCGACCTACACGATTGCGGTGAGCGCCTGATGACCATCAGCCGCCGGCAGCGTCCATGAAAAGTTTCCTACCGGCCGGTAGACATGAGGCTCGGCCTCACCGAGTGTTGAACGCGTGCATGTCAACATCGACCCAGGAGACACCCTCATGAGCCGAAGCCGTACCCGGTTCGCCCGTACGGCGGGCGTCGCCGCCGCGGCCGCCGTTCTCGCCCTCGTCGCGCCCGCCACAGCCGCCCAGGCCGCCCCCGTGTCGTCGCCCACCGCCGGGGCAACCGCCACGTCCTGGGCCCCCGGCGGCAATGCCGCCATCCTGGGCATCGACTACGGCACCTGGCAGCGTGATGTCGCCGCGGTCATCGACGTGGCCCGCCCCTACATCCAACAGCGCATCGCGCAGACCCCCGCGGGCCAGAAACCGGCGATCGTCCTCGACATCGACAACTCGTCGCTGGAGACGGACTTCCACTACTTCTGGACGTTCCCGACCCCCGCGATCGCCCAGGTCCGCGATCTGGTCCGGTACGCCGACTCCCAAGGCGTCGCCATCTTCTTCGTCACCGCCCGCCCGGGCATCATCGCCTCGCTGACGCAGCACAACCTCACCGCGGTCGGCTACCCGGTGACCGGCCTCTACGTCCGCGACCTGCCCGACCTCTTCGACGAAGTCAGCACGTACAAGACCGCCAAGCGTGCCGAGATCGAGGCCCGGGGCTACACGATCATCGCCAACATCGGCAACAACGAAAGCGACCTGGTCGGCGGCCACGCCGAGCGGACGTTCAAGCTCCCGGACTACGACGGCAAGCTCTCCTGACCGCTGACCGGCCGTCACCGCCGCGGACATGGCATCGGCCCCCGGGACCTGTACAGGTCCCGGGGGCCGATGTGCGACCGAAACTACTGATCCGTCAGGATCAGAAGTCCATGTCACCGCCCGGCATACCGCCCGGAGCGCCCGCAGAGGCCTTCTCCGGCTTGTCGGCGATGACGGCCTCGGTGGTCAGGAACAGCGCGGCGATCGACGCGGCGTTCTGCAGAGCGGAGCGCGTGACCTTCGCCGGGTCGAGAATGCCCTCGGCGATCATGTCGACGTACTCGCCGGTCGCGGCGTTCAGACCGTGACCGATCGGCAGGTTGCGCACCTTCTCGACGACGACGCCACCCTCGAGACCACCGTTGACGGCGATCTGCTTGAGCGGGGCCTCCAGCGCCAGCTTGACGGCGTTGGCACCGGTCGCCTCGTCACCCGAGAGCTCCAGCTTCTCGAAGACGGCGGAGGCCTGCAGCAGCGCCACGCCACCACCGGCGACGATGCCCTCCTCGACGGCCGCCTTCGCGTTGCGAACGGCGTCCTCGATGCGGTGCTTGCGCTCCTTGAGCTCGACCTCGGTGGCGGCACCGGCCTTGATGACGGCCACGCCGCCGGCCAGCTTCGCCAGGCGCTCCTGGAGCTTCTCGCGGTCGTAGTCCGAGTCCGAGTTCTCGATCTCGGCACGGATCTGGTTGACGCGACCCTGAACCTGGTCGCTGTCACCGGAACCGTCGACGATCGTGGTCTCGTCCTTGGTGATGACGACCTTGCGGGCGCGGCCCAGCAGGTCCAGGCCGGCGTTCTCGAGCTTGAGACCGACCTCCTCGGAGATGACCGTGCCACCGGTGAGGATGGCGATGTCGCCGAGCATGGCCTTGCGGCGGTCACCGAAGCCCGGGGCCTTGACGGCAACGGACTTGAAGGTGCCACGGATCTTGTTGACGACCAGGGTCGACAGAGCCTCGCCCTCGACGTCCTCGGCGATGATCAGCAGTGCCTTGCCGGACTGCATGACCTTCTCCAGCAGCGGAAGGAGGTCCTTCACGTTGCTGACCTTGGAGTTGACGATCAGGATGTACGGGTCGTCCAGGGACGACTCCATGCGCTCCATGTCGGTGGCGAAGTACGCCGAGATGTAGCCCTTGTCGAAGCGCATACCCTCGGTGAGCTCGAGCTCCAGACCGAAGGTCTGGGACTCCTCGACGGTGATGACGCCTTCCTTGCCGACCTTGTCCATCGCCTCGGCGATGAGCTCGCCGATCTGGGTGTCGGCGGCGGAGATGGAGGCCGTCGAAGCGATCTGCTCCTTGGTCTCCACGTCCTTGGCCTGCTCCAGCAGAGCGGCGGAGACGGCCTCGACGGCCTTCTCGATGCCCCGCTTGAGGGCCATCGGGTTTGCACCCGCGGCTACGTTGCGAAGGCCCTCACGGACGAGCGCCTGGGCGAGAACGGTGGCGGTGGTCGTACCGTCGCCGGCGACGTCGTCCGTCTTCTTGGCGACTTCCTTGACCAGCTCTGCGCCGATCTTCTCGTACGGGTCCTCGAGCTCGATCTCCTTGGCGATGGAAACACCATCGTTGGTGATCGTGGGCGCGCCCCACTTCTTCTCGAGGACGACGTTGCGGCCCTTGGGGCCAAGGGTGACCTTGACGGCGTCGGCGAGCTGGTTCATCCCGCGCTCGAGACCGCGCCGTGCCTCCTCGTCGAACGCGATGATCTTGGCCATGTGAAGTGGTCCTCCCGGACAGGGGTGGATTTCTCCGGACCGAGTGGCGCCCGCGACGGACGGCCTGCCTGCCCGGTGGTTCCTTGCCCCACCGGGCCTGCGGGCCTCACCGGCCCGGTCCAAGTTCTGTCACTCTCACCTGGAGAGTGCTAACGCCAATGATTAGCACTCGACCCCCACGAGTGCAAGCGCCCCCGGCGGTTGTGGACAAGGCGCCGACCGGGCGACGCCGCGTGGGATGTCGTGGGGATGCCACGCGGGGTGACGGCCGGCACGACGCGTGAAGGGCCCGTCCCCCTGGGGGTACGGGCCCTACATGCGTGAGTGGTGTCGTTGGCCGACCGCGCCGAGCTCAGCCGACGGCGAGCTTGACCATGTCCGCCTGCGGCCCCTTCTGGCCCTGCGAGATCTCGAATTCAACTCGCTGACCCTCTTCGAGGGTGCGGTACCCGTCCATCTGGATCGCGCTGTAGTGGACGAAAACATCCGCACCACCGTCGACCGCGATGAAGCCGTACCCCTTCTCCGCGTTGAACCACTTGACGGTGCCCTGAGCCATGCCTAACTCCCCTATTACTGGCCCTTGCACAGGACCGCACTTCGCGGGCCCGGGTCAGAACTCACCCTCCGACAGGAGAGGGTGCGTGCGCCGGAACGCGTCGACCGCGGCCGAATGTATCTGCCCAACTGCCCTCTGCAACAGGTCAATCGGACGAGAATTCTGGGCAGCACCGAACGCCCGAATATGCGGAATTTATGCGATTCCAGGGCAACTCGGGCCGGGCAAAGGCCACTTATGACACAAGGAGTTCGAACACTTTGGCTGCATCTTGTCGCGGGCGGGCGCATTCTCATATGCGGTCGGCACGGGCAGCGGAGGGGACTTCCCAACTGTACCGCGCTTAACCATGCAGAATTGCCCCCTCCGCTTACCTCGCAGAGGGGGCAATTCCGGTGACGCTGTGAAGTCGGCCGCGGGGGCCACGGAGAGTCCGCGCCGGGGCGACGGAGGGTCAGCAGCCGCCCGCGACGGCCGGGATGATCGAGATGCCGGCGCCGTCCGGGGTGGCCGCCTCCAGGCCACCCTCGAAGCGCACGTCGTCGTCGTTGACGTACACGTTCACGAACCGCCGCAGCTTGCCCTGATCGTCCAGGACGCGCGCGGCGATACCCGGGTGGTTCTGCTCCAGCGACTCGATCACCTGGGAGAGGGTCGCGCCCTCGGCCGGGACCTCGGCCTGACCGCCCGTGTAGGTGCGCAGGATGGTGGGGATACGGACCTTGACGCTCATGTGGGTGCCTTCCTTGCGTCTCGGGTGGACGTCACGGATGGACGTCCCGGTGGTCGGGTCAGCTGCGGGCCAGGCCGGCGGCGCGGAACGCGTCGAGGCTGGGCCGGATGGTCGCCGTCGGACCGGTGGTCGGGGCGACCGCGTCCAGCGTCTTCAGACCGTCACCGGTGTTGAGGACGACGGTGGTGAGCGTCGGGTCCAGCAGGCCGGCCTCGATCAGCTTCTTCGTCACACCGACCGTCACCCCGCCGGCCGTCTCCGCGAAGATGCCCTCGGTGCGTGCCAGCAGCTTGATCGCGTCGACGACCTGCTCGTCGTCGACGTCCTCGACGGCGCCGCCGGTCCGGCGGGCGATGTCCAGGACATAGGGGCCGTCGGCCGGGTTGCCGATCGCCAGCGACTTGGCGATCGTGTTCGGCTTCTGGGGGCGTACGACGTCGTGACCGGCCTTGAAGGCGGTGGAGACCGGGGAGCAGCCCTCGGCCTGGGCGCCGAAGATCTTGTACGGCTTGTCCTCGACGAGACCGAGCTTGATCAGCTCCTGCAGACCCTTGTCGATCTTCGTGAGCTGCGAGCCGGACGCGATCGGGATGACGAGCTGGTCCGGCAGCCGCCAGCCGAGCTGCTCGCAGATCTCGTACGCGAGCGTCTTGGAGCCCTCGCCGTAGTACGGGCGCAGGTTGACGTTGACGAAGCCCCAGCCCTCGCCGAGCGGGTCACCGATGAGCTCCGAGCAGAAGCGGTTGACGTCGTCGTAATTGCCCTCGATGCCGACCAGTTCACCGCCGTACACCGCGGCCATGACGACCTTGCCCTGCTCCAGGTCGTGCGGGATGAACACGCAGGACCGCAGGCCGGCCCGGGCCGCGGCCGCGCCCACGGCGCCGGCGAGGTTGCCGGTGGAGGAGCAGGAGAGAGTGGTGAAACCGAAGGCGCGGGCGGCCTCGACGGCGATCGCGACGACGCGGTCCTTGAAGGAGTGCGTCGGATTGCCGGAGTCGTCCTTGACGTACAGGCCGCCGGTGACGCCCAGTTCGCGGGCGAGGTTGTCGGCCTTGACCAGCTTGGTGAAGCCGGGGTTGATGTTGGGCTTGTCCGCGACATCGGCGGGGACCGGCAGCAGCGGCGCGTAACGCCAGATGTTGTTCGGGCCGGCCTCGATGCGCTTCTTCAGCTCGTCCGGGGAGCCGCTCGGCAGGTCGTACGCCACTTCGAGCGGCCCGAAACAGGTCGCGCAGGCGAAAATGGGACCGAGCTCGAAACGCTCTCCGCACTCGCGGCAGGAAAGTGCCGCGGCGGGACCGAGGTCGACAGCGTCGGCGGAAGAATTGGTGCTCACTGCAACGGTCTGCGTAGCCATGATGGCGAGGCCCTTTCTCCTCATCTTCCTCGCGACGCATTTCGCCACGAGACGGAATTGGCACCTTCCCCACCTGACCTCGCGGTCGGCAGGAGGGTTGCCGGGACTTCAACGGGCCGTTCCCTCAGTCCCTCTGGATGAGCGCTGTGGCACTGGATCATCGATCCAGGCATTTATCGGCGGAGGACCCCGGCATGCGAGGGTCATCCGCGTTGTTCAAGACTGTAACCGAAGCATCGGACGGTTGAGATAGCCGTCCGAACCGCGAGATGGATCACATACAGGGAGTATCGGTCGTGCTGGAAGAGGTCGAACGCTGGCTGACCAGGCGCTCCTGGTCGGCCGCCGACCGCCCGCTGGACCGGCTCGTCGCCGCCAGGGCCAGGGATCCGCAGCGCGGAAGTGTGAGCGTCGTGCTGCCCGCCCTCAACGAGGAGGCGACGGTCGGCGCGATCGTCGAGACGATTCGGGTCGAGCTGATGGAGAAGGTCCAGCTGGTCGACGAGCTGCTGGTGATCGACTCCGGGTCGACGGACGCCACCTCAGAGGTCGCCCGGAAGGCGGGCGCCCGGGTGGTGCACCGTGACGACATACTCCCGCGGATACCCGCCGTGCCCGGCAAGGGCGAGGTTCTCTGGCGATCACTCCTGGTCACCGAAGGTGACATCGTCTGCTTCATAGACGCCGACCTGAAGGACTTCTCCGCGGACTTCGTCTCCGGCATCATCGGCCCGCTGCTCACCGATCCCGAGGTGCAGTTCGTGAAGGCGATGTACGACCGCCCGCTCGGAGACACAGCAGGCCAGGGGGGTCGCGTCACGGAACTGGTGGCCCGCCCGCTGCTCAATCTGCACTGGCCGCAGCTGGCCGGCTTCGTCCAGCCGCTGGGCGGCGAGTACGCGGTGCGGCGCTCGCTGCTGGAGCGGCTGCCGTTCCCGGTCGGTTACGGAGTGGAACTGGGCCTGCTCGTGGATGCGCTGCACACCGTGGGGCTGGACGCGCTGGCACAGGTCGATGTGGGGGTCAGGAAGCACCGCCATCAGGACGGGCAGGCACTGGGCCGGATGGCGGCGGCGATCTACCGGACGGCGCAACTGCGCCTCTCGCGCGGCCACTTGGTACGACCATCCCTCACCCAGTTCGAACGCGGCGAGACCGGCTTCGTACCGCGCACGCACGCCGTGGACACCGAGGAGCGGCCGCCGATGCAGGAGATCAGGGAGTACGTTTCGCGCCGCGCCGCCTGAGGTGGTCTGACTTCGCACGTTTGGGCGGTTCGCGATCGGGCTAGATTCCGCAACATGGTCTCCGAGCACGTGATCACGTCTGCTGCCCAGGTACTCGTCGCGTCCAACCGCGGCCCGGTCTCGTACGCACTGAGCGAGGACGGTTCGATCAGCGCCAAACGGGGCGGCGGCGGACTCGTCTCCGGGCTGAGCGCCGTCGAGGACAAGCTGTGGGTCTGCGCGGCGCTCGGCGACGGGGACAGGGAGGCGGTCCGGCGCGGGATCGCCGAGCCGGGCGTACGGATGCTCGACATCGACGCCGATGTGCACGCCGACGCGTACAACGGCATCGCGAACTCGGTGCTCTGGTTCGTCCACCACATGCTGTACCAGACGCCGCTGGAGCCGGTCTTCGACGCGGAGTTCCGCCGGCAGTGGGCATCGTTCGAGGCATACAACCTGGCCTTCGCGCAGGCGCTCGCCGAGGAGGCGGGCGAGGGCGCGGCGGTGCTGGTGCAGGACTACCACCTGGCCCTGGTCCCCGGCATGCTCCGCGACCTCCGCCCCGACCTGCGGATCGGCCACTTCTCGCACACCCCGTGGGCCCCGGTCGACTACTTCCGCCTGCTGCCCGACGACATCGCGGAGCAGCTGCTGCGCGGCATGCTCGGCGCGGACCGGGCGGGCTTCCTGACCCGGCGGTGGGCGGACGCGTTCACCGCCTGCTGCACGGAGGTCCTGGGCGGCACCGGCCGGACGAGGATCGGCGTGCACGGTCTGGGCGCGGACGCGGACTTCCTGCGCCGCCGCGCGCACGAGGCGGACGTGGACGAGCGGATGGCGATCCTGCGGGAGCAGGTGGGCGGCCCCGGCCGGAAGACGATCGTGCGGGTCGACCGTACGGAACTGTCCAAGAACATCGTCCGCGGGCTGCTGGCGTACCGGGAGCTGCTGAACACCCGCCCGCAGTGGCGCGAGCGGGTGGTGCATGTGGCGTTCGCGTACCCGTCGCGGCAGGACCTGGCGGTGTACCGGGAGTACACGGCCGAGGTGCAGCGGCTGGCGGACGACATCAACGAGGCGTACGGAACGCCCGATTGGACCCCGGTCCTGCTGCATGTGAACGACGACTTCGCGCGCTCGCTGGGGGCGTACCGGCTGGCGGACGTGGCGCTCGTCAACCCGATCCGCGACGGCATGAACCTGGTCGCGAAGGAGGTTCCGGTGGTCTCCGACCAGGGCTGCGCGCTGGTGCTGTCGCGGGAGGCGGGGGCGTACGAGGAGCTGGGCGCGGACGCGATCGTGGTGAACCCGTACGACGTGTCGGCGACGGCCGTCGCGCTGCACGAGGCGCTGACGATGCCGGACGGGGAGCGGGCGGAGCGATCGAAGCGGCTGGCTGCGGCGGCGACCGCGTTGCCGCCGCAGCGGTGGTTCCTGGAACAGTTGGAGGCGCTGCGGCGGGACTGACCGTCCGGCGGCGATCGTTCAGAGGCGCCGGGCGAGGGCCGCGAGGAAGTCGACCACGGCCGCCGGACCCGACAGCAACAGGTCCGCCCGCTCGGCCAGTTCCGGCACTTCGGCGCTTCCGCTGCACACCAGCAGCCCCGGGATGCCCTCGGGGCCCTCCGTGCGGAGCTTCTCCACCGCGGCGTACGCGGCGAGGTCGCCCAGGTCGTCCCCGGCGTACAGGACGGACTCGGCGTCCGTCTCCCGTACGTACTTCGCGAGCGCCACGCCCTTGTCCATGCCGGGCGGACGCAGTTCCAGGACGAGGCGCCCCGGCTCGACGATCAGTCCGTGCCGGGCCGCGAGCTCACCCAGCGGGCCACGCAGCGCGTCGAAGGCGGCCTGCGGGTCGGCGGCGCGGCGCGTGTGGACGGCGAGCGCCTGACCCTTCTCCTCGATCCATGTGCCGTGCCATGAGTCGAACCGGTCCAGCACGCCCGGGAGTTCGGCGCGGACCGCCGCCACACCGGGGTGCGGGGCGGGCGCGTGAACGGTGCTGGAGACGGCGTCCCAGCGTTCGGCGCCGTAGTGACCGAGGACGACGAGGTGGTCGAGGCCCGGGACACCCGCGAAACCTCCGTGCCGGACTGCGACACCGGCCGGGCGGCCGGTGATCACGGCGACGGAGGCGACCTTCGGGGCGAGCGCGGCGATGGCCGGGACGGTGCCGGGGTGGGCGCGGGCCTGCTCCGGGTCCGGGACTATGTCGGCGAGGGTGCCGTCGAAATCGAGGGCGACCAAGGCGCGGTCGGGGCGGGCCAGGATGGCGGCGAGGCCTTCGCGGCCGGCCGGCGTGGTGGGGGTGGGGAGGGGTTGCTCTGGGTTGCTGCCCATGTGCCGAGCCTATCGGGGGTGCCGGAGCGCGGCTACGGGTGCGCCTGCGGCGGGCCTGTCGTCCGGCCCCCGCCCCTGTCCGAAACCCGCGGCTCCGCCCCGGACCCCCGCTCCTCGAACACCACAGGGGCCGGGCTTTCCGGGGCAGCGCCCCGGCTACCGCCTCGCCCGCCGGGCCTCCCGCACTCGCCGCAGCCGGTTGACCGTCACCGGGTCCGCCTCCAGTGCCCGCCGGTCGTCCAGCAACGCGTTCAGCAGCTGGTAGTAGCGCGTCGGCGAAATCCCCAGCCCCTCGCGGATCTCCCGCTCCTTCGCCCCTGGCCCGGGCCACGACCGCCGTTCCACGGCCAGCACCGCACGCTCCCGCTCGGAGAGCCCCGGCTGCGTCGTGTCCGGGGTCTCCGCACCGGCGGAGTCGTTCTCGGAGGCGGTCATATCAGCCAACATAACGCCCGCGCCTCATCCCGCTACTCCGCCTCTTCCGCCGTCGCCGCCCCCCGGGCGATCTCGGCCAGCACACCCGCCGGACTGCCGCCCGGCTCCACCGCCTTACCGATGTCCTGCTTGACCAGTTCGCTCGTCCGCGCCCACGACGTCTTGCCGACGGGGTAGAACTCCGAGTTCGGCAGCGCCTCCAGGAACTTCCGAAGCGGCTTGTGCTTGGCGTCCGTCTCCATCAACTCGGACGCGCTGTCGGTGACCGGGAGCAGGTCGTACTCGTCGGCGAAGGCCACCACATTCTTGTCCTCGAACATGTAGTCGAAGAATTTGCCGATGGCCTCGTGGTGGTTGTTCTGCTTGAAGCCCATGATCCAGTCGGCGACGCCCATCGACCCCTCGGTCGGGCCGTTGATGCCGGGCAGCGGCACCATGCCGACCTGGACGCCCTTCTTCTCGGCCTCCTGCATCAGCGTGGGGTGCCCGTTGAGCATCCCCACCTTGCCGCTCGTGAACGCGTCGAACGCCTGCGCCCGGTCCAGCTTTCCGGGGGCCACGGGGCCGACCAGCCCCTTGTCGACCAGGTTCGTCTTCAGCCAGTCGAACGTCTTGACGTTCTCGGGCGAGTCGATGTCGTACGAGCCGACGTCGTCCGTGTAGCCGCCGCCTCCACTGAGCAGCCACATCATGGTCTCGGCCTGGGACTCCTCCTGGCCGAGCGGCAGCGCGAACGGGTAGGTGACGCCACGCTGCTTGAGCACCACGGCGTCGTCACGGATGTCGTCCCAGGTCTTCGGGGCGTCCAGGCCCGCCCGGCTGAAGTACTTCTTGTTGTAGAAGAGCAGCCGGGTGCTGGCGACGAACGGCAGTCCGTACTGGGTCTGGTTGTACTGGCCCGCATCGGCCAGCCGCGGCAGGAAGTTCGCCTGCGTGCGGATGGCGAGCATGTCGTCGGCGCTGTAGAGCTTCCCGGCCTTGGCGTAGTCCGCGTAGGCACCGATCTGCGCGATGTCCGGGGCCTGCCCCTTCTTCACCATGTCGGCGACCTTGCGGTCGACGTCCTTCCAGGAATAGACGTCGACGTCGACCTTGATGCCCTCGTGGGACGCCTCGAAGTTCCTGGCGAGTTCGTCCCAGTACTTCTTGGAGCTGTTCGCCGCGCTGTTGCCGTAGTCGGCCGCGACGAGTTTGAGGGTGACGTCCCCCGCTGCGCTGCCGGTGCCACAGCCCGACAACGTCGCCGCCATGCCGAGTGCGGCTACCGCCGCGGTCAGTCCCAAGTAGTGCCGCTGCACAGCCAGTCCATCCTCATCGATTCGGTGACCACCCGACCGTCCGGATGAGCTGCGATTTTTACCCATGTCGCCAAGGGAGGTCTACACCAGAGAAGTATCGCTTCTGCAACGTAACCGGACCTGTGTCCGGATGGTCCGGGGTGTCATTGCACGGGAACGGGACCCGCTGTTAAGTACATCTCGGCACACGGCACTTCATGGTCCGTACCTTTCCGTGCCGGCTGTTCTGCACCGCCCCGTCGTTATCGTTCCCCCACGCACCGAGGAGCCGTCCAGCATGTCCCGTACCGCATCAGAGATTGCCACCCAGCCCGGCTGCTGGCGACGCGCCGCGGAGGCGGGGGCCGAGTTCGACGGACTGCCGCGGCCGGGTGAGCGGGTCGCCGTCACCGGGTGCGGCACCTCCTGGTTCATGGCGATCGCGTACGCGGCGCTGCGCGAGGCGGCCGGGCAGGGCGAGACCGATGCGTTCGCCTCCTCGGAGTTCCCCGCGGGGCGTCCGTACGACCGGGTCGTGGCGATCACCCGCTCCGGCACGACGACCGAGGTCCTCGACCTCCTCGGTGAGCTGCGCGGCAAGGTGGCCACCGTCGCGCTGACCGCCGACCCGAGGACGCCCGTGATGGATGCCGCCGACGCCGTGGCCGTACTGGACTGGGCGGACGAGGAGTCGGTCGTCCAGACCCGGTTCGCCACCACCGCGCTGGCCTTCCTGCGGGCCGGCCTGGAGGCGGCGGGTCCGCTTCCGGCGGGGGTGAAGACGGTCGCCGAGGCAGCGGTCGACGCGGAGCTCGCGGTGACGGAACCGCTGGCGGAGGCGGTCGTCGCGGCCGAGCAGTGGACATTCCTGGGGCGCGGCTGGACGTACGGGCTGGCCCAGGAGGCCGGGCTCAAGATGCGCGAGGCAGCGGGCGCCTGGACCGAGTCGTACCCGGCGATGGAGTACCGCCACGGACCGATCTCGATCACCGGGCCGAACCGGGTCGCGTGGGTGTTCGGTGCACTGCCCGAGGGGCTCGCGGGCGAGGTCGCGGGGGTCGGCGGCACGCTGGTGGCCCATGCCACGGCCGACCCGATGGCCGACCTGATCCGGGCCCAGCGGCTCGCGGTCGAGATCGCGGAGTCGAAGGGGTACGACCCGGACCACCCGCGCAATCTTTCCCGCAGCGTGATCCTCACGCCCTGAGCCGTCGGCCGCGCCGACCGCCCGCGTCACTTTGTATGGATGCGCAACAAACAGCGATAGTGGACTAGACCTATCGGGGTCCGGCGGGCGAAACTGTTTTCCGTGAAACACGTCATCGCCCTCGATGTGGGCGGCACCGGAATGAAGGCCGCCCTGGTCGGGGCCGACGGCACCCTGCTGCACGAGGCCCGGCGCGCGACCGGCCGGGAGCGCGGACCCGACGCCGTCGTGGAGTCCATCCTCGCCTTCGCCGCGGAGCTGCGCGCCCACGGCGAGGAACAGCTCGGCGAGAGTGCCGCCGCGGCCGGTGTCGCCGTACCCGGCATCGTCGACGCGGAGAACGGGATCGCGGTCTACGCCTCGAACCTCGGCTGGCGCGACGTACCGATGCGGGACAAGCTCGGCGAGCGGCTCGGCGGGGTGCCCGTCGCGCTCGGCCACGACGTCAGGACCGGCGGCCTCGCCGAGGGCCGGATCGGCGCGGGCAAGGGCGCCGACCGCTTCCTCTTCGTGCCGCTGGGCACCGGTATCGCCGGGGCCATCGGCATCGCGGGCAGCATCGAGGCGGGCGCGCACGGGTACGCGGGCGAGATCGGGCACATCGTGGTCCGGCCGGACGGGCCGGACTGCGGCTGCGGACAGCGCGGCTGCCTGGAGACCCTGGCGTCCGCCTCCGCGGTCAGCCGGGCCTGGGCCGCAGCGTCCGGCGACCCGGAGGCCGATGCGGCGGACTGCGCGAAGGCCGTCGAGTCGGGCGATCCCGCGGCCGTGCGGGTCTGGCGGAACGCGGTCGACGCGCTCGCCGCCGGGCTGGTCACCGCGCTCACCCTGCTCGACCCGCGCACGCTGATCATCGGTGGCGGGCTCGCCGAGGCGGGGGAAACCTTGTTCGTACCACTCCGTGCGGCCGTCGAGGAACGCGTCACGTTCCAGAAACTGCCCCACATCGTCCCGGCGGCCCTCGGGGACACCGCCGGATGCCTGGGCGCAGGGCTGCTCGCCTGGGATCTTCTCTCCACGGAGGTATCCGCCTGATGGCCGGACGCGCAGACAGCACGGTTCTCGCAGGGGCCAGGGTGGTTCTTCCCACCGGGACCGTCGAGAACGGGCGGGTGATCGTCGAGGGCACCCGGATCGTCGGCAGTGCACACGAAGGCGCCCGGACCGTCGATCTGACCGGCCACTGGGTCGTGCCCGGCTTCATCGACATGCACAACCACGGCGGCGGCGGCGCGTCCTTCACCTCCGGCACCGTGGACGAGGTCCTCACCGGCGTCCGCACCCACCGCGAGCACGGCACCACCACCCTGGTCGCCTCCACCGTCACCGGCGAGATGGACTTCCTCGCCCAGCGGGCCGGCATCCTCTCCGAGCTCGTCGAGCAGGGCGATCTGGCCGGAATCCACTTCGAGGGCCCGTTCATCTCGCCGTGCCGCAAGGGCGCGCACAGCGAGAAGCTGCTGCGCCACCCGGACCCGGCCGAGGTCCGCAAGCTGCTGGACGCGGCTCGCGGCACCGCGAAGATGTTCACCCTGGCCACCGAACTGCCGGGCGGCATCGAGTCGGTACGGCTGCTCGCCGAGCACGGGGTGATCGCCGCGATCGGGCACACCGACGCGACGTATGAGCAGACCGTCGAGGCGATCGACGCGGGCGCCACCGTCGCGACCCACCTGTTCAACGCGATGCCGCCGCTCGCCCACCGCGAGCCCGGCCCGATCGCCGCGCTCCTGGAGGACGAGCGGATCACCGTCGAGCTGATCGACGACGGTACGCACCTGCACCCGGCCGCCCTGGAGCTGGCCTACCGCCACGCGGGCGCCGCCCGCGTCGCGCTGATCACGGACGCGATGGACGCGGCCGGCTTCGGTGACGGTCAGTACCAGCTGGGCCCGCTCGCCGTCGAGGTCAAGGACGGCGTCGCCCGGCTCGTCGAGGGCGGCTCGATCGCGGGCTCCACGCTCACCCTGGACACCGCGTTCCGCCGGGCCGTCACCCTCGACAGGATCCCGGTCGACGACGTCGTGCAGTCCATCTCCGCCAACCCGGCGCGCCTGCTCGGCGTCTACGACAAGGTCGGCTCGCTGGAGCCGGGCAAGGACGCCGACCTGGTCGTTCTGGACGCGGACTTCACACTGAAGGGCGTCATGCGCAAGGGCGATTGGATCATTGAGCCCCATCTTGGGTGATTCGGCCCATTATTGACGACCGGTCGAATACGTAACGAAGAGAAGGCGGTTGGCCCCGAGGTCTGGGCCGACCGCCGTCTCTTTGGCATGATCGCTTCGTAAACAGCAGGGAAAGCGCGTTCTGGCAAGGGATCCGCGCTCCGGCACGGATCGAAGGGGTGACCGAGGTGATCCTCACGGTCACGCTGAACACGGCACTCGACCTGACTTACGGCGTACCGGCGTTGGTCCCGCACACCAGCCACCGCGTCGGCGACATCTCCGAACGTCCCGGCGGTAAGGGCCTCAACGTGGCCCGGGTGCTCTCCGCGCTCGGCCACGAGACCGTGGTCACCGGCTTCGCCGGAGGCGCCACCGGAGCCGTCCTCCGGGACCTGCTGGCCGGCCTCCCGCCGCGCGACGCACTCGTCGCCGTCGCCGGGAACACCCGCCGCACGATCGCCGTCGTCGACGCGTCCACCGGCGACACCACCCAGCTCAACGAACCGGGCCCGCTCGTCACCGCCGGCGAATGGGCCGCCTTCCTCACCACGTACCGAAAGCTCCTCGCCGAAGCCGACGCGGTCGCCCTCTGCGGCAGCCTGCCGCCGGGCATCCACGTCGGCGCATACGCCGAACTGGTCCGCCTGGCCCGCACCGCCGGCGTCCCCGTCCTCCTCGACACCAGCGGCGAACCACTGCGCCGGGGCATCGCCGCCCGCCCCGACCTGATCAAGCCGAACGCCGACGAACTGGCCCAGCTCACCGGCTCCCGCGAACCGCTGCGCGCCACCCGCGACGCCCGTCGCCGCGGCGCGCACGGCGTCATAGCCTCGCTCGGCGCGGACGGCATGCTCGCCGTCACACCCGACGGCACCTGGCGGGCCGCACCGCCCTCCCGGGTCGCGGGCAACCCGACCGGAGCGGGCGACTCCGCGGTGGCCGGGCTGCTGTCCGGGCTCGTCGAGGGCCTGAGCTGGCCGGACCGGCTGCGCAGGGCGGTGGCACTGTCAACGGCGACGGTGCTGGCCCCCGCGGCCGGGGAGTTCGACCGGGCGGCGTACGAGGAGCTGCTGTCGCGCGTCGATGTCGAGGAGTACGCACCGACGACGGCCTGAGCCGCGGAACCGCCCGGCACCATCCCGCACCATCCCGCACCATCAGAAGTCTCAGGGGGCAGCATGCCGCTCGTCAGCACCGGTGAACTCGTCTCGGCGGCCCAGGCCGACCACCGCGGGATCGCCGCCTTCAACGTCATCACGCTGGAGCACGCGGAGGCCATCGCCGCGGGCGCGGAGCGCGCCGGGGCGCCCGCCATCCTGCAGATCTCCGAGAACGCCGTGAAGTTCCACGGCGGCCGGCTCTCCGCCGTCGCCGCCGCGGCGGCCGCGGTCGCCCGCGCCTCCAGCGCGCCGCTGGCCCTCCACCTCGACCACGTCGAGTCCGTCGACCTGCTGCACCAGGCGCACGCGGAGGGCTTCGGCTCGGTGATGTTCGACGCCTCGAAGCTCCCGTACGAGGAGAACGTGCAGGTCACGGCCGACGCGGTGGCCTGGGGTCACGAGCACGGCATCTGGATCGAGGCGGAACTCGGCAAGGTCGGCGGCAAGGAGGGCGAGGCCCCGCTCGACGCCCACGCCCCCGGCGTCCGCACGGACCCGGCCGAGGCCGCCGCCTATGTCGCGGCGACCGGGGTGGACGCGCTGGCCGTCGCGGTCGGCTCCTCGCACGCCATGACGGAACGCACCGCCGCCCTGGACCACGCCTTGATCGGGCAGCTGCGCGACGCGGTCACGGTCCCGCTGGTGCTGCACGGCTCCAGCGGCGTCCCGGACGACGAGATCCGCCAGGCGGTCGCGTCCGGCATGCGCAAGATCAATGTGGGCACGGCCCTGAACACGGCCTTCACGGGCGCGGTACGCGCCTACCTGGACGAGAACCCGACGGGCGTCGACCCGCGCAAGTACCTCGTCCCGGGCCGCGAGGCGATGGCCGCGACGGTGGCGGGATTCCTGGCGCTGATGGGCTGAGGAGCCACGAGGCGGCCGGTACGGAAGAGCCGGCACAGAAGAAACTGCCCTACGTCCTTGTCCGAACCGTCGTGGTTCGGAAGAAGGCGTAGGGCAGATCGGTTCCGGGAGTGCTCAGCCCTTCGCCGACGTGACCTCGAGCCAGTCGAGAATCACGTCGCACTGGTTGCCGGTCTCGCACGAGATCTTGATCTCGTTGTCGCCCTGGTTCAACGTCACCGGCGCCCACGTGGTCTGCCAGTTCTTCTCCCAGTTCGGGTCCGAGGACTTCACGAAGTTCTTCAGACCGATGGGCTGGCTGTTGGCCTTGCCGTTGACCGTCAGCGTGGCGTTGGCGTCCTTGGCCGGGATGGCGTACCGCACAGTCAGCCGGTAGGACCCCGCCGTCTTCATGGACGCCTTCCAGGTCACCGAGGACCCCGGCTGGTTGAAGCCGGTGACGTACACGCCGTCCGCGCCCTCGGCGCCCTTGATGGTCTTCTCGACGGTGGCCGTGCCACCCAGCTTCAGCGTCGCCGCGTCCTGCTTCGGCAGCTCCACGGGAGCTTCGGAGGCCGCGCCGGTGTCCTCCGGGTTCGGGGACTCGTCGACCTGACCGGCGGCACCGGCCGAGGTGGCGGCCTCGTTCTTCTTGTCGTCGTTGCTGTCGCCGGTGATCAGCGCGGCACCGATGCCGATGACCACGACCGCGACGACGGCGACCGCACCGATCAGCAGACCCCTGTTGTTCGGACCGCCCTTGCCGGTGCCACCGGTCCGGCCGTGGCCGCCCTGCGCCGCGACCGGTGCGGTGGGCGCGCCGCCGGGGTAGGTCTCGGGGGCGGCGTACTGCGCGTTCGGCCCGCCGTAGGGCGCCTGGGGCTGACCGTACGGTGCCTGCGGCTGACCGTACGGCTGCTGCTGCGGCACCTGCTGCCCGTACTGGCGCTCGCCGACGGTCCGCACCTGGTTGTACGAGGTCCTCGGCACGCCCGGCTGCGAGGCCGGACCCGGGTAGCCGTATCCGCCCTGCCGTGGCGCCTGGGCGCCGGCCGCCTGTCCGTCCTCGTACAGGTAGCCGAACGGATCGTCGTCCTCGGGTGTGCTTGCGCCGTTGTTCCCGGCCGTCATCCCTGGGTCACTCCTCACCATGTCGCCAGCCGTCGCCGAAAATCGCCAGCCGTGGCCGACCGGCCGAGCCTACCTCGAACGGAGCACACCAAGAATTGCCGTCGGCCTCCGGGGCCACTCACGGACCGTGGCGGGGGTACGACAACGGATGCCGGAACGGACCTGTCGTGAACGTCAGCCGGCCCTGCGGTGAACCTTCGACCGGGACCGTTTTTCCACGTACATCCGCTGATCGGCGGAGCGCAGCACCTCTTCGACGGTCATGCCGCAGCCGGCCCAGCCGATCCCGAAGCTCGCCCCGACCCGCACCGCGCGGCCATCCACCCGAATGGGCGGAATAATGGCGTTTCGCAGACGTACCGCCAGATCCGCGGCGTCTGCGGCACCGAGCCCGTCCGCGAGGACGACGAATTCGTCACCCCCGAGCCGCGCGACGGTGTCGCCGTCGCGCACACAGGTGGTGAGCCGGCGGGCGACCTCGATCAGGACGGCGTCACCTGTGTGGTGCCCGAAACGGTCGTTGATCGACTTGAAGCCGTCGAGGTCGCAGAAGAGGACCGCGAGCCCCTTCGCCCCGTCGTCGCTCTCGCCGTCGGGTGCCACGGCGTGCACATGGTGGTCGTACGGGCCGCCGGCCACCGCGTCGGCCTCGAAGCCGTCGGCACGGAAGCCGTGCACGCGGCCCTCCGCGTCCTCGACGTCGCCGTACGCCGCGTCCAGCGCCTCCACGGCGGTGGTGGCCGCCGCGTGCGGACGCTCGCACAGCCGGGCACTGAGCCGCGCGCGCAGCTCGGCGCTGTTGGGCAGTCCGGTCAGCGCGTCGTGCGAGGCGCGGTGCGCCAGATGCAGCTCGTGGCGCTTGCGCTCCTCTATGTCCTCCACGTGGGTGAGGAGGAAACGCGGGCCGTCGGCGGTGTCCGCGACGACGGAGTTGCGCAGCGACACCCAGAGGTACGAGCCGTCCCGGCGTCCGAGCCGCAGCTCCGCGCGGCCGCCTTCGGCGGACGTCCGCAGCAGGGTGCCGACGTCCTCGGGGTGGACCAGGTCGGCGAAGGAGTAGCGGCGCAGCACGGAGGCGGGGCGGCCGAGCAGCCGGCACAGGGCGTCGTTGGTGCGCAGCAGCCTGCCGTGCTGGTCACCCCCCATCTCGGCGATGGCCATGCCGCTGGGGGCGTACTCGAAGGCCTGGCGGAACGACTCCTCGCTGGCCCTCAGCGCCTGCTGTTCGCGTTCGAGCCGGACCAGGGCGCGCTGCATGTTTGCTCGGAGTCGGGCGTTACCGATCGCAATGGCCGCCTGCGACGTGTACATCTGGAGAGCCTCGCGGCCCCACGCGCCGGGGCGGCGGCCGTTGCGCGGGCGGTCGACGGAGATGACGCCGAGGAGGTCCTGACCGCCCCCGGACGCGTACATCGGGGCGTACAGCCGGTCCTGCGGGTGCCACTCGTCCTCGAAGCGGGGTTCCGGCCCCTCGGTGTGCCACTGCGGCACGTCGTCGTCGAGCAGGACCCAGCCGTCGGTGTGCGGTATGAAGCGGAGCCCGTCCCAGCACTCCCCCATGGCCAGGCGGCGATCCCACGAGGTGCGGGAGCCGACGCGGCCGGTGATCAGGGCTTCGGCGGCGGAGTTGCCCGCGAAGGCGGCGACGACGAGATCACCGTCGGGACGGACGAGGTTGACGCAGGCCAGCTCGTATCCGAGACCGGCGACGATTCCGTCGGCCACGGTCTGCAGTGTGTCGGCCAGGCTCCGCGCCGTATTGAGATCGGCGACGGCCTGATGCAGCTGCCGCATCGTCGCTAGACGGACGTACGGCTCCGACTCGGCCTCCATTGCGCGCACTCCCCGAGACCTCGACAGCACTCCAGGTTTCATATCGACGTACTTGTTCGCAGTGTCACCGCCACTGAATCACAGTGAGCTGTGCACCCGGTACACAGGGTCAACAAATATTGCGCCCTGTGACTCAAGTCACAACAGATGATGAAGGGTTGTGAGCAGCGCACCGAGGTGACCCGTCCGTTTCTTGAACGCAAATCTGTACGTTGCAGTACGTTGCACCGCGCCGTCCCGGCATGTCCCATCGGCCCGCAGTCCTAGGACCCCTCTGGTCCCCTGGCCCGATGCGGTGGCCCGCGACCCGCGGCTAGCGTTCCCGTTGTGTTGCAGACGAAGCCCCCCACCCCGCGGTCCGAGCCCATCCCCCATGCTGAGGGGGTGAGCAACGACGAGTTCCGCGGCGCCCTCGCCCGGCTGGCCGCCGGCGTGGTCCTGATCACCGCCCAGGAGCCGCCGCTCGACGAGAACGGGCGCGGCGAGGACGTCGGCATGACGGCGACCGCCTTCATGTCCGTGTCGCTGGACCCGCCGCTCGTCCTGGTGAGCCTGCGCAACGGCTCCCGGATGGACGACCTGCTCGACGAACAGCCGCTGTGGGCGGTCTCCGTGCTGTCGGAGAGCCAGCGGCACATCGCGGGACGGTTCGCGATGAAGGGCCGGATCAGCGACCGGCTGCTGTTCCAGGACATCCCCTATGTAAGGGGAGAGGTGTCGAGCTCACCGCTGGTCGGCGGGGCGCTCGCCAGCCTGGAGTGCCGCACGGAGCAGCGGGTGCCCGCGGGCGACCACACGCTGGTGATCGGACGGGTGCTGAGCGCGGCACTGCCGAGCGCGGACGGCGGGCCGCTGACGTACTTCCAGGGGCGCTACCGGCAGCTGGGCTGAACCCCGGCGTCCGGGTTCACCAATCGCGGCCGGAGCGGCCGCGCTTCGTGTCGCCGCGCTGCTTCTTCTCGCGCAGCCGGCGTTCGTTGATCCCGCGCGGGATCCTGGTCTTGCGGCGCGGCTTGGGGGGCGGCGCCGTGGCTTCGGCCAGCAGGGAGGCGAGGCGGACGAGGGCGGTCTCGCGGTTGCGCCACTGGGAGCGGTGCTCCGACGCCCGCACCGTGACCACGCCGCCCACCAGCCGGCTCTCCAGCCGCTGGAGTGCCCGGTCCTTCCACACCTCGGGAAGCGCGTCGGTCGCCGCGAGGTCGAAGCGGAGCTCCACCTGGGAGTCACTGGTGTTGACGTGCTGACCGCCGGGCCCGGAGGACCGCGAGAATCGCCACATGAGCTCGGCCTCCGGCAGGGAGACCGAACCGCGGATGACATAGGGCCCGGACATGACACCCATGTTCCCTGGCCGCCGCCCCTCCCGTCACCTCCTTTTGCCGCATCCGGTCACCCGTTCGGCCGACGGTTCGGTAAAGAAAGTAAAGGGAGCAGGAACCTCCCGGTCCTCTGCCTGCGTTATGACGTGTGACGGTAGCTTCGTGATGGCACGAAGCCCGCACACGACGATGAAAGGGACTTCCCATGGCAGTAAGCCTGTCCAAGGGCGGCAACGTCTCGCTCACCAAGGAGGCCCCGGGCCTGACCGCCGTCACGGTCGGCCTCGGCTGGGACGTCCGCACCACCACCGGCACCGACTTCGACCTCGACGCCTCGGCGATCGCGGTGAACCCGGGAGGGAAGGTCGTCTCCGACGGCCACTTCGTCTTCTTCAACAACAAGGCGACCCCGGACCAGACCATCGTCCACACCGGTGACAACGTTACGGGCGCGGGCGAGGGCGACGACGAGCAGATCAACGTCAACCTGGCGGGCCTGCCGGCCGACGTCGACAAGATCGTCTTCCCGGTCTCGATCTACGACGCCGAGACCCGCAGCCAGAACTTCGGTCAGGTGCGCAACGCGTTCATCCGCATCATCAACCAGGCCGGCGGCACCGAGATCGCCCGCTACGACCTGAGCGAGGACGCCGCCACCGAGACCGCGATGGTCTTCGGCGAGCTGTACCGCAACGGCGCGGAGTGGAAGTTCCGCGCCGTGGGCCAGGGCTACGCCTCGGGCCTGCGCGGCATCGCCCAGGACTTCGGCGTCAACCTCTGACGCAAGAGGGTTCATGGCCTGACCTGACGGACGGGTGCCCCCGGTCGATTCCTTCGGCCGGGGGCTCCCGTCTGTCATGCCGTCAGACGACCACGTCCGACCGCATGCGCACAACGGACGACAGCATGACCTCACCGACGGACCGGACCCGATCGAACAATTGACGCGCGCCCGTCCGACTCGGCGCGTCGTCCGGCCGTTCCACGGCCGGTCGCCCTGAGGGTGGCCGCCCTACGGGTGGCCGTGCGCGCGGCAGCGCACGGCGGCACCGCGCGCCCGCATAGGCTGCGCCGCATGATCATCGAACCGCTGCTGCCGGTGGCCGGCGCGCTTCCCGGCCCGCTGCTCGCCGAACTCACCGCGCTCTACGCGTCCGATCCGACGTTCCAGCAGATCAGCGGCGACTTCCCGGACCCCCACGACATCCGGTCGGAACAGGTCGCGGCCTCGCTCACCGAGGAGCTGGCGAACCCGGACACCGAGGTGCTGCTCGCCCGGTCGCAGGGGCGGTTGGTCGGCGTGGCCATCACCCTCGCGCGCCATCCGGACCCGGCCGACCCCGACCCGTGGATCGGGCTGCTCATGGTCCACGCACGGCAGCACCGCTCCGGTTACGGGCGACAGCTGGCCGGGCTCGTCGAGGGGCGGTTCCGGGCAGTCGGGCGGGACGGAATCCGGCTGGCCGTCCTGGACAACAACCCCAAGGCGCTCGCCTTCTGGACAGCGCTCGGCTACGAGGTCATAGGCCACCGGCGCGACCGCCAACTGGGCCGCCCCTGCGCGGTGTTGCGCAAGCCGCTGAAGCCTGCCGAATAACGGACACGAGAGCATCCCAGTCGGACAAGAAGTGGTCAAATTAATGTGAGGTAATTGTCGGCACACCGTCAAATTCGGTCATGCGGTGGCACGCTCTGCGCTCGTAACCCCCCACGGAACGAACAACGGAGAACGCATGACCCTCCACATGAACACCCGTCGCGCCGCAGCCCTGGCCGCCGTGGCCGCGATGGTCGTCGTCGGCGTGCAGTCCGGTGCGGCGACCGCAGCCCCGGGCAACGCCCACGACGGCGCCTCCGCCACCCGTACCACCGGCACGTCCGGCGCGAAGACCGCGATCGACCCGAACACCGCGTCGGAGCGGACCGCCGCGATCAAGTCGGCCCAGTCGGACGCCTCTTCGACGGCCGACGCGCTCGGGCTCGGCAGCCAGGAAAAGCTGATCGCCCGCGATGTGATCAAGGACGCCGACGGCACCGTCCACACCCGCTACGAGCGCACCTACGCCGGACTGCCGGTCCTCGGCGGCGACCTCGTCACCCACACCACCGGCAGCGGAAAGCTCAAGAGCGTCACCAAGGCGAACAACGCCCGGATAACGGTGCCGTCCACGACGCCGAAGGTGAAGACCGCGGCGAGCGCCCGCAAGGTCGTCTGGGCGGGCAGCGGCAAGCCCGTCCTCGCCTTCGAGACGGTGCGGACCGGCGTGCAGAAGGACGGCACGCCCAGCAGGCGTCACCTCATCACGGACGCCGTCACCGGCAGGACGCTGCACAGCTACGAGGCGATCGAGACCGGCGTCGGCAACAGCCAGTACAGCGGCAAGGTCACCCTGTCGACCACCGCGAGCGGCTCCGGCTTCGAGCTGACCGACGGCGACCGCGGCGGTCACAAGACGTACGACCTGAACCAGGGCGAGAACGGCACCGGCGCGCTCGTCACCGACGACGACGACACCTGGGGCGACGGCACCGGCAACGACCGGCAGACCGCCGCGGTCGACGCCCACTACGGCGCCGCCATGACCTGGGACTTCTACAAGTCCGCGCTGGGCCGCAACGGCATCGCCGGCGACGGCAAGGCCGCCTACTCCCGGGTCCACTACGGCAACGCGTACGTCAACGCGTTCTGGGACGACAGCTGCTTCTGCATGACGTACGGCGACGGCGCCGACAACAAGAGCGCCCTCACCAGCCTCGACGTCGCGGGCCACGAGATGAGCCACGGCCTGACCGCGGCGACTGCCAAGCTCGACTACGCAGGCGAGTCCGGCGGCCTCAACGAGGCGACCAGCGACATCCTCGGCACCTCGGTCGAGTTCTTCGCCGACAGCAGCAGCGACGCCGGCGACTACCTCATCGGCGAGAAGATCGACATCAACGGCGACGGCACCCCGCTGCGCTACATGGACAAGCCGAGCAAGGACGGCGGTTCGGCGGACTACTGGAGCGCCGGCGTCGGCGACCTCGACGTCCACTACTCCTCCGGCGTCGCCAACCACTTCTTCTACCTGCTGTCCGAGGGCAGCGGCCCGAAGACCATCAACGGGGTGGACTACGACTCCCCGACCGCCGACGGCTCGACCGTCACCGGCATCGGCCGGGACAAGGCAGTCCAGATCTGGTACAAGGCGCTCTCCGCGTACATGACCTCGTCCACCGACTACGCGGCCGCGCGCACGGCCACGGAGAAGGCGGCGACCGACCTGTACGGGGCGGGCAGCCCGGAGCTCGCGGCCGTGGACGCCGCCTGGTCGGGCGTCAACGTGAAGTAGTTCCCGGCGGGTTCCCGGGGCCGGTCAGCTCCTTTCCGGGGCGGGCCGGCCGTCGCCGTACAGCCAGGTGTTCCACAGATCCGTCAGGTCCTTCCCCGTCGTCCTCTCCACATACGCGGTGAAGTCGGCCGTCGACGCGGTGCCGTACCGATGGGCCTTCGTCCAGCCCGCGACGAGCGCGAGGAACCGCCGGTCGTCGTCGACCGCCTGCCGGATCTTGTGGATCACCATCGCCCCGCGCTCGTACACCGGGGGCCGGGAAATGTCCGCGGCCGTCGGCGGATGGGCAGGCGGGAACGCCCAGTTGGCATCGCTCGCGAATGCGGCGTCGAAACTGCGCCGGACGGGAACGCCCTCCTTGTCCGCCTTCCACAGCCACTCCGCGTATGTCGCGAAGCCCTCGTTGAGCCACATGTCGCGCCAGCTGGCGGGCGTCACGGAGTCCCCGAACCACTGGTGGGCCATCTCGTGGACGAGGAGTCCGACGGTCGGCGGCCCGGGGAAGTACGGCCGGTTCTGGGTCTCCAGCGAATACCCGGAGTCATGCAGGCGGTCGACGATCGCGCCGGTCGACGAGAACGGGTACGGGCCGAAGCGCTCGGCCTCCCACCGCACGACCTCGGGGATCCTGGCGAGGGTCCGGGCGCTCGCCGCGGCCGCCTTCGGGTCCACGGCCGTGAACACCTTGATGCCGTCGGGGGTCGTCGACGCCTTCGTGTCGAAGCGGCCGACGGCGAGCGTCGCGAGATAGCTCGCCATGGGTTCGGCGGTGTGCCAGTGGTACGTGGCGGTGGCGCCGGAGGCCTTCCGGGACGTCAGTTCGCCGTTGGAGACGGCCGCCAGACCTCGGGGGACGGTGGCCGTGAGGTCGTACGTCGCCTTGTCGCTCGGGTGGTCGTTGCCGGGGAACCAGGCCATCGAACCGACCGGCTCACCGAGCGCGACCGATCCGTCCGCCGTCCTCAGCCAGCCCTCCTTCGACCCGTCCGGGTCGGTGAGGGTCAGCGGGGAACCGGAGTAGTGGACGACCGTACGGAAGGTCCTGCCCTTGCGCAGATGGCTCTCCACCTCGGCTGCGGGGCGCAGCGTCAGCTCGCGGCCCGCCCGGTTGACGGCGGCCGGACGCCCCTCGACCTGCGCGGACTCGACGGTCAGCCCGGCCAGGTCGAGGTTGAAGGCGCTGAGGTCCTGGGTGGCGCGCGCGGTGATCACGGCGGTGGAGCGGATCCGCCGGGCGGTCGGGTCGACGTCGAAGGTGAGGTCGTAGTGCGTGACGTCGTACCCGCCGTTGCCGGCCTTCGGGAAGTACGGGTCGCGCAGACCGGCGGCGCCGGGAGTGCCCTCCACACCACCGATCCCGCCGGTGCAGCCGGCGGCGAGGGAGACGACGGTGGCGGCGACGAAGGCCAGGAACAGGGCGGTGGGGCGCACACATCGATCCTATGTGCGGAATGTCGGTCTGACGGATCGGCGGATGCTCACCTCGGGTCCCGGCTCCGCAGCAGCACCGCGATTTCCGCGAACCCGCGCCGCTCCGCATGTTCCAGCGCCGTCACCCCGTCGCCGTCCGGCAGACCGGGAGTCGCGCCCCGCCGCCAGCAGCAGTTCGACGATCTCCTGGTGCGCCCGGCCGCCGTCGCCCAGGATCACGGCCTCCAGCAGGGCGGTCCAGCCGAGCCGGTCGACGTGGTCGACGTCGATGTCCGTGACGCGGAGCAGCTCCCGTACGTAACCGACGTGGCCACGCTCGCTCGCCGGGATCAGCGGGATGCCGCCGAACCGATTACGGAGCTTCAGGTCGGGACCGGCCGGCAGCAGGGTGTGCAGCATCGCGACGCTGCCGGTGACGCCGGTCGCCGGCCAGGGACTGTCCTCGCGCCGGTCCTGCGCATCGGGATCCGCACCCGCCTCGACGAGCAGCCGCGCGACTTGGACGTGGTCGCCGTGCACGGCGAGGAGCTCGGCGTCGACACCCGTGCGGGCGCCGTGTCCGTGGCGAAGGAGCAGCGGCTGCTGCCGTGAGCCGGGCCGCCCGCGGTGAGGACCGCCGCAGCGCCCTGGCGCCCGCAGTCCCGGGGCAGTGGTGCACCCACCGCTCCGGCGTCGACGCACCCCCGGGCATGACACCATCGAACTGTGCTCGACATCGGCTACTCCCTCTCCCGACGCTTCCCCGATCCCCCGCAGACCGACTACCGCCGCGCGGACGCCCGCGCCCTGCGGCACGATCTCTTCTCCGGGGACGTCTACCTCGCGGACACCAAGGCGGACCGCGAAGTATCCACAGCCTGGGGATGGGTTCCCGTACTCGACTTCGCCTGGGCACTCTGCGACATCGTCGAGCAGATCGACCAGGACCCCCGCGGCAGCCGCTCGCACCGGCGGCAGTTCGCCGAGCTCGACTTCACCGAATCGTCCGACCGGATGCTCTTCGAGCGCCGCTTCGGCTGGGTCGACGTCGAGGCCGACTGGATGCCTGGCGACGAGCCCCCGCTCACCTTCAGCCACTCCCTCCTGCGCCGCGAGGCCCGCGACTTCCTGCACGACCTGATCGCGGACCTCGCGGACATGCACGAGGGGCTCGCCGACAACCCCGTGATCTGGGACCTCCAGGCCCGCTTCCCTCGCGTCTGACCTGCCCCGGAGGACCGCAGCAACCTTCTACACCTCCACCCGCACCCCGATCTGTGCCGCGAAGGCCGGCGCCAGCTCCATCAGCTGCAGCGGGCTGATCACCGCCCCCGCCAGCCGCTCCACCCCCCGTGCGATGTCCAGCTCGGCGGCCGTCCGCAGATCCACCGCGTCCATCCGCGCGGAGCTGAAGTCGGCCCGCTTCAGCACACAGTCCCGGAACTCCACCCGCACCAGCTGCGCGTCCCCGAAGTCCGGCTCGGACAGCACACAGCCCTCGAAGACCACGTCCGTCAGCCGCGCCTTCCGCAGATTCAGGTAGTCGATCTTCCCGCCGCGCACATGCACCCGCTCCAGCACCGCACCGTGCAGCTGCACCCCGCCCAGCCGTGCGTCCACCACCTCGACATCGCGCAGCGACGCCCCCGCGAGGTCGGTGCCGACACCCCGCACCCCCGTCAGCACCGAGTCGATGAAACGGGCCCTGACCAGCTGAGTCCGGTCGAGACCGCACCCCTCCAGCGCGCAGTCCATGAACCGCGCGCCCGGCCCCGACCCGTCCGCGAGATCCACCCCCTCGAACCGCACACCGTCGTAGTCGCCGTCCGGCTCCAGTCCCTCCCCGTCGTACGGAACGAGCGGCGGCAGCCGCACCTCCGGCCGCCGCGCCGCCGCCACGACGCCCTTCCCGCCCCCGCCGTCACTCCTGCTGTTACGTGCCATGGGCCCCATCGTGACCCACGCCACTGACAACGCCCCGCACCGATGTCACACATCGGTGCTTCCGGCCGTCCCCTCCATGACGCCTTCTTTCGACCGAAGGGACCGGAAGACATGCAGCGCATCCACATCATCGGCGGCGGCCTCGCCGGGTTCACCGCAGCGATCACGGCCGCCGAGTCCGGTGCCCTGGTGACCGTCCACGAGGCCCACCACACCCTCGGCGGCCGCGCCAGGACCGCCGAAGGCCCGTATCGCACCAATGACGGCCCCCACGCCCTCTACCGCCGTGGACCGCACTGGACCTGGCTCGCGCAGCGCGGCCTCCTCGGCCCGACCGCTGCCGTGCCGCTGCGCCAGGCCGGCAAACTCCGCTTCCGGCTGGGCGGCGCCCTGCGCAGGACCCCGCCCCTCGCCCTCCTCCGGCTGACCCGCCGCCGTGCCGAACACGCCCCCGTCGACACCGATTTCCGCACCTGGGCCACCGCTCAGGTCGGCGAGGTGGGCGCCCGCACGGCCGCGCATTTCGCCGCTGTCGCGCTGTACCACCACGACCCCGGTTCGCTCTCCGCCGCGTTCGTCCAGGAGCGGCTGCGCCGCGCCGCCGCACTGCCGCCCGAGGCCCGCTACCCGGTCGGCGGCTGGGCGCAGGTCATCGACCGGATGGCCGCGCGCGCCTGGAACCTGAGCGTCCGGATCGAGACGGCGACGCGGATCGACCCGAGCGCCCTCGACGGCCTGGCCCGCAGCGGCCCGGTCGTCGTCGCCACCTCCCTCGACGCCGCCCGCGGCCTGCTCCGCGACCCCACTCTGACGTGGGACAGCGGAAGGACCGCCCTGATCGACCTGGCGCTGCGTACCCGGCGCGGCGACGCGTTCGCCGTCTCCGACCTGGACGCCCCCGGCTGGACGGAACGCTTCAGTGCCCAGGACCGCACCCTCGCCCCGGCGGGCCGACAGCTCGTCCAGGGCCAGATTCCCGTCGCCCCCGGCGAGTCGAAGGCGGCCGGCATCGCACGGGCCGAAGACCTCCTCGACCTCGGCTTCCCGGGCTGGCGCGACCGCGTCGAGTGGCGGCGCGAGGCCCTCGCCACCGGCCGTACGGGCGCGGTCGACCGCCCCGGCACCACCTGGCGGGACCGGCCCGCCATCGACCGCGGCAACGGCATCTACCTCGCGGGCGACCAGGTCGCGGCGCCCGGACTGCTCAGCGAGGTGTCGTTCAACAGCGGAATGGAGGCCGCCGTGCTCGCACTCGGAGCGAGCGAACAGCCACGGCCGACCGGTCGGCCACTTGACCTCAAGCAGAGTTGAGGTCGGAGGGTGAGCTCCCACAGCCATTCGACCCGGGGAGCCCGCCATGCACGCCGTCCGCCTCCACACCTTCGGCCCCGCCGAGAACCTCACGTACGAGACGACCGACGACCCCGTACCCGGCCCCGGCCAGGTCCGTATCGCCGTC
This sequence comes from Streptomyces sp. NPDC051664, assembly GCF_044453545.1. Taxonomy (NCBI): domain Bacteria; kingdom Bacillati; phylum Actinomycetota; class Actinomycetes; order Kitasatosporales; family Streptomycetaceae; genus Streptomyces; species Streptomyces sp. NPDC051664. Next base: position 4,834 of record NZ_JBITCU010000016.1, on the reverse strand, counting down.
GCCTCGGCGGGCGTGCACCTCCTGGACACCGCCCTGCGCGAGGGCATGACAGGCCCCTTCCCGGCCCCCGCCGAACTGCCCACCGTCCCCGGCCGGGAAGTCGCCGGAACGGTCGACATGCTCGGCGGGTCCACCGACCCCGGACTGCTCGGCAAGCGCGTCGTCGCCCATCTCGGCACGGTCCCCGGCGGTTACGCCGAACTCGCCGTCACCGACGCCGACAGGCTCCACCGGATCCCGCCCGGCCTCGACGAAGCCGAAGCCGTCGCCATGATCGGCACCGGCCGCACCACACTCGGCATCCTGCAGTTCACCGACCTCGGCCCCGACTCCATCGCCCTGGTCCCGGCCGCCGCGGGCGGCATCGGCACCCTGCTCGTGCAGTACGCCAAGAACGCCGGGGCCACCGTCATAGGCCTGGCCGGCGGCCCCGCCAAGACTGCCGCGGTCAGGGCCAACGGCGCCGACCTCGCCGTCGACTACACCCTCCCCGACTGGCCCCGGCGGGTCCGCGCCCACCTGGACGGTCTCGGCCGCCGCGCCACCGTCGTCTACGACTCCGTGGGCGGCGTCACCGGCCGCGCGGCCGTCGACCTCCTCGGCAAGGGCGGGCAGCACATCGTCTTCGGCTGGTCCGGCGAAGGACTCCACAACGGGTCCCCGCTCACCTTCACCGACGAGGAACTCGCCGAACGCGGCATCACATCGCAGAGCGTCCTCGGACCGGCGATGACGCAGAAGGCGGGCGGCCTGCGCGTCCTCGAAGAACGCGCGCTCGCCGAAGCCGCCGCCGGACGGCTGCGCCCCGCCGTCCAGCGCTTCCCCCTCGCCGCAGCTGCCGCGGCCCACCGCGCCCTGGAGACGCGCGGCACGATGGGCAAGGTCGTCCTCGTGCCGTAGGAGGTGTCCGGCAGAGGTCAGCCGCCGAGCTCCGCCAGTGCCCCGTCCGTCAGCCGGTACACCGTCCACTCGTCCTGCGGCTGCGCACCCAGCGACTCGTAGAAGGCGATGGACGGGGCGTTCCAGTCCAGCACCGACCACTCCAGCCGCTCGTAACCACGCTCCACACAGATCCGCGCCAGCTCCGTCAGCAGCGCCTTCCCGTGCCCGCCACCGCGCCGGTCCGGTCGTACGTACAGGTCCTCCAGGTAGATGCCGTGCACCCCGCGCCACGTCGAGAAGTTCAGGAACCACAGCGCGAAGCCGACGATCTCGCCGTCCTCGTCGGACTCGGCGATGTGCGCGTACGCTGCGCGCCGCTCACCGAAAAGTGCCTCGCGCAGCTGCTCCTCGGTGGCGTTCGCCTCATGGAGCGCCTTCTCGTAGTCGGCGAGCTCGCGGACCATCGCGTGAATGACAGGGACATCGGCAGCGGTAGCAGTACGAATCATGAGGGCAGCGTAAACACGCGTCCGTCCTGTGAGCTGCTCGCCCCTGCCCCTCCCTCACTCACCCCGCCCCAGCAGCTGCCGGGCGATCTCCACCTGGTCCGGCGGCAGCCGGTGTTCGCCCTCCGCCACACCCCAGAGGCCGTTCTGCAGCGCCCGCCCCAGCGTCCAGGCCCGCGCCCGCTCCCGGTCCAGCCCCAGCACCTCCGTCATCAGATCGAACCGCCACCGCACCGCCGCCGCGTCGAACCGGTTGGCCAGGGCGGGCATCAGATCGAACCCGGGGTCCCCGGCCAGCGGCTTCGGGTCCAGTGCGATCCACTCGTGCGCCCGGCCCTCGTCGGCCCGGCCGGCCAGGATGTTGTCGTAGTGCAGGTCCCAGTGGATCAGCCGGTCCCCCGGTTCGCCCGCCACCTCCCGTACCGCCGCGGCGCAGTCCCTCAGCAGCCGCCGTTCGTCAGCGTCCGCCAGCCCGGCCACGGCCCGCGCCACCCCGTCCAGCATCCGCTCCGCGGCATCCCCGAGCCGGCGCAGTCCGTCCGGCGCAGGTACGGACGTCAGCCGGGCCAGCAGCCCGGCGAGCACCTCGACCGCCGCCCGCTCATCGGCCACCTCCGACAGCGGCCGTCGCTCGTCCAGCCGTTCCAGCAGCATCGTGCCGGTCCCGGGGTCATGGTCGAGCAGCCCCACCGCTCCCGCACCCGCCTCGCCCCAGGCCCGCAGCGCGACCGGCTCCCCCGCTGTCTCCTCGTCCTGCGCCTGAAGCTTCAGCGCCGCCCGCCGGTCGTCCGACGCGCGCACCACCGGCAGCACCAGCGCACACACCCCGTACATCGCGGCCCCGTCCCGTCGCAGCCCCCACTCCCCCAGGAACCGGTCCGCGAGCCCGGGCAGCGCGGCCAGAAACGCCCGCCCGGCCTCCCCGTTGTACTTGGACTGGGTGGCGATCAGCGCGTCCGGAATGTCAATCACGCACCCGATCGTAGGACCGTGCATCAATCGACTATGGCCCCGAGCAGTCCCTCCCCACCCGCACGCCCGGCTCCCGCGCGAGCCGTCCGCGCCGTCGGCGCCTGGATCCGCAGCGCCCCCGGCACCTACATCTGGCTGACGATCCTCTTCGCCACGACCTTCGTCGTGCACCAGATGTCACCCGACTTCGAAGAGGACTTCCTGCGCCAGCGCTCGACCAACATCCACGAACTCGTCCGCGACCCGGTGCGCGTCCTCATCTCCAGCGCCTTCTGGATCGAAGGCGGACACTGGCTCACGTACGCCTTCCTTTTCACGGTCTTCCACGCCCCCACCGAACGCTGGCTCGGCACGCTGCGGTGGTTCGCGGTCGCCGCGCTCGCGCACGTCCTGGCCACGCTCGTCAGCGAAGGCGTCCTCGCCTGGGCCGTCCGCCACGGGCAGGCCCCCGTGTCCGCGGTCAACACCTTGGATGTCGGGGTCAGTTACGCACTCGCGGGTGTGGTCGCCGTCCTCACGTACCACGTCCCCCGGCCCTGGCGGCTGGTGTACCTCTTCGCCGTCCTCGTCGTCTACGGCGTCCCCCTGATCACCGGCCGCACCTTCACCGACCTCGGTCACTTCACCGCCGCACTCATCGGTCTCGCCTGCTACCCGCTCACCCGGGGGACGACGAAACCACCCCTCGCCCAGTAACGTCCCGCCACACAGGAACTCGGGCTTCACACGGCCCCGGGCTTCACGGACTCGGCTTCACACCGGACAAGCAGGGGCAACATGAGCACCGTCAGCACGGTCAACGGCGGAATATCGTTCTGGTACGCGGATCAGGGCACCCCCACAGCCCGCGAACCCCTGCCCGGCGACAGCACGGCCGACGTCTGCATCGTCGGCGGCGGATACACCGGCCTGTGGACCGCCTACTACCTCAAGAAGGCCGTCCCCTTCCTCAACATCACCGTTCTGGAAGCCAAGTTCTGTGGCTACGGCGCCTCCGGGCGCAACGGCGGCTGGCTCTACAACGGCATCGCGGGCCGCGACCGCTACGCGAAACTCCACGGCCACGACGCCGCGGTCCGCCTCCAGAAGGCGATGAACGACACCGTCGACGAGGTGGTACGCGTCGCCGCCGAGGAGAACATCGACGCCGACATCCACCAGGGCGGCGTCCTCGAAGTCGCTTACACCCCCGCCCAGCTGGCCCGCCTCAAGGACTTCCACTCCGTGGAGATCGCCTTCGGCGAGACCGACCGCGTCCTGCGCGGCGCCCGCGAGACCGCCGAACGCATCCGCGTCACCGGAGTCGTCGGCTCCACCTGGACCCCGCACGGCGCCCGCCTGCACCCGGTCAAACTCGTCAAGGGCCTCGCCGACGCCGTCGAAGCGCTCGGCGTCACCATCCACGAATCGACCCCAGTCACCGAGATCAAGCCCAAGCACGCGCACACCCCGTACGGCACCGTCCGCGCCCCGTACATCCTGCGCTGCACCGAAGGCTTCACCTCGGGACTCAAGGGCCAGCGGCGCACCTGGCTCCCGATGAACTCCTCGATGATCGCCACCGAGCCGCTCCCCAAGGAGATCTGGGACACCATCGGCTGGGACGGCCGCGAGACCCTCGGCGACATGGCCCACGCCTACATGTACGCCCAGCGCACCGCCGACGACCGCATCGCACTCGGCGGCCGCGGCGTCCCCTACCGCTACGGCTCCGCCACCGACAACGACGGCCGCACCCAGCCCGCCACCATCGAGGCCCTCCGCGACATCCTGGTCCGCTTCTTCCCCACCACGGCGGGTGTCCGCATCGACCACGCCTGGTCCGGCGTCCTCGGCGTCCCCCGCGACTGGTGCGCCACCGTCACTCTCGACCGCTCCACCGGCCTGGGCTGGGCCGGCGGCTACGTCGGCTCCGGCGTCGCCACCACCAACCTCGCCGCCCGCACCCTGCGCGACCTGATCCAGCAGGACTCCGGCCAGTCGGGCCCCACCGACCTGACGACCCTCCCCTGGGTCAACCACAAGGTCCGCCGCTGGGAACCGGAACCCTTCCGCTGGATGGGCGTCCACGGCATGTACGCGGCCTACCGCACCGCGGACCGCCGGGAACTCACCTCCCCCCGCGCCGGCACCGACCCCATCGCCAAGGCGGCGGACCGGCTGGCGGGGCGTCACTGACCGACGGAGATCTCGCGAAGATCTTCTGGAGATCCCGCGAACCCGCGAACGCGCGATGGCCTGAATATCCGCTTCACACGCCTTTGATCACGCGCGGCTGTGTCATGCGTCGGTCGCGGCCGGGATCGCCGGTTGAACGGGCGCGCCGGGTTCGCGAGGATGGCCTCCTATGGGATCACTCGGCATGGCAGGGGGAAGCGAATGAAGTTCGATATGGGGGCGCAGGTTCTGTCGAGTCTGACGTCGAAGTCGCGTGGTTCGAGTGATGACTTGGGCACGTTGATCCGTCAGCTGGT
>NZ_JBITCU010000015.1:172493-173567 GCF_044453545.1 Streptomyces sp. NPDC051664 | reverse complement strand
CGCCCGGTTACATTCCGAACCCGGAAGCTAAGCCTTTCAGCGCCGATGGTACTGCAGGGGGGACCCTGTGGGAGAGTAGGACGCCGCCGAACAATCTTTCAAGGATCCTTGGTCCCAGCGTTCATGCTGGGACCAAGGGTCCTTTTTTGTTTTGTCGAAGCGCGTCGGGTGGCCGACTGCGCGAGAATGTGTGTAGTACCCGAAGACAGGAGTTCCACCCATGTCCACCAACTCTCCCGACGATCGTTCGGAGCGCGAGCCGCGTCGCCGGGACGGTGGTGACCGGGGCGGCTTCCGGGGTGGTCGTGACGACCGGTCCGGAAGCCCGCGTCGGGACAACGACCGTGGTGGCAACCGCCGTGATGACGGCCGGCCGACGAGCGGCGGTGCCGGTGGTGGCTTCCGTCGCGACGACCGTGATCGCGGGCCGCGTCGTGATGACAGCCGTGGCGGTGGCTCCGGTGGTGCGTTCCGTCGAGATGACAGCCGCGGTGGCGGTTCCGGTGGCAGGTTCCCTCGGGACGACCGTGGTGGCGGTTCCGGTGGTGCGTACCGTCGGGATGACAGCCGTGGTGGCTCCGCCGGTGGCGGTTTCCGTCGTGATGATCGTGCGCCGCGGCGTGATGATGAGCGTGGTGGGCGTCCCGGTGGTGGCTTCGAGCGCCGTGACGACCGGCCGCGTGGGCCCCGTCGCGACGACGACAGCCGCAGTGGTGGCTTCCGCCGTGACGACAGCCGTGGTGGCTCCGCCGGTGGCGGTTTCCGTCGTGATGATCGTGCGCCGCGGCGTGATGATGAGCGTGGTGGGCGTCCCGGTGGTGGCTTCGAGCGCCGTGACGACCGGCCGCGTGGGCCCCGTCGCGACGACGACAGCCGCAGTGGTGGCTTCCGCCGTGACGACAGCCGTGGTGGCGGTTCCGGTGGCGGCTTCCGTCGCGATGAGAGTCGGCCGTCGAGCGGTGGTGACCGAGGCGGTTTCCGCCGCGATGACAGCCGTGGTGGCGGTTCCGGTGGCGGCTTCCGTCGCGATGAGAGTCGGCCCTCGAGCGGTGGTGACCGAGGCGGCTTCCGCCG
>NZ_JBITCU010000015.1:0-172399 GCF_044453545.1 Streptomyces sp. NPDC051664 | reverse complement strand
GGTTCCGGTGGCGGCTTCCGTCGCGATGACAGTCGGCCCTCGAGCGGTGGTGACCGAGGCGGCTTCCGCCGCGATGACAGCCGTGGTGGCGGTTCCGGTGGCGGCTTCCGTCGCGATGAGAGTCGGCCCTCGAGCGGTGGTGACCGAGGCGGCTTCCGCCGCGATGACAGCCGTGGTGGCGGTTCCGGTGGCGGCTTCCGTCGCGATGACAGTCGGCCCTCGAGCGGTGGTGACCGAGGCGGCTTCCGCCGCGATGACAGCCGTGGTGGCGGTTCCGGCAGGTTCCCCCGTGATGATCGTGCGCCGCGGCGTGACGACGACCGTGGTGGGTACCGCGGGCCGCGTCGTGATGACGAGCGTGGTGGGCGTCCCGGTGGTGGCTTCGAGCGCCGTGACGACCGGCCGCGTGGGCCCCGTCGCGACGACGACAGCCGCGGTGGCGGTGGATACCGCGGGCAGCGTGACGACCGTGACCGGGGTGGCTCCCGCGGGCGTGACGACCGTGGTGGCTTCGACCGGCGCGATGACCGCGGTGGCTTCGACCGGCGCGATGATCGCGACCGGGAGCCGATCAAGCGGCTTCCGATTCCCGACGACGTCACCGGTGACGAGATCGACAAGGACGTGCGGCAGGAGCTGCTGAGCCTGCCGAAGACTCTGGCTGAGGATGTTGCCAGGAACCTCGTCATGGTTGCCCGGCTCATCGACGAGGACCCCGAGCAGGCGTATGCGTACTCGCGTATCGCGCTGCGGCTGGCCTCGCGGGTGGCTGCTGTGCGTGAGGCGGCCGGCTTTGCCGCGTACGCGACGCAGAAGTACGCGGAGGCGCTGGCCGAGTTCCGGGCGGCGAAGCGGATGACCGGTTCCGTGGAACTGTGGCCCGTCATGGCCGACTGCGAGCGTGGACTCGGGCGGCCCGAGCGGGCGATGGCCATGGCCGGCGAGCCCGAGGTGCAGAAGCTGGACAAGGCCGGGCAGGTCGAGATGCGGCTGGTGGCGGCCGGGGCCCGTAGGGACATGGGGCAGATCGATGCCGCCATCGTCACCCTGCAGAGCTCCGAGCTGGCCTCGAACGCCGTGCACCCGTGGACGCCGCGGCTGCGGTATGCGTACGCGGATGCGCTGCTGGCCGCGGGGCGCGAGGACGAGGCTCGTGAGTGGTTCGCGAAGACCGTGGAGGCCGACAAGGACGGCTCCACCGATGCGTCGGACCGGCTCGCCGAGCTGGACGGTGTCGAGTTCGTCGATGCTCTCGGCGAGGACGACGACGCCGATGAGGCGGTCGATGTCGATGCCGATGATGAAGGCTCGGCCGACAAGGCCTAGGACATGACAAGAGGGCGGCTTCCCGACAGGGGTGCCGCCCTCTTTTTGTCTCCGGCCTCAGTCGAGGGTGAGGCTGCGCAGGACCAGGCCCGAGGCCGGCTTGGGGCCGAACGAGGTGGACTTACGCGGCATGGTGACGCCCTGCCGGGCCAGGTCCCGGACGACTTCTTCTCGTACCGGATGCATCAGGACAGCGGTGGCGTTGTGGCGCTCGGCCTGGTCCACGGCAGCCTCGGTGTCGTGTATGTACGCGATGTGTTCCGGGGTGTCCGGGATCTGCCACACATGGTCGAGAAGGGTCGCGTGCAGCACCGTCGCGTCGAGGGCGCGCCAGGCGGGTGGGCGGTCGGCCGGGACGGTGCGGGCCAGCAGCGCCTTGTCCGGGCGGTCGACGAGGTGGAAGCGGCCGTCGCCGGCGAGCAGGAACGCGTTGCCTTCGGCGGCCGCCTCGGCGAGGGCGTCGAGGGCCACGGGGAGCGGCCCCTCGACGTCCCGGATGCGGAAGGCGCCGTCCAGAGCGGCCAGCGCGTCGGCGACCGGGAGGCGGTGCAGCAGCCGGTGGATGGCGCGGACCCGCAGCGGGTAGCGGGCCGTGTCGACCAGGAGGACCAGGCCGAAGTCCCAAGGGCCGGGAACCGTGTGTTCCTGCTGGAGACGGAGGTACGTGGCCCAGCGGTGGTGGCCGTCGGCGATGAGCGCCTGGTGCCGGGCGAGATCGGTTTCGATCTCGGACCGGTCGGCCGGGTCGGTGACCGCCCAGAGCCGGTGGGAGTAGCCGTCCTCCGTGGTGGTGGCCAGCAGTGGCGGCCGGTGGATGGTGCGCTCGATGACGGCGGTCGCGCCGGTCGGGTGACCCTCGCTGCGGTAGGTCAGCAGGAGCGGTTCGAGGTGGGCGGCTGTGGTCCGCATCAGGTCGGCCCGGTCCTCGACGACATGGGCCATCACGTCCTCGTGCGGCAGCACGATGCCGTCGGCGGGGGCGGAGAGCGCCAGTGCCCCGACGATGCCGCGTTGCAGGATTTCGCCGTCGCGCTGCTCGTAGACGTAGAGCGCGGGCTCGGGCTCGGGGGCGAGTATGCCCTCGTCGAGCCACCGGTTCAGGGTCTCGGCGGCCTGCTCGTTGCGCGCGGCGGCCGTGTCGGCCTGCGGCAGTATCAGTCGGACGATGTTGTACGGGTCCGCGGATTCCAGGTGATGCAGCCCGTCGGGGCGCACGACGACGTCGTACGGCGGTGAGGTCACCGCGGCGAGACTGCCTACCCGCTCGGGGACGTAGCGCAGTCCACGGAACGGGATCAGGCGCAGTCCCTGGTCGGCGGGACCTGGTGTGTTCATTTCTGCATCGTATGTGCGTTCCGGGGATGAGCGATGATCGGGGGAGAAGCATGCAATGAGGAGCGTAAGAAATATGAGTCAGGCGAGCAGGACCCGGCCGAGCGGGAGCAGCACCGCGCTGAGCGAGGCGTACGACACGGCTCTGCTCGATCTTGACGGGGTGGTGTACGCGGGCGGCGCTGCGATCGCCCATGCCGTCGACTCGCTGGGTGCCGCGCGGGACGGCGGGATGCATCTCGCGTATGTCACCAACAATGCGCTGCGTACACCGGCTGCGGTGGCGGAGCATCTGACCGAACTCGGGGTGCCGGCGGAGCCCGCCGATGTGATCACGTCGGCGCAGGCGGTGGCCCGGCTGATGGCCGATCAGCTGCCGGCCGGGGCTCGGGTGCTCGTGGTCGGGGGAGAGGGGCTGAGGGCCGCGCTGGTCGAGCGTGGTCTGGTGCCGGTGGAGTCTGCGGACGATGATCCGGTGGCGGTGGCGCAGGGGTACGGCGGCCCCGACATGACGTGGGGGCGGTTCGCGGAGGCGGCGTACGCGATTGCCCGGGGGGTGCCGTGGTTCGCGTCCAACACCGACCTGACGATTCCGAGTGCGCGGGGGATCGCGCCGGGCAATGGCGCGGCGGTCGAGGTCGTACGGATCGCCACCGGTGCCGAGCCGCAGGTCGCCGGGAAGCCGTTGCCTCCGATGCACCGGGAGACCGTGTTGCGGACCGGGGCGAAGCGACCGCTGGTGGTCGGGGACCGGCTGGACACGGACATCGAAGGTGCGTTCAACGGCGATGTGGACTCGCTCCTCGTGCTCACCGGGGTCACGGACGCGAGGCAGTTGGTGGCGGCCGAGCCCAGGCACCGGCCGACATATGTCGATGCGGACCTGCGGGGGATGCTGACCGGGCAGCCCGAGGTGACCGAGACCGCCGGAGGGTGCGGCTGCGGTGGCTGGACGGCCGTGGTGCGCGGCGACGAGCTGGTGCTGGAGGGCGACGGAGAGGTTCTCGACGGGCTGCGGGCGCTGTGCGGGGCTGCCTGGTCGTACGCGGGTGAGGGTACCTGCGGGCTGGACGCGGGGAAGGCCGTCGCCAGGCTCGGGCTGTAGGGCGCCGTTTGGGATCAGCTACTCGGCGGGTGCGTCCGGGAGTTCGCCGGGTGGCCGATGCGTGCGGGATGAATCGGGCGTAACCGGCGCTGCGTTGTGCGCGGGGAGCCGGGCGGCTCGACAGCTTTGGAGGGTAGGCTAACCTAACCTCGTGTTGGTCGAGAGTCCCCCAGAGCCGAGCGCAGGTCCGATAGCCGCGCCGGTGACATCCGCGTCCCCAGGGCGCCCTGCGATACGTGCCGTGGGACTGCTGCTCGCCGTGGTCGCGCTGGTGCTGGTATGCCTCGCGAGTATCGCGATCGGCGCCAAGGCGCTGCCACTCGGCGATGTCTGGCACGGTCTGTTCCACGCCTCCGGAACCCATGGCGATGTCCTCGTTCGTGACGTGCGCATCCCGCGGACCGTACTCGGGCTGATCGTCGGTACCGCGCTCGGCCTCGCCGGTGCGGTGATGCAGGCCCTGACTCGTAACCCGCTGGCCGAGCCGGGACTGCTGGGGGTCAACGCGGGCGCGTCGGCAGCCGTCGTATCCGCCATCAGCTTCTTCGGTGTCACCTCGCTGACCGGATACGTCTGGTTCGCGTTCCTCGGTGCCGCGATCGTGTCGGCGGTGGTGTACCTCCTCGGCGGCAGCCGGTCAGCGACCCCTCTACGACTCGCGCTCGCCGGTACCGCGGCCAGCGCCGCACTGTTCGGCTACGTCAACGCCGTACAGCTGCTGGACGCGGCGGCGCTCGACCGGCTGCGGTTCTGGACGGTCGGGTCGCTGGCCTCGGCGAACATGGAGACCGTCGGCAAGGTGTGGCCGTTCATAGCGGTCGGCATCGTCCTCTCGCTGCTCATCGCCCGGCCGCTGAACGCCCTGGAGATGGGCGACGACACCGCCAGGGCGCTCGGCGCCCATCTGGTCCGCACCCGCATCCTCGCGATGCTGGCCGTCACCCTGCTGTGCGGGGCCGCGACCGCTGCCTGCGGCCCGATCGTCTTCATCGGGCTGATGATCCCGCACCTGGTGCGCGCCATCACCGGGCCCGACATGCGGTGGATCCTGCCGTACGCGGCCGTGCTCTCGCCGGCCCTGCTGCTCGGCGCGGACGTGGTGGGGCGGGTGATCGCCCGGCCGTCCGAGCTGCAGGTCGGCATCGTGACCGCACTGCTCGGCGGGCCCGTCTTCATCCATCTCGTACGTCGCAAGAGGATGGCCCAGCTGTGAAGGCTATGAAGACTCGTACGAAGGATGGAACCGGCGCGGTCCGGTCGGTGCGGGCCGTGCGGACCGGCGGGGGGCTCTCCTTCCGGGTGGACGTCCGAGCGCTCGTGGTGATCGTGGTGCTCGCCGCGGTGGCGGCAGGGGCCGGGGTCGTGCTCATCGGCAGCGGCGACTACGCCATGACGTCCGGCGAGGTCGTGAGCACGCTGTTCGGGCACGGCACCTTCCAGCAGGAGTTCATCGTCACCGACCTGCGGCTGCCACGGGTCCTCGTCGGGCTGCTGGTCGGCGCGGCGCTGGGGGTCGGCGGAGCAGTGTTCCAGACCGTCTCCCGCAATCCGCTCGGCAGCCCCGACGTACTCGGCTTCGGCCAGGGCGCCACGGTGGGGGCGCTGACGGTGATCGTCCTCTTCCAGGGCGGCGCTGCCGCGGTCGCGGGCGGCGCCGTGGTCGGCGGGCTGGTCACCGGGGTCGTCGTCTACCTGCTCGCCTGGAAGCGCGGGATGCACGGCTACCGGCTGGTGCTCGTCGGCATCGGCTCGGCCGCGATGCTCACCGCCGCCGCCCAGTATCTGATCACCAAGGCCAACCTGGTCGACGCGACCCGCGCAGTCGTCTGGATGACCGGCTCGCTCGACGGGCGCGACTGGGCGCAGGTCTGGCCGCTGCTGGTGGTGTGCGGCCTGCTCATTCCGCTGGTGCTCGGGCACGGGCGGGCGCTGCGCATGATGGAGATGGGCGACGACGCGGCGTACGCGCTGGGTGTACGGGTGGAACGCACCCGGCTCGTGCTGATGGGCTGTGCCGTACTGCTCGTCGCCGTCGCCACCGCCGCGGCCGGCCCCATCACCTTCGTTTCGCTGAGCGCCCCGCAGCTGGCCCGTCGGCTCACTCGCTCGCCCGGACCCAATCTGGCGCCCGCCGCCTTCATGGGCGCCGCACTTCTGCTTGTCGCCGACTGGATCGCGATGGACGCCTTCGGTGACCGGCAGCTGCCGGTCGGCGTCGTCACCGGGGTGCTCGGTGGCTGCTACCTGCTGTGGCTGCTCGTCTCCGAGCGCAGGACGGGGCGGATATGACGGCCCGCCGGACAGTGAATCCGCCCCGTGACGCCAGCACATCGACGACCCTTCCCACCGACTCCGGGAGTACGACCATGCAGCGCCTCACCGCGGACTCGGTGACCCTCGGCTACGACCAGCGGGTCATCGCGGAGAACCTCTCGGTCGAGATCCCCGACAACTCGTTCACCGTGATCGTCGGCCCCAACGCCTGTGGGAAGTCCACGCTGTTGCGGGCGTTGTCACGGATGCTCAAGCCGAGCCGGGGTCAGGTGCTTCTGGACGGCAGGACGATCCATGGGATGCCGGCGAAGAAGGTCGCGAAGACCCTGGGGCTACTGCCGCAGTCCTCGATCGCGCCGGACGGCATCACCGTCGCCGACCTGGTTGCGCGCGGCCGGTATCCGCATCAGGGGCTGCTGCGGCAGTGGTCACCGGAGGACGAACGCATTGTCGAGGAATCGATGATGTCCACCGGTGTCGCCGAGCTTGCGGATCGCTATGTCGACGAATTGTCCGGCGGACAGCGACAGCGGGTCTGGATCGCGATGGCGCTCGCTCAGGAGACGCCGCTGCTGCTCCTCGACGAGCCGACGACGTACCTCGACATCCAGCACCAGATAGATGTCCTCGACCTGTGCGCGGAACTGCACGAGACGCGGGGGCGCACGCTGGTCGCCGTGCTGCACGATCTGAACCATGCCGCACGCTATGCCACGCATCTGATCGCCATGCGCCAGGGCGAGATCATCGCCGAGGGGGCGCCGGGGGATGTGGTCACGGCGGAGCTCGTGGAGCGGGTGTTCGGGCTGCGGTGCCAGGTGATCGATGATCCGGAGACGGGGACGCCCTTGGTGGTGCCGGCCGCGCGCAGCGCGCGGGGCGCGCGGGTGGTCGATTCGGTGGGCGCCTGAACGGCGGTGGGTGTGGTGCTGCGGTGGTTCGCGCGATCTGCGGGCGCGCTTCGTCGTCGAGCGCCGCACGGGCTCGGGACTGCCCGGCGTGCGCCGTTGGAGCGGGATGGGCTCGATGCGGGCGGGGGCGTGCTGCCCTCGACCGTCGGCGTCGGGCCTACAGCAGTGTTCTGAGGCGCAGAAGGTCTCGGAAGCCTGCTTCCAGACGGACTCTTCCCGAGCCCCAGGCCCTTGCGAAGTTCAGTTGGCCGTTCACCATGGCCACCAGGTCGTCGCCGGTCATCGTGAGACGGATCTCGGCCTTCTCCACCGGTGGGCCCTCGATCGTGTCCAGTACCTCGATCCGGCCGTCCTTGAGACGGCCGGTGAAGGTGATTGCGAGGTCCTTGATGTGACAGCTCAGCGAGCGGTCCAGGGCGGCCGCGCTGCGCACGTCGCCCTCGGCCGTCGTGAGGTTGTCGGAAAGTCTGTCGAGTGCGCTGCGGCACTCCGCCATGGTCGCCATCGTGATCGACGGTACCTCAGCCCTTCGCGGTAGCGTTTCCGCATGAGCGACTTGATGCCGGAGCCCGCAGCGGTGCCCGGGGAGCAGGAGGGGACGGCCGGGCCCGCTCCCGACCCCGCCGCCCCCGCGCCCCTCGGCGTCGTGCGCACCCCCACCGGAAACGCCGAGGTGGACGCGCGGCTGGAGCGTCTGGCGGACGCGGACCACCTCCCGGCGGACGGACACATCGAGGTGTACGAGGATGTACACCGTGGGCTGCGCGATGCGCTGACCGCGCTGGACGCCCGGCCCGCACCCGCACCGGTACCCGCACCGATGCCCTCGTACAACAACAGGAGCTGAACCGAACGTGGCAGGAGTGGCACGTCGCCGCCTCGACGCCGAGCTGGTACGCCGTAATCTCGCCCGCTCTCGCGAGCACGCGAGCCAGCTGATCGCCGCAGGACGGGTGACCGTCGGCGGCAACACCGCGACCAAACCCGCCACCCAGGTCGAGACCAGCGCCGCGGTCGTCGTCGTCAAGGACGACAGCGACCCCGAGTACGTCTCGCGCGGCGGGCACAAGCTCGCGGGCGCCCTCGCCGCCTTCGTACCCCTCGGGCTGAAGATCGAGGGGCGGCGGGCGCTGGACGCCGGGGCGTCGACCGGCGGCTTCACCGACGTACTGCTGCGGGCCGGAGTCGGCCATGTCGTCGCCGTCGACGTCGGCTACGGGCAGCTCGCCTGGTCGCTGCAGTCCGATGAACGCGTCACCGTCAAGGACCGTACCAACGTGCGGGAATTGACGCTGGAGGCGATCGACGGGAAGGCGGTGGACCTGGTGGTCGGCGACCTGTCGTTCATCCCGCTGGGGCTCGTACTGCCCGCTCTGGCGCGCTGCGCCGCCCCCGACGCGGACCTGGTCCTGATGGTCAAACCGCAGTTCGAGGTCGGCAAGGAGCGGCTCGGCAGCGGTGGTGTGGTGCGCAGCCCGGAGCTGCGGGCCGAAGCGGTACGGGAGGTGGCGCGCCGGGCCTGGGCGCTGGGGCTCGGAGTGCGCGGGGTGACCGCGAGCCCGCTGCCCGGGCCGTCCGGCAATGTCGAGTACTTTCTGTGGCTGCGGGCCGGAGCACCGGAACTGGATCCCGCGGATGTCGACCGTGCAGTGGCGGAGGGGCCTCGTTGACGACGAATGCGGCACGAACTGTCTTTCTTTTGGCACATACCGGCAGGCCGGCCGCGATCCGCAGCGCCGAGCTCGTCGTACAAGGGCTGCTGCGCAGCGGACTCGGTGTACGTGTCCTTGCCGCGGAGGCAGCCGATCTGCCTCTCCCACCGTCCGTGGAGACGGTCGAGGACGCCACGCCCGGGGCCGTGGACGGCTGTGAGCTGCTGGTCGTGCTCGGTGGGGACGGCACGCTGCTGCGTGGCGCGGAGATCTCCCGGGCCTCCGGGGTGCCGATGCTCGGCGTCAACCTCGGTCGGGTCGGCTTCCTCGCCGAGGCCGAGCGCGACGACCTGGACAAGGTGGTCGACCGGGTCGTCACCCGGGCGTACGCGGTCGAGGAGCGCATGACGATCGATGTCGTGGTGCACAGCAACGGCGACATCGTCCACACCGACTGGGCGCTCAACGAAGCGGCCGTGCAGAAGGTGTCGCCCGAGCGGATGCTCGAAGTCGTCCTGGAGATCGACGGCCGGCCGGTCACCGGATTCGGCTGTGACGGGATCGTCTGTGCGACGCCGACCGGGTCGACGGCGTACGCGTTCTCGGCCGGCGGACCGGTGGTGTGGCCGGAGGTCGAGGCGCTGCTGATGGTACCGATCAGCGCCCATGCCCTGTTCGCCAAGCCGCTGGTGACGTCGCCGACCTCGGTGCTCGCCGTCGAGGTCCAGCCGCACACGCCGCACGGGGTGCTCTGGTGCGACGGACGCAGGACCGTGGAACTGCCGGCCGGGGCACGCGTCGAGGTGCGGCGCGGCACGGTGCCCGTGCGGCTTGCGCGGCTGCACCACGCCTCGTTCACGGACCGGCTGGTGGCCAAGTTCGCGCTGCCGGTCTCGGGGTGGCGGGGCGCCCCCCACTGACCGCTCGTGGTGCGCCGGATGACTGCTCCGGAACCGCAGGTCGTGGCCGCTCGGCGCACGGGAGAGTGAATCCGCGGCCGGGGCCCGTCGCACAGCGGGGCCCGGACCTCGTAAGGTCGTGTCCGTGTTGGAGGAGATGCGGATACGGTCGCTCGGGGTCATCGACGACGCGGTGGTGGAGCTGTCACCCGGTTTCACCGCGGTGACAGGTGAGACCGGCGCGGGCAAGACCATGGTCGTCACCAGCCTGGGACTGCTGCTCGGCGGGCGCGCCGACCCCGCCCTGGTGCGGATCGGCGCCAAAGCTGCTGTCGTCGAAGGGCGGATCACGGTGTCCGCCGGTGACACGGCCGCCGTGCGGGCCGAGGAGGCGGGGGCCGAGCTCGACGACGGTGCGCTGCTGATCAGTCGTACTGTTTCCGCGGAGGGGCGCTCGCGCGCCCATCTCGGCGGCAGGTCCGTGCCGGTGGGTGTGCTCGCCGAACTCGCGGACGAACTCGTGGCCGTGCACGGCCAGACCGACCAGCAGGGGCTGCTCAAGCCCGCCCGGCAGCGGCAGGCCCTGGACCGGTACGCGGGCGACGGGGTCGCCGTGCCGCACGCCAAGTACGCGGCGGCGTACCGGCGGCTGCGGGCCGTGGTCACGGAGCTCGACGAGCTGACCACGCGCGCCCGCGAACGCGCCCAGGAAGCGGATCTGCTGCGCTTCGGGCTCGGTGAGATCGCCGGGGTCGAACCGCTCCCCGGCGAGGACACCGACCTGGCCGCCGAAGCCGATCGGCTCGGCCACGCCGAAGCGCTCGCCTCCGCAGCGTCCCTCGCGCACGCCGCGCTCGCGGGCAACCCGGAGGACCAGGAGGCCGTCGACGCGACGACCGTCGTCGCGGCCGCCGGACGGTCGCTGGACGCCGTCCGCGCCCACGACCCGGCGCTGGCCGCGCTCGCCGACCGGATCGGTGAGATCTCCATCCTGCTCGCCGATGTGGCGGGCGAACTGGCCGGATACGCCGATCAGCTGGACGCCGACCCGCTGCGGCTCGCCGCGGTGGAGGAGCGGCGCGCCGCGCTCACCGGGCTCACCCGCAAGTACGGCGAGGACATCGCCGCTGTCCTCGCCTGGGCCGAGGACGGGGCCGCCCGGCTCACCGAGCTGGAGGGCGACGACGACCGGATCGGCGAGCTGACCGCGGAACGGGACGCACTGCGGGCCGAACTCTCCGACCTCGGACAGGCGTTGACCGATGCGCGGACGGCGGCGGCGGCACTCTTCGCCGAAGCGGTGACCGCGGAACTGGCCTCGCTCGCCATGCCGCACGCCCGGGTCTCCTTCGACATCCGGCAGACCGACGCGGCGGACGAGGCTTCCGGCATCGAGATCGGCGGCCGGAGCGTCGTCTACGGTCCGGCCGGCGCCGACGACGTCGAGCTGCTGCTGGCACCGCACCCCGGTGCCCAGCCCCGGCCGATCGCCAAGGGGGCTTCGGGCGGTGAGCTGTCCCGGGTGATGCTGGCCGTCGAGGTGGTCTTCGCGGGCTCCGACCCCGTACCCACCTATCTCTTCGACGAGGTCGACGCGGGTGTCGGCGGCAAGGCGGCCGTCGAGGTGGGGCGGCGGCTGGCGAAGCTCGCCAGGTCCGCACAGGTGGTCGTCGTCACGCACCTCCCGCAGGTGGCGGCTTTCGCCGACCGCCAGCTGCTGGTCGAGAAGACGGTCGACGGCTCGGTGACCAGTAGTGGTGTCAAGGTCCTGGAGGGCGAGGAGCGGGTACGGGAACTGTCCCGGATGCTTGCGGGGCAGGAGGACTCGGAGACGGCCCGGGCGCACGCCGAGGAGCTGCTGGCCGCGGCGCGGGCGGACGGGTAGCGGCGGCGCGACGCCCTGGAGAGCTGGGTCCTGGTGCCCCGGTGCTTCGGTCCGGGGCCGGGTTCGTAGCCTGGCCCCTATGGGAGCAATGATCAGCAGGACCGTCGCCGGTGCCGTCGCCGCCGGGGTCGCCGGTGGGGTCCACCGGGCGCTCAGGGCCCGGCCGCACCAGCGGTGGCAGCGCACCAACTACGCGGGCCGCGCCGTCGATCTGTACGCGGGGCCCGCCACCACGCTCGGTGCCGCGGCCGGAGCCACAGTCCTTCCGCTGCCGCTCCGCGCCCGGACTGCCGCTGCGCTTGCCGTACTGGCCGCCGGGGGCTGCGGTGCGTACGACGACCTCGCCGGAGCCGACGATCCGCGCCGCGGGTTCCGCGCCCATCTGACCGCGTTGCGCCACGGCGAGGTCACCAGCGGCGCCGTGAAACTTTTCGGGATCGGGGCTGCCGCGCTCGCCGCCGGTGCGCTGCTCAAGGACCGGCCCGTCGACCGGATCCTCGCCGGCGTCGTTATCGCCGGAACCGCTCATCTCGTCAACCTCACCGACGTACGGCCCGGTGCCGCGACCGCCACTGTGCTCGCCCTCGGGGCCCCGGGACTGGTCCGGGGTGGACTCGCCGCCGCGCCGATGGGGGCCGTGGCGGCCGTCGCCGCGGACGAGCGGGCGGAACGCACCATGATCGGCGACACCGGGGCGCACGCCCTGGGCGCGGCCATCGGCGTCGCTGTCGTCGCGGGCAACGGCCGGGCCGGGCTCGCCGCCCATGCGGCGGGGGTTGTGGCAGCGGCTGTGTACGGGGGCCGGATCAGCGGGCTCGCCCGGGCGCTGTCGGGTCGCTGACGCGGCAATATCGCACCGCTGTACTCACCCGTCCGGGTGGTAACGCATGCCCGGTTGTCGCCGCGCACGCCGGAACGACGGCCCGACGGTCCCGGAACGTGCGTACGGACTGGCATCCTTGGCGGTGCACATACCGCCGACTCGGGAGCTCCGGGAGCCATTCAACGTGTCACAGCTGCGTACGGTCCAAGTCCTGGGCGGCGGCAGTGCCGGCAGCAGCGCTCATGTCGGCTCGCTGGCCGCGGGGCTGGTGGCGAGAGGCGTGCAGGTCACCGTCTGCGCCCCGGCCGAACTGGACCGCGTCTACGACTTCTCCGGTACCGGGGCCCGCTTCGTCCCCGTACCGCGACGCAGTGACCCGGCCGCCGTCGCCGCGCTGCGGGCGGGATGCGCGGGGGCGGACGTGGTCCATGCGCACGGGCTGCACACCGCCGTACGCGCCGGTCTTGCGCTCGGTGGACGGCGCACACCGTTGGTCCTGACCTGGCACACCCGGGCTCATGCCGAAGGTGCCCGCAGCCGGTTGCTCCACCTGCTTGAGCGAAGGGCCGTCCGGGCTGCGGCCGTTGTGCTCGGTACGTCGTCGGATCTGGTCGACCGGGCGCGGCACCGAGGTGCGCGTGACGCCCGGCTCGCTCCGGTCGCCGTTCCCGTGCCGCGCAGTCCCGCTCTGCTCCACGGCGGCAAGGTGCGCGCCGAACTCGGTGCGGTGGGACGGCCGTTACTGATCTCGGTAGGCAGTCTCGTACCGCATCGCGGGTACGGCACGCTGCTCGACGCGGCACGGACGTGGCGCCAACTCGACCCGGTACCCCTGCTGGTCGTCGCGGGGGAGGGGCGGGAGCGGGGTGCACTGCAGCGGCGGATCCGGAACGAGGATCTGCCCGCCAGGCTGATCGGCAGCCGGGACGACATCGCCGAACTCCTCGCCGCCGCGGATCTGGCCGTGCTGCCGAGCCGCTGGGAGGCACGGTCGGTACTCGCACAGGAGGCGCTGCGGCTGGGGGTACCGCTGGTCGCCACCGCGGTGGGCGGAGTGCCCGAACTCGTCGGGGACGCTGCGGAACTTGTGCCGTACGGGAACGCTGAGGCGCTGGCGCGGGTCGTTGCGCGACTGCTCGGAGATGCGGCGGCGCGGGAGCGGATGGCTGCTGCGGGGCGGGAGCAGGCGGCGAGTTGGCCCACGGAGGACGACACGATCGCACAAGTGCTGAGTGTCTACGACGAGTTGGCTCAGCCGTTGGAGGGTGCGCGGGGGAGGTGACGTGTTACCGGGGCGCCGCCCGGTGGCCGCTTCGTCCTCGACCGCCGGACGGGCCCGAATTCGGCGACCCGGTCGACGTCCCGTTCTCAATTGCCGGACGGGCCCGATGTGGCATGGCGGCGGGCTCTCAGGGCCAGACTCAGGGCCAGGACCGTCTGGGGATCGTCCAGGTCCGTGCCGAGCAGCTCGCCGATGCGGGCCAGGCGGTTGTAGAGCGTCTGGCGGTTCAGATGCAGGTCGCGTGCCGTCTCCGCCTTGCGGCCCGCGTGGGCGAGATACGATTCCAGGGTGGGCAGCAGCGGGGGGCGCGACGTGCGGTCGTGGTCGCGCAGCGGGCCGATCGCCCGGTCCACGAACGCCGCCAGGTCCGGGTGGTTCCGCAGCCGCCACAGCAGCAGGTCGATGTCGAGCCGCCGGGCGTCGTACCAAGGCCGGTCATCGAGACCCTGCGCGGCGGTCGCCGTCTCCGCGGCGTGTCGCAGGCCCGCTCCGGCCGACGCCCAGCCGCCCGCGACCCCGACCACCACGACCGGTGGATGTGAGCCGGCCCGTTCCAGACCGGCCCGTTCGACGCCCGCCCGCAGCGCCGCCGCCACCCGGTCGGCCACCGCCGTGCGCTCCGTCTCGGACCGGAGCCCGACCAGCAGCGGAACCCGGCCCTCCACGGGCCGTACGCCGAGCAGTACCGGCACCCCCACCGATGACAGCTCCTCCAGGACCGCGCGCGCCAGCAGCGCCCAGTTGCCCGACGGGGACAGCTCGGGGGCCAGCCGCATCACCACGGGCAGCAACGGCGCCTCGCCAGGCCTGAAGCCCAGGACGCGCGCCTGCGCGGGCGCGTCCTCCGGCGTGATCCGGCCCTCCGCGAGGTCCGTCAGGAAGTCGCCGCGGCCGCGGGCGGCGAGCTCCTCCTCCTGACGGGCCTGCATCAGCACCACGGCGAGAATGCCCGCCGCCCGCTCGGCCGCCATCCGGTGCACGGTCACCAGCGGCCCGGACACGGCGAGCAGGACCAGCCTGGCCCGTACCGCATCGGACCCCGGACCGCCGCCCGGCACATCCACCAGCACCGCGCCCGTGGGCGGTGTCTCGCGGGCCGCCCGTCCGCCGCGCATCCCGTCCCAGACCTGGAGCGGATCGGCGGAGACCGGGCCGGAGCCGGGGCCCGCCGCGTACAGCAGCTGACCGTCCGCCGTCTCCAGGAAGACCGGGTTGGCGGTGAAGTCCGCCAGGATGCCGAGCACCTGCGGGATCCCGCCGCCTCCGAGCAGCGCCTCCGTACACCGCCGGTGCACGTCCTCGGCCTGCCGCAGCAGTGCGTAGTGACCGTTGACGATCTCGGTGTGGATCTCCTCGGTGACCGTCACGAACGGCACCTCGCGGTGCAGCTGTACGAGCGGCAGACCGGCGGTCCGCGCGGCGTCCACGATCGAGGCGGGCAGCCTGCTGAACCGCGGCCCGAGCTCCACCACCACGGCGGCGATGCCCCGGTCGGCGAGCCTGCGCACGAAGGCGCGCTGCTCGGCGGGCCGGGTGCCGAGCCCCAGGCCGGTGGTGAGCAGCAGTTCACCGCCTTTGAGCAGCGAGGCGATGTTCGGGACCTCGCCCGCGTGCACCCAGCGCACCGTGCGGCCCAGCCGGTCCGCGCCCGCCACCACCTCGGGGAGTCCGCTGCGCAGCCCCGGCAGCTCAAGGGCGCGCTGCACGGTGATGCCGCCTTGGTTCTCCACTGGTTCGGGCCTCGTGCTTCCGTTCGCGTGGGGTGGGCTGTCGCCCTGACCAGGAAGGTACCGGCCGGATGACCGGAGGGCGTCGTCGGGGGAGTTCATCGGGCGACGGAGGCGGGCTCGACGTTGTGGTTGAGGCGGAACACATTGTCGGGGTCGTACGTGGCCTTGACCGCGGCGAGACGGGCGTGGTTCTCGGCGCCGAGTCCGGCGACGACCCGGTCCTCGCCCTCGCGCCCGATGAAGTTGAGGTAGACGGCGCCGCTGGACCAGGGGCGGACATCGGCGCGCAACCGGCGCACCCACTGCTTGCCGCGCTCGTCGTCGGACGGGCTCTCCCAGACGCCGAAGGGATGCACCGCCCAGGGGGCGGCGCGCCACGGCAGCGGGTAGTCGGCGGGGCCCCGGGCCACCGCGCCGCCCATCGGGAAGAGGACGTGCTGCGAGTTGGACGGGACCGGCATGTCGGGGGCGCGTGCGCAGAACAGGTCCACCGCCTCGTCGGGGAGACTGTCGAGATGCTCGGCGGACCAGTAGTTCCGCAGTCCTGGCGGATTGTCGAGCATGCACTGAAGCTCCGCGTAAGGAATGTCGGAGACCACCTCCGCCTCGTGGCCGATGGCGAGGGCCGGCCGGGCCACGTCGACGGCCTCGCCCGGAAGGCCCGTCCAGGTGACCAGGACCGCGCAGATGAGCGTGGAGACCAGGTGTTTCGGTACGAAGTCCTCCGGCGGCGCGGTGAAGTAGAGGAAGGCGCCGCCCGCCCCGTCCGGCGCGGAGGCCATCAAGTCCCGGTATGCGCGCATGACTTCGGGCCCGTCCTCGGGGCGGTACAGCAGCATCACGTAGGACATGACGGGCAGCTCGTACAGATTCAGTGTGAGGGAGGTGACGACGCCGAAGTTTCCGCCGCCGCCGTGCAGGGCCCAGAAGAGCTCGGGATTCTCGTCGAGGCTCGCGTGGACGGTGCTGCCGTCCGCCGTCACCAGTTCGGCGGCCAGCAGGTTGTCGCAGGCCAGTCCGAAGCTGCGCTCCAGCCAGCCGGAGCCGCCGCCGAGCACGAAGCCGCCCACGCCGGTGGTGGAGACCCGGCCACCGGTGGTCGCCAGGCCGTACGCCTGGGTGGCCCGGTCCAGATCCCTGATGAGGGCCCCACCGCCGATACGTGCCGCCTGGTCGGCCGGAGCGACGGTCACGCCGTTCAGGCGGCGCAGGTCGACCACCAGGCCGCCGTCGGTGGACGACATGCCCGCGACGCTGTGGCCGCCGCCACGGACCGCGATCTCCAGACCGTGCTCGCGTGCAAAGCGCACGGACCGTGCCACGTCGGTCTCCGACGCGCACTGGGCGACCACCGCGGGCCGCCGGTCGATCATGCTGTTGAAGACCGTGCGCGCCTCGTCGTATGCGGAGTCACCGGGGGCGAAGACCTCACCGGTGAAGTCCCGGCGCAGACCGTCCAGGGCACTGCCCGTCGCACTGCTGATGCCGGTGGTGCGGGGCGTCATGATGCCCCCTTCCGAGGGCGTGACAGGTCAGTTCCATCCTAAGGGCTGTCCCTCAGGCCGGGCCTCGCCCGGCCCGCACCGGCCGTCGGACACGGTCCTGCCACGCCATCCGTCGGTCAGCCGACGTACGCCCCGCTCGCGGTCAGCCGCAGCGCCGTGTCGATCAGAGGGACGTGGCTGAACGCCTGCGGGAAGTTTCCCACCTGACGCTGCAGCCGCGAATCCCACTCCTCCGCAAGCAGCCCCAGATCGTTGCGCAGCGACAGCAGCCGCTCGAAGAGCTGGCGCGCCTCGTCGACCCGGCCGATCATCGCCAGGTCGTCCGCCAGCCAGAACGAGCACGCCAGGAACGCGCCCTCGTCGCCCTCCAGGCCGTCGACGCCTGCGGCCTCGCCCGAGGTGGGGTAGCGCAGCACGAACCCGTCCTCCGTGGACAGCTCCCGCTGGATCGCCTCGATCGTGCCGATCACCCGCTTGTCGTCCGGCGGCAGGAATCCCATCTGCGGGATCAGCAGCAGTGACGCGTCCAGCTCCTTCGACCCGTAGGACTGGGTGAAGGTGTTCCGTTCCTTGTCGTAGCCGTTCTCGCAGACATCGCGGTGGATGTCGTCGCGCAGCTCGCGCCACCGCTCCAACGGCCCATCGGTGTCCCCGGACTCGATCAGCTTGATGGTGCGGTCGACAGCGACCCAGGCCATCACCTTGGAGTGGACGAAGTGGCGGCGTGGCCCGCGCACCTCCCAGATGCCCTCGTCCGGCTCGTCCCAGTGGTTCTCCAGATACTCGATCAGCTTGAGCTGAAGCCCCATCGCGTAGTCGTTGCGGGTCAGGCCCGTCATGTGTGCGAGATGCAGCGCCTCGACGACCTCGCCGTACACATCGAGCTGCAGCTGGTTCGCCGCGCCGTTGCCGACCCGGACCGGGCCGGAGTTCTCGTAACCGGGCAGCCAGTCCAGTTCGGCCTCGCCCAGTTCGCGCTCGCCCGCGATGCCGTACATGATCTGCAGGTTCTCCGGGTCGCCCGCGACCGCCCGCAGCAGCCACTCACGCCAGGCGCGGGCCTCCTCGCGGTAGCCGGTGCGCAGCAGGGAGGAGAGGGTGATCGCGGCGTCGCGCAGCCAGGTGTAGCGGTAGTCCCAGTTGCGCGAGCCGCCGATGTCCTCCGGAAGCGAGGTGGTCGGCGCGGCGACGATGCCGCCGGTCGGGGCATACGTCAGGGCCTTCAGCGTGATCAGGGAGCGCACCACCGCCTCCCGGTAGGGGCCGTGGTACGTGCACTGCTCGACCCACTCGCGCCAGAAGTCCTCGGTCGCCTCCAGCGCGCCCTCGGGGTCCGGCAGCGCGGGCGGCTCCCGGTGCGAGGGCTGCCAGCTGAGGGTGAACTCGATCCGGTCGCCCGGTGCGACGGTGAAGTCGGAGTACGTCGTCAGGTTCTCGCCGAACGTGTCGGCGGGCGTGTCAAGCCAGACGGAGTCCGGGCCGGCCACCGCGACGGTACGGCCGTCGACCCGGTGCACCCACGGGATCACCCGCCCGTAGCTGAACCGCATCCGCAGCTCGGAACGCATCGACACCCGGCCGCTGATCCCTTCCACGATCCGGATCAGCTGTGGTGCGCTGTCACGTGGGGGCATGAAATCGGTCACCCGGACCGTGCCGCGCGGCGTGTCCCACTCCGATTCCAGGATCAGGGAGTCGCCGCGATAGCGCCGCCGGTCCGCGGAGGGTGGTTCGGACCCGGCCGCGTGCGCGGGGCCCAGGCGCCAGAAGCCGTGCTCCTCGGTACCCAGCAGTCCCGCGAAGACGGCATGCGAGTCGAAGCGGGGCAGGCACAGCCAGTCCGCCGTTCCGTCCCGGCAGACCAGTGCGGCGGTCTGCATGTCTCCGATGAGTGCGTAATCCTCGATGCGCCCGGCCACGTGCATCTCCAGTCGAACGGCCACGTCGCCCCGTGGGGCGCTTACTGCGGGTAAAAAGGTCGTTTCAAGGGGTTGTTGTGGGGAGCCGAGGGCTCGTACGGGTCGCCCGGCTGCGAGTGTCCGAGCAGGATACGACGCACGTCCATGATCCGCGCGACGGTCCAGGTAACACATCTGAGCCGAACGGGTGGGGACCGAACACGGTGTGGTGATCTTGCGAGGCTGGTGCGCCGGGTGTGGCCGGAAGCAGGCTCCCCCAGTCGCTGATACCCTGGTAGCCCGTGGACCGGTGGTCGTCAGCAACAGCGGACGAGGCCCCCGAACCGCAGCGACGGCACCTTCGGAGTCTCCGAATGGCAACGCCGGTACGCACCTCAAGATCCGCGACCACGGGAGCCCCCTTTGGCTATGCAGCCCACATCCACGACGACCAAGCACATCTTCGTCACCGGGGGTGTCGCCTCTTCCCTCGGCAAGGGTCTGACTGCCTCCAGCCTGGGTGCCCTGCTCAAGGCGCGGGGCCTTCGGGTCACGATGCAGAAGCTCGACCCGTACCTCAATGTCGACCCTGGCACGATGAACCCGTTCCAGCACGGCGAGGTGTTCGTCACCAACGACGGCGCCGAGACCGACCTGGACATCGGCCACTACGAGCGTTTCCTCGACGTCGACCTCGACGGTTCCGCCAACGTCACGACCGGTCAGGTGTACTCGCAGGTCATCGCCAAGGAGCGGCGCGGCGAGTACCTCGGTGACACCGTCCAGGTCATCCCGCACATCACCAACGAGATCAAGCACCGCATCCGCCGCATGGCCACCGACGACGTCGATGTCGTCATCACCGAGGTCGGCGGCACGGTCGGCGACATCGAGTCGCTGCCGTTCCTGGAGACCGTCCGCCAGGTCCGCCACGAGGTCGGCCGGGACAACGTCTTCGTCGTGCACATCTCGCTGCTGCCGTACATCGGCCCGTCCGGCGAGCTGAAGACCAAGCCCACCCAGCACTCGGTCGCGGCGCTGCGGAACATCGGTATTCAGCCGGACGCGATCGTGCTGCGCGCCGACCGTGACGTACCGACCGCCATCAAGCGCAAGATCTCGCTGATGTGTGACGTGGACGAGGCCGCCGTGGTGGCCTGTGTGGACGCCAAGTCGATCTACGACATCCCGAAGGTGCTGCACACCGAGGGCCTGGACGCGTACGTCGTGCGCAAGCTCGACCTGCCGTTCCGCGACGTCGACTGGACCACCTGGGACGACCTGCTGGACCGCGTCCACAACCCCGACCACGAGATCACCGTCGCGCTCGTCGGCAAGTACATCGACCTGCCCGACGCGTATCTCTCGGTCACCGAGGCCATCCGGGCCGGCGGCTTCGCGAACAAGGCTCGCGTCAAGGTCAAGTGGGTCGCCTCCGACGACTGCAAGACCCCGGCCGGCGCCGCCGGGCAGCTCTCCGACGTCGACGCGATCTGCGTTCCCGGCGGGTTCGGCGACCGCGGTGTCAACGGCAAGATCGGCGCCATCCAGTACGCCCGCGAGAACAAGGTGCCGCTGCTCGGCCTCTGTCTCGGCCTGCAGTGCATCGTGATCGAGGCGGCGCGCAACCTCGCCGAGATCCCCGACGCCAACTCCACAGAGTTCGACGCCGCCACCTCCCACCCGGTCATCTCGACGATGGAGGAGCAGCTCGCGTACGTCGAGGGCGCCGGCGACCTGGGCGGCACCATGCGGCTCGGCCTGTACCCGGCGAAGCTCGCCGAGGGTTCGCTGGTCCGTGAGGCGTACGACGACCAGCCGTACGTGGAGGAGCGTCACCGCCACCGCTACGAGGTCAACAACGCCTACCGCGCCGAGCTGGAGAAGAAGGCCGGTCTGGTCTTCTCCGGCACGTCCCCGGACAACAAGCTCGTCGAGTACGTCGAGTACCCGCGCGAGGTCCACCCCTACCTGGTCGCCACCCAGGCGCACCCGGAACTCCGGTCCCGGCCGACCCGTCCGCACCCGCTTTTCGCGGGCCTGGTCAAGGCGGCTGTCGAGCGCAGGACCGCCGGCAAGCAGGGCACCACGTCGGGCAAGTAGTCCGACGGCAGGCAGGCGTTACCGTTGACCGGGGTACGGATCCACTGAGGGTCCGTGCCCCGGTTTCTGTTTTTTGTGGGAGGACGTAGATGGGTATCCAGGACACGCCCGACGAGTGGCCGGTCACCGCGACCGAGACCCCCTTCACGGGCAACAAGACCAGCGTCCGCACCGACGACGTGGTGATGCCCGATGGCTCCGTCGTGCGCCGCGACTACCAGGTCCACCCGGGATCGGTCGCCGTGCTCGCGCTCGACGACGCGGGCCGGGTCCTCGTGCTGCGGCAGTACCGGCACCCCGTGCGGCACAAGCTCTGGGAGATCCCGGCAGGTCTGCTCGACATTCCCGGTGAGAACCCGCTGCACGCGGCGCAGCGTGAGCTCTACGAGGAGGCGTACGTCAAGGCCGAGGACTGGCGGGTGCTGACCGACGTCTACACCACGCCCGGTGGCTGCGACGAAGCGGTACGGATCTTCCTCGCCCGGAATCTCTCCGAGGCCGACGGCGAGCGCTTCGAGGTCTCCGAGGAGGAGGCCGACATGGAGCTGGCCCGGGTGGAGCTCAAGGAGCTCGTGCGGGGGGTGCTCGCCGGGGAGCTGCACAACAACTGCCTCGTGGTGGGCGTCCTTTCCCTTGCGGCGGTGCTCGGCGGCGACGGGATCGACTCGTTGCGACCGGCGGAGGCGCCGTGGCCGGCCAGGCCGTTCGAGGTCTGAGGTCCCGCAGGTCCGGCGGTTCGTCGGTCTGTTGCGGCGAACAAGGGTCCTTTGATCGGACAAAATGCTGATCCGATCGGGGGACCTCCCCGCCGCGCTCCACCGTGTTCGCGTACCCGCCTGAACTACGCTCGGAATGCCCTGGCCGGAGTCCCGGCGGGCAACGCGTGCAGCGAAGTGGAGCGTGGCCCGTGACGGATCAGGCGGTGGACACCAGCGGCCCGGCATCGGCGGCGGGGACCGAGGGGCCGTCCGGCACCGCACCGCGCCAATTCTTCGGCCGCGAACGCGAGTTGAAGGAACTGAAGGCCGACATCGAACGGGCCGGACTGGACACCCTGGCCGGTCGCAAAGCGGCCCGCGCCAGGGTCCTGCTGATTGCCGGACGC
Organism: Streptomyces sp. NPDC051664; assembly: GCF_044453545.1. NCBI lineage: Bacteria > Bacillati > Actinomycetota > Actinomycetes > Kitasatosporales > Streptomycetaceae > Streptomyces > Streptomyces sp. NPDC051664. The sequence goes on along the minus strand of NZ_JBITCU010000015.1, from coordinate 150,569 downwards.
CCCGGCTCCGGGCGCACCGCACTCGCCGAGGAACTCACCCGCGCACTGCTGGACACCGGCGACTACCCTGACGGGCTGCTCCGGGTCGGGCTCACCGACCTCGGCGGCGCCCCCGTCCCCACCGAACGCACCGCCCGGGACCTCCTCGACCAGCTGGAGGTCGCCGGGCCGCCCGGCGCGGACGGGGACGAACTGTCCCAGTTGGTCCGCGCGGCTCTCGCCGACCGGCACGTCCTGCTGCTGCTCGACGACGCGGCCGACGCCGAACAGGTCGACCCGCTGCTGCCGGACAACCCCGGCTGCCTGGTGGTCGCCACCGCCCAGGGTCCGCTCACCGGCATCCCCGGCGTCCGCCCGTGCACCATCGGCGGCCTCGACAAGGGCTCCGCCGTCCAGCTGCTGGCCGGTGCCATCGGCCAGGTCAGGATCACGGTGGACCCGCTGACCGCCGAGAGCCTCGCCGAGGAGTGCGGTGGACAGCCTGCCGCCCTGATCATGATCGGCGGCTGGCTCGCCGCACACCCGATGGCATCGGTCGCCGATGTCACGAAGCAGCTGCGCGAGCTGCCGGACGACGCCGAGCAGTCCACCGGCGTCCGCCCGCTGGCCCGCGCCTTCCGGCTGGTCTACGAGTCCCTGCCACAGACCGCCGGCCGGATACTGCGACTGCTCGCGCTCGCACCCGCGGGGCTCGCCGACGCCCACACCGCGTCCGCGCTGGCCGGCTGCTCGGTCTCGGCCGCCCAGTCGACGCTCGACGACTTCGTCCGGCTGGGCCTGCTGCGTACCGACGGCGCGGAGCTGCCGCAGTACGAGGTGCCCGGGTGCCTCGCCCCGCTGCTGCAGGCCCTGCTCGCCGACCGGGACCGGCCGGCCGAGATCCAGCTCGCCAGGGCCCGGTTGCTGGAGCGGACCGTACGCCAGCTCCAGTCCTGCCGGGCGATCACCGACCCGGAGGGTTCCGAGGCCCGCCGGAAGCTCGCGGGACTGCCGCGCTCGCTGCGCTTTCCGCACCCCGAAGCGGCCGCCGCCTGGCTGCGGATCCGCCGCCAGGCCCTGCTCGCCTCCGCCCGGATCGCCGTGGAGGACGGTGAACTGGACACCCTGGCACGGAGGTTGGTGGCCGCGCTGGTGCGGGCGCTGGCCGTGCACCAGGGCACCGAGGCCGCGGCATCCGATCTGTACGGACTGCACGGACTGGTCCTGGCCGTCGCCGAGCGGCGCGAGCTGCCCCGTGAGCGGGCCGCCGCACTGCTCAATCTCGCGGATCTGGACGCCAGGACCGGCCGCACGCGGGAGGCGCTGACCCGCTATCGGGCGGCCCTGGACGCCGGACGGGCGGCAAAGGACCCCTACGCGACGGGCAGGGCGATGGAATCCGTAGGCGGTGCCTACGCGGAGATGGGGGACTTCCACCGGGCCTCCGACTGGTACGGCCGGGCGCTCGCGCAGCGGCTCACCCACGGCGAGCTCGCCGACGAGGCGCGGCTGTACGGACGGCTCGGCTCCGTCCACACCTACGCCGGGCAGTACGGCGAGGCGCTGCGGAACTGGCGGGCCGCGGCGGCCGTGTACCGCAGGCTCGGCGACCTGGTCGCCCAGGCGCGGGCGCTCAGCGAGGCCGCGCGGGTGCAGGAGTACGCGGGAAGGCCGCAGGAGTCGCTGCGCACCTGTCAGGAGGCCGTGGGGTGGGCACGGCAGGCCAAGGACGTACGGCTGCAGGCCGCGCTGGAGCTCCGGCTGGCCGACACACTCGACCGGCTCGGCGACCCGGCTGCGGCCGGGTTGCACCGCGGTACCGCGCAGAGACTGCTGGGCGAGGATGAGTCAGCCTGCGAAATCCGTAGTGCGTCGACTGAAAGTTAATGCTTTGTAAGGCTAGACAGCGAGAAGCCCTTCATTAAACTGGCTCTGCCGCGTACGTTCGCGGTGTCTCCATTTACACTGTGTGTATCCGGGTATGCGCCTCTATGCCCGGAGTAACCCTCTGAGTCAAGGACCGTGATCGACGTGAAGGTCGGCATCCCCCGCGAAGTCAAGAACAACGAGTTCCGCGTGGCCATCACGCCCGCCGGTGTGCATGAGCTCGTCCGCAACGGCCACCAGGTCGTCGTCGAGCAGAACGCCGGTGCCGGGTCCTCGATCACGGACGAGGAGTACATCGCAGCGGGGGCGCGGATCCTCCCCACCGCCGACGAGGTCTGGGCCACCGCCGACCTGCTCCTGAAGGTCAAGGAGCCGGTCGCCGAGGAGTATCACCGCCTCCGCAAGGACCAGACGCTCTTCACCTACCTGCACCTCGCCGCCTCCCGCGAGTGCACGGACGCGTTGCTGGAGTCAGGCACCACGGCGATCGCGTACGAGACCGTCGAGACCGCCAACCGCGCGCTGCCGCTGCTCGCCCCGATGTCCGAGGTCGCGGGCCGGCTGGCCCCGCAGGTCGGTGCGTACCACCTGATGCGCTCGGTCGGCGGCCGCGGCGTGCTGCCGGGCGGCGTCCCGGGTACCGCGCCCGCCGAGGCCGTCGTCATCGGTGGCGGCGTCTCCGGCTGGAACGCCACGCAGATCGCCGTCGGTCTCGGTTTCCACGTCACGCTGCTCGACCGGGACATCAACAAGCTGCGCGAGGCCGACAAGGTCTTCGGCACCAAGGTGAAGACGATCGTCTCCAACGCCTTCGAGCTGGAGAGGGCGGTCATCGAGGCCGACCTCGTCGTCGGTGCCGTGCTGATCCCCGGCGCGAAGGCTCCGAAGCTGGTCACCAACGAGCTCGTCGCCAAGATGAAGCCCGGAAGTGTACTTGTCGACATTGCAATCGACCAGGGTGGCTGCTTCGAGGACTCCCACCCGACGACGCACGCCGAGCCGACCTTCATGGTCCACAACTCGGTCTTCTACTGCGTCGCCAACATGCCGGGCGCGGTGCCGAACACCTCCACGTACGCGCTCACCAACGCCACGCTGCCGTACATCCTGGAGCTCGCCAACCGCGGCTGGGTCGAGGCGCTTCGCCGCGACGCCGCGCTCGCCAAGGGCCTCAACACCCATGAGGGCCAGGTCGTTTACCGCGAGGTGGCGGAGGCGCACGGTCTGGAGCACGTCGAGCTGAGCACGCTTCTCGGCTGACGGGTCAACACCTTTCGTCAACCTCACGCGTCCGGCCGGACCTTGCCGAGCAAGGTCCGGCCGGACGCGTGTCGGGCCACTGTGAGAGCCTTGCGCAACTTGCCTTGAACGTAACCCTTTACCCGTTTCGCACACCGGTGGAATGTGCGCCGGAGTGACTGTGCACCCTTGACAGGGGGGTGTTCGATTGCCGACACATCGGGCCGGGTCCGGCGGATTGTGTTGCTGCGAACCGGTGACACGCCATAGAGTCGCCAATCGTCGGCATGGTGTCACGCTGACCTATCGATAAGTTTCCTGGTCACGTCCAAGGAGGTAAGACGACTTGTGAATGAGTCGACATTTACTCCCGGGGGTGTTCAACCAGGGATGCCTGCACGGGGCCAGAGCCCGATCGGGCTGGAGGCTGTCGGCTCCGTCGCTGTCCGCACCTTCGCCACCCACCAGCACATGACGACAGCCCCCCAGATGATGGACGGCCTAAACGTGAACGCCATGGCCGGCAACGAGAGTGGCCGAGAGACCGCCCACTTCGCCGACTTCGACGAGGTGCCCCAGGGGCACTTCTACGACCCCGACGCCGAGTACGAGCCCGATCCGGAGTACGCGGCCACCCTCGCGCCCGACGCTGCCCGTCAGCGCCGCGAGCGGATCGGCCCGACCGGCCGGCCCCTGCCCTACTTCCCGATCCCGGGCCCGCTGACCGATCACGGTCCCGCGAAGATCATCGCGATGTGCAACCAGAAGGGCGGCGTCGGCAAGACCACGTCGACCATCAACCTCGGTGCCGCGCTCGCGGAGTACGGACGCCGTGTCCTGCTCGTCGACTTCGACCCGCAGGGAGCCCTGTCCGTCGGCCTGGGCGTCAACCCGATGGAGCTCGACCTCACGGTCTACAACCTGCTCATGGAGCGGGGCATGTCGGCCGACGAGGTTCTCCTGAAGACCGCAGTGCCCAACATGGACCTGCTGCCGAGCAACATCGACCTGTCGGCCGCCGAGGTGCAGCTGGTCAGTGAGGTGGCCCGGGAGTCCACGCTGCAGCGCGCCCTGAAGCCGCTGATGGCCGACTACGACTACATCGTGATCGACTGTCAGCCCTCGCTGGGCCTGCTCACGGTGAACGCCCTGACGGCCGCTCACAAGGTGATAGTGCCGCTCGAGTGCGAGTTCTTCGCACTCCGTGGTGTGGCACTGCTCACCGAGACCATCGAGAAGGTCCAGGAGCGGCTCAACCCCGATCTGGAGCTCGACGGCATTCTCGCCACCATGTACGACTCCCGTACGGTGCACAGCCGCGAGGTCCTCGCGCGGGTCGTCGAGGCCTTCGACGAGCACGTCTACCACACGGTGATCGGGCGCACGGTGCGCTTCCCGGAGACCACGGTCGCCGGCGAGCCCATCACCACGTACGCCTCCAACTCGGTCGGTGCAGCCGCCTATCGCCAGCTCGCCAGGGAGGTGCTCGCCCGGTGTCACGCCGAGTGAGTCTGCCGGGGGCCGACGAACTGTTCCGTACCACCGGGGGGATGGGGCTGCAGTCCTCGTCCCCCGCGGACCGGCGGCGCAAGGCGAACGGCGAGGCGCGGGTTCCGGCTCCGGCCGGTGAGAGCGATTCCGCGGCGGACGGATCCGGGGCGGCCGAGGCCGGTGGATCCGGGACCCTGACGTCCGGGGAGGAACATTCGGCGGCGGACGCCGACGCGGGGGACTCCCGCAGCCGGGGCGGGGAGGGCGACCGGGCGGCGGCCGCTCAGGCGGGCCGTCGGCCCCAGCCCTCGTCCGGGACGCAGCAGGAGGCGGCTCCGGCCGTCCAGCAGCAGCGCAGGCGCGGAGGCGGGCGCGGGGCGAACCGGCGGCCGAGCGGCCGCGAACGCCACGACGAGAAGATCACCGTCTATGTCTCGGCCGAGGAACTGATAGACCTCGAACACGCGCGGCTGGTCCTGCGCGGCGAGCACGGGCTCGCCGTCGACCGTGGGCGGATCGTCCGCGAGGCGGTCGCCGTGGTCCTCGCCGACCTGGAGTCGCGGGGCGACGCGAGCATCCTCGTGCGGCGGCTGCGCGGCCGCTGACCGGTACGGCGGGCCGGTAGCCTGCCCGAGGGGGGCCGCCGCCGAGCGGCCCGGCCGTCTCCGTGCAGCCCACCGCCCGCCCGTATCCCCGCCGCACCCTGGACCCCCATGCCGACGACCGACGAGCCTGCCCGCACACCCCGGCGCCCCCTGGGGCGCGGTCCGGGGGGCCTGTCTGCGCCGTCCGCGGCCGGGGCCGCGGTGGTGGAGGGCGCCACTGTCGGTGTGTCCCCCACCCCGCCCCTTCCCGGAACCGGGGAGGCGTCCCCGGACCCCTCGGCCACCGTCACGGACGCCGCGACGCCTGTGGCTGACGCCGATGCCGCCGCCGCCCCGGCCGAGACCGCGGGTCCTGCGGCCCCCACCGTCATGGATGCCGCCGCGGCGCCCGCGGCCCCCGCCGATACCGTCGCCGCCGCCCCGGCCGACACCGTCGGTCCTGCGGCCCCCGCTGACCCCGCCGCCCCCGGGGCACCCGCCGCCGACGGACGGTTCACCGTTCGGCTGGCCAACTTCGAGGGGCCGTTCGATCTTCTTCTGCAGCTCATCTCCAAGCACAAGCTCGATGTGACCGAGGTCGCCCTCTCCAAGGTCACCGACGAGTTCATGGCCCACATCCGGGCCATGGGGGTGGACTGGGATCTCGACCAGACCACCGAGTTCCTCGTCGTCGCCGCGACCCTGCTCGATCTCAAGGCCGCCCGGCTGCTGCCCGCCGCCGAAGTCGAGGACGAGGCCGACCTCGCGCTGCTCGAAGCGCGGGACCTGCTCTTCGCGAGGCTCCTGCAGTACCGCGCGTACAAACGCATCGCGGAGATCTTCAGCGCCCGGCTGGAGTCCGAGGGGCGGCGCTTTCCCCGGACCGTGGGGCTGGAGCCGCACCATGCCGAGCTGCTGCCCGAGGTGGTGATCAGCATCGGCGCCGAGGGGTTCGCCCGGCTCGCCGTGAAGGCGATGCAGCCGAAGCCCAAGCCGCAGGTGTACGTCGATCACATCCACGCCCCGCTGGTCAGTGTGCGTGAGCAGGCCGAGATCGTCGTGGCGCGGCTGCGGGAAGCGGGGGGGATCACTTTCCGCGAGCTCGCCGAGGACGCCCCGGACACCCTCACCGTCGTCGCCCGGTTCCTGGCGCTGCTGGAGCTGTACCGGGAGAAGGCCGTCACCCTCGACCAGGAGGAGGCGCTGGGCGAGCTCATGGTGCGCTGGGCCGGGGGCGAGGGGGCCGAGCCCGCGGTGACGGACGAGTTCGATCAAGAGGTGCAGGACATGGACGTACAAGAGGATGTGCAGGCATGAGCGAGCAGCGCCCCACCGGTGCGAGCACCGTCGCGGATCTTGAGCTCAAGCCCGCTCTCGAGGCCGTTCTCATGGTCGTCGACGAACCCGCCACCGAGGAACATCTCGCCAAGGTGCTGGAGCGGCCCCGGCGGGCCGTCGCCGACGCGCTGCGGGAGCTGGCCGACGAGTACACCGTGCAGCGCCGCGGTTTCGATCTCCGCCTGGTCGCGGGCGGCTGGCGCTTCTACACGCGCCCGGAGTACGCGGAGGCCGTCGAGGGCTTCGTGCTGGACGGCCAGCAGGCCCGCCTCACCCAGGCGGCTCTGGAGACCCTCGCAGTGGTCGCGTACCGCCAGCCGGTCAGCCGCTCGAGGGTCTCTGCGGTACGCGGCGTGAACTGTGACGGCGTGATGCGGACCCTCCTGCAGAGGGGCCTGGTCGAGGAAGCGGGCGCGGAACCCGAAACAGGTGCGATCCTGTACAGGACGACGAACTACTTTCTGGAGCGGATGGGCCTGCGCGGCCTGGATGAGCTCCCGGAGCTCGCGCCCTTCCTCCCCGAGGCGGACGCGATCGAGGCTGAGACGCTAGAGGGTGTGCCGTCGTTCGATCCGGACGCACCGGACACCCCGGATACTCACGCAGACGACAAGACGGAATTTTGATGCGAAGCAGTGGCAGTAACAGCGGAAGCGGCAGCGGCAAGAGCGGCGGCAACCGGAACCCCCGGGGTGGCGGCGCCGGGCGCGACGACCGGCAGGACAAGCGTCCCCGCAGGCCCCGCCCCGAGGAGCGCCGCTACGACGTGGGCGGCACCGGGGCCGGCGAGAAGAGCGGCGACGGCCCCCGCAAGGGCCGCGGCGCCGCGGCCCGCGGTGGCGCCAAGGGTGGCCCGAAGCCCCCGCAGGGCGGCGCGAGGAGCGGCGGCCCGCGGCGTGGCCCGCAGGGTGCCCCGTCCCGCTCGCGCGAGCTCGACGCCAAGATCGAGCAGCGCAACCGGGACAGGTACGCGAACAAGCCCGACATCAAGACGCCCAAGACCCACCCGGGCGCCGAGCAGGAGGGCGAGCGTCTGCAGAAGGTCCTGGCCAGGGCCGGCATGGGCTCGCGCCGTGCGTGCGAGGAGCTGATCGAGCAGTCCCGCGTCGAGGTCAACGGTGAGATCGTCGTCGAGCAGGGCATGCGCGTCGATGTGCACAAGGACGAGATCAAGGTGGACGGTCTGACCGTCGCCGCCCAGTCGTACCTCTTCTTCGCGCTGAACAAGCCCGCCGGTGTCGTCTCCTCGATGGAGGACCCGGACGGCCGCCAGTGCCTCGGCGACTACGTCACCAACCGTGAGACGCGGCTCTTCCACGTCGGCCGGCTGGACACCGAGACCGAGGGCATCATCCTGCTCACCAACCACGGCGAGCTGGCCCACCGGCTGACCCACCCGAAGTACGGCGTGAAGAAGACCTACCTGGCCGCCATCCAGGGACCACTCCCGCGCGACCTGGGCAAGCACCTCAAGGACGGCATCCAGCTGGAGGACGGGTACGCCCGCGCCGACCACTTCCGCGTCGTCGAGAACACCGGCAAGAACTACCTGGTCGAGGTGACCCTCCACGAGGGCCGCAAGCACATCGTCCGCCGGATGCTGGCCGAGGCCGGCTTCCCGGTCGAGCGGCTGGTGCGGACGTCCTTCGGGCCGATCCCGCTGGGCGACCAGAAGTCCGGCTGGCTGCGCCGCCTCACCAACACCGAGGTGGGCATGCTGATGGGCGAGGTCGGTCTGTAGTCCGCCTTCGGCGTCCGCTGTACGGCCCGCGGCCGGTTCCTGGTTTCGATTTTCGAACAGGAAACCGGCCGCGGGCCTTTTGCTGCCGTCGAATCGCCTTTATAGTCAAAGTGACTATAAAGGAGGCGGGTGTGAGTCTCGCGGACATCCTCGATCCCCTGCAGCAACCTCTGGTGACAGTCCTGGACACCCCGGTCGGCTGGACCGAGGTGCTCGGCTTCGGCAGTGGGGCGCTGTGCGTCTGGCTCGTGGCCCGCCAGCGTCTCGCCAACTGGCCGATCGGCATCGCCAACAACCTCTTCTTCCTCCTGCTGTTCACCCAGTCCGGTCTGTACGCCGACGCCGGCCTGCAGATCGTCTTCATCGCCCTTGCCGCGTACGGCTGGTGGGCCTGGACCCACGGGGGTGGACCAGGCTCCCCGGACCTGCCGGTGCGGAGCACCAGCCGCACCGAATGGATCCGGCTGTGCGCGGCAGGGGTGTTGGGGACCGCCGGTCTGACCCTCCTCCTCAGCCACGCCACCGACTCGACCGTGCCGTTCTGGGACGCCCTGACGACCGCGCTGTCCTTGGCTGCGACGTACGGGCAGTGCCGGAAGCTCGTCGAATCGTGGTGGCTGTGGATCGCCGCCGACGTCGTGTACATCCCGCTGTACGCGCACAAGGAGCTCTATCTGACCTCTCTGCTGTACGTCGGCTTCCTGGCGCTGTGCCTGGTCGGGCTGCGCAACTGGAAGCATGATCTCTACGTTCCGCAACGGGAGTTGGCGGAGGTGACAGGATGAAGCGATTCAGGCACGGGCTCGTGCTCGGCAAGTTCTATCCGCCGCACGCCGGCCATCACCACCTCGTCCGCACCGCCCAGGACCGCTGCGAGCGGCTGACCGTCCTGGTCTGCGCCGCCTCCGTCGAGTCCGTCCCCCTCGCCGACCGGGTGGCCTGGATGCGGGAGGTGCACCCGGACGTACGGGTCGTCGGAGCCGTCGACGACACCCGGATGGATCTCCACGACCCGGCGATCTGGCATGCCCATATGGCTGTCTTCAAGGGGGCCGTCCCGGACAGGGTCGATGCCGTCTTCACCTCGGAGCCGTACGGGGACGAACTGGCCCGCCGGTTCGGTGCCGAAGCCGTCTGCGTCGACCCCGACCGCACGGTCTTCCCGGTCTCCGGCACCGCCGTCCGCAAGGACCCGGTCGGCTGCTGGGACTTCCTCGAACCGCCCGTACGGGCCGCGCTCACCCGCCGCATCGTCGTCCTCGGCGCCGAGTCCACCGGCACCACCACGATGGCTCGCGCCCTCGTCGACCACTACCGCCGGCGCGGCGGCGTCTGGGCGCAGACCCGGTACGTCGCCGAGTACGGACGGGAGTTCAGCGAGCAGAAGCTGGCCGCGCTGCGTACCCGGTGGCCCCGGGCCCAGTGGGAGGACGTGGCGTTCACCACCGACGACTTCCCGCTGATCGCCGCGGCCCAGAACGCCAAGGAGGATGCGGCCGCCCGGACCGGGTCCCCGGTGCTCTTCTGCGACACAGACTCCTTCGCCACCACCGTCTGGCACGAGCGGTACATCGGAGGTCGCAACCCGCGCGTCGAGGAGACCGCCGACCGGGTCGCCCACCACCTGTGGCTGCTCACCGACCACGAGGGCGTCGCCTTCGAGGACGACGGGCTGCGCGACGGCGAGGAGCTGCGACCCTGGATGACCGACCGCTTCCGGTCAGAACTCACCCGCACCGGGCGGCAGTTCGTCGAACTCACCGGACCGCACCGGCAACGCCTGGACACCGCGGTCGACGCCGTCGACGCTCTGCTCACGGCGGGCTGGGACTTCGCCTCACCCCTCCCGGAGCGACGATGAGCACCGGCGCCCCCGAGGGCTACGACCCGTACGCCTTCGAACCGTTCGCGGTCACCGTCGACCTCGCCGTCTTCACGGTCCGCGACGGCCGGCTGCACGTCCTGCTCGTCGAGCGCGGTGAGGACCCGTACAAGGGCCACTGGGCCCTGCCCGGCGGTTTCGTGCTCCCACGCGAATCCGCCGAGGACGCCGCCCGCCGGGAGCTCGCCGAGGAGACCGGGCTGACCGAGGCAACCGTCTCCGCACTCCATCTGGAGCAGCTGCGCACCTACAGCGATCCGGACCGCGACCCCAGGATGCGGGTCGTCTCCGTCGCGTACACCGCACTCATTCCCGATCTGCCCGAACCGCGTGGCGGCGGGGACGCGGCCAACGCCCGCTGGTGGGACGCCGGAGCACTCGGCGCGCTCGCCTTCGACCACGACCGCATCCTCACCGACGCGCACGACCGGATCGGCGCCAAACTCGAGTACACCTGCCTGGCGACGGCCTTCTGCCCGGCCGAATTCACCCTGGGCGAGCTCCAGCAGGTGTACGAGACGGTCTGGGGCGTCGAGCTCGACCGGCCCAACTTCCGGCGCAAGGTCCTCACCACGCCCGGCTTCGTCCAGGCCGTGGAGGGATCACCCCGCCGCACCGGCGGGCGGGGGAAGCCGGCTGCTCTGTACCGGGCGGGTGCCGCCACCGCCCTGCACCCTCCACTTCTGCGACCGGAAGGACGAAGCGCATGATCGTGACCCGCACCATCACCAAACAGGCCGCCACCGGCGCGCTGACCGGGCTCGCGCTCGGCGACGCGCTGGGCTTCCCGACCGAGTTCAACAATGTCCCGTCGATCCTCGCCAAGTGCGGTCCTTGGCGGCAGATGCGGCTGCCGAACCCCGCGTTCGTCAGCGACGACACCCAGATGACGCTGGCCCTCGCGCGGGGCATCCGCACCGCCATGGACCGCGGACTGCTCACCCCGCTGCGGCTGGTCCGGCCGGTACGCGAGGAGTTCGTCGACTGGTACCACTCGCCGGACAACAACCGTGCCCCCGGCCGCACCTGCATGAGCGCCTGCCGGCTGCTTGACGGCGACCGGCCCTGGCAGGAGGCCAGCCAGACCGGCTCCAAGGGCTGCGGCGCCAATATGCGGGTGGCGCCGGTCGGGCTCGTACCGGGGCTGAGCGAGGAACAGCGCTCCGGCGCGGCGCAGTTGCAGGCCGCCCTCACACACGGCCATCCCACGGCGCTCGCCGCCTCCGACCTGATGGCGCGCGCGGTGTATCTGCTGGCGCAGGGTGCGGAGCCGACGGGGCTGATCGGGCAGCTGCGTTCGTACGCGTACGAGAACAGCAGCCGCTACCTCACACGCTGGCTCGGCGACCTGTGGCGGTACGCGGGTGACGACTCGGGCGAGAGCTACATCCAGCGTGGCTGGGACGAGTGCCTGACCGCACTGGCCCGCGTCCAGGACGCCCTGCGCGACCCGTCACCGGAGACCGACCCGTGCGAGGCGACCGGCGACGGCTGGATCGCCGAGGACGCCCTCGCCACGGCCCTGCACTGCTTCCTGCTCTTCCCCGACGAACCGGTCACCGCACTGCGCCGGGCCGCCTGCACCCGCGGGGACTCGGACTCCATCGGGTGCCTGACCGGGGCGCTGGCGGGGGCGCATCTGGGGGCCGGGGCGTGGCCCAAGGAGTGGTCGGAGCGGATCGAGTACCGGAGCGATCTGCTGTCGCTGGGGGCGCTCTGGGACTCTTGACCCATGCGTACGGAAACGATCCACCTCCACGAGGCCGGGCTGCCGGTCACGGACTTCGGCCCGGTCCTCGCCGAAGAGCCGGGTCCGCTGCTGTTCGCCACGGTCTCCGGGGCGCATCTGTACGGGTTTCCGTCCCGTGACTCGGACGTGGACCTGCGGGGGGTCCACCTCCTGCCCGCCGAGGACGTGGTGGGGCTGCGCGAACCGGACGAGACGCGCTCGCGGATGTGGGACCGCGAAGGGGTCGAGATGGACCTCGTCACCCATGACCTGCGGAAGTTCGTCCGGCTGATGCTGAAGCCGAACGGCTATGTGCTGGAGCAGCTGGTGTCGCCGCTGGTCGTGCACACGAGCGAGCTGCACGCGGAACTGGTCGAGCTGGCACCCGCGGTACTGACGCGCAACCACGCGCACCACTACCGGGGGTTCGCCAACACGCAGTGGCGTCTGTTCGAGAGGACCGGCGAACTGAAGCCGCTGCTCTACACGTTCCGGGCGTTGCTGACCGGCATCCATCTGATGCGCAGCGGCGAGGTGCTCGCGCATCTGCCGACGCTCGTGGGGGAGGTGGCGGCGCCCGCGTATCTGCCCGAGCTGATCGAGGCGAAGGCCGCGGCCGAGCACGGGGGAGCGGGGTGTGCGGACGGCGCGGTGGTGTACCGGGACGTCGAGGCGCTGCACCGGGTGCTGGACGAGGCACAGGCGGAGTCGGAGCTGCCGGATGGGGCGGGAGGGTTCGACGGGCTGCACGAACTCGTGGTGCGAGCGCGGTTGAAAGGGCCCGGGTCTCCGTCCTCAAGCTCCGGACGGGCTTGACTTTCGCGTTGGTCGGGGTGGCCGGTCACCCCTTGCCGGGAAACGGCACGGACGCCCGGCGGGTGCGGATCAGGAAGTCCTCGACCCGGGCCCGGTCCGGCTCCGGTGGGAGCGGCGAGCCCGGTGCCGACTCGTCGTTCTCCTCGGCCAGCCGTGTCATGCGGCGCTCCACCTCCGGCCACGGGACCTCGCCCCGCTTCACCGCGAGCAGGTCGTCCCTGGCGTCGCCCACCTCGATCGTCAGCTCGCCCGTACGCAGCAGATCCCGGCCGCTCGCCAGCAGCCGCAGCAGATGCATGGCGTGCTTCCAGCGCGGCGCACCGTACTGCCGGACATCCGCCTCCAGCTTCCTGCGCTGCCCCAGCGCGTAGCGGACGAAGGTCCGGTGGGCGAGCCGGGACAGGAACGCGCCGCGCAGGGAGAGGAGTTCATGGCCGACCGCGTCGGTCTGTTCCACCAGCGGTGAGTGGAGGCACTCCAGCACATTGGGGTTGGCGCGCAGCGCCAGTTCGCAGAAACGCTCCAGCTCCCAGGAGAACTGCTCCGGCGCCGGGCCCTCGACATGCGTAGGCGGCTTGTCGAACCGCCAGAACAGCGGGGTCGGCGCCAGGAAGACACCGCGCCGGTCGGTGTCGCTGTCGCCCGTGGCCAGCCCGAACGCACGTGAGCCCATCACACAGGAGTAGATCGTGTGATCGCGTACGAGAGTCTCGGCATCGGGGGTGATCATGCGGGTGAGGGTACGCGAGGGGGCCTCATGTGCCTCGTCGTCCGGGCAAGGGGCAGTACGCGCTGCGGGGCGGCGCGTCCCCGGAGGCCGTCGAGGCCGCGTTGCCGGCGGATGTCCCTAAGTGCTGTCCCGTAATCCCTGGCGGGCGCACGACGACAGCTACGGCACCTCGCTGCGTTGTCGGAACGCCCGAATACGCCCGGTATGAGGACGCCCCTCCGCCTTGCGATGCACCGCATCTGACGCTGCGCGCTGATCCACCAGGGATTACGGGACAGCCCTTAGCCGTCGGTTCGACGGCTACGGACATCCGCCGTCGGGCCCCGAGTGGCAGAAGCCCTGGTTCTGATCGACATTGTCGATAATCCATCCCCTTCGGAAGGGCAGAACCATGGCAGGAAACGACCTCGGCAGTCTGCTGGGCGGCTTGCTGGGCGGCGGAAGCCAGGGCGGGGGTTCCGGCAACGCCGGGAACATCCTCGGAGCGCTGCTGGGCGCGCTCGGCGGCAACGCGAGCGCCGGTGGCGCGGGCGGCGCGAACGCTCTTGAGGGCCTGATCGGGATGCTCACCAAGTCCGGCCTTCTCGACCAGACCCAGTCCTGGGTCGGGACCGGTGAGAACAAGCCGGTGAGCGGCGCCCAGATCGCGCAGGCGCTCCCGGACGAAACCCTGCAGAAGGTCGCCCAGGACGCGGGGGTGTCGACGCAGCAGGCGGCCGACGACATCGCTAGGTCGCTGCCCGAGGCGGTCGACAAACTGACCCCCGCGGGCGAGGTCCCGAAGGGCGGCTCGATCGAGGACCTGATCCGGGCACAGGCGCTCTGAGCGTTCAGGGCCGGCCGAACCCCGTATCGATTTCCTGTACAGTTGTCCAGGAAATCGATACGGGAGGCCGTCCGCCATGCACATCGCAGCCCAGGTGCTGGTCGCACTGGTCGCACTGATCCACGCCTATTTCCTGGTGCTCGAAATGTTCCTGTGGGACACCGCGCGCGGCCGGAAGGTCTTCGCCACCACCCCGGCGTTCTCCCGTGAGAGCGCACCGCTCGCCGCGAACCAGGGCCTGTACAACGGGTTCATGGCCGCCGGACTCGTCTGGAGTCTGATCGCGGGCGACCCTGTCGCATACCAGGCCCAGATCTTCTTCCTCGGCTGCCTGATCGTCGCCGGGGTGTACGGAGCGGCCACCGTGAACCGCAAGATCCTGTTCGTCCAGGCGGTCCCCGCCGCCGCGGCACTGGCCCTTGTCCTGCTCGCGGGCTGAGCCCATGACGCCCGCAGTGACGGAAGGCAGCGGAGACCCCCGTACCGCACGCACCCGCGGCAAGCTCCGCGAGGCGCTCCTCGCGGCCTGCGAGGAACAGCCACTCGACCAGGTCAGCGTCTCCGATGTGGTCCGCAGGGCCGGAGTCGGCCGGGCCACCTTCTATCTGCACTACGACGATCTGCGCGCCCTGGCCGTGGACGCCTGCGCGGAGATCGTCCGGCAGGCGGTCGACGCCCTGCACGCCTGGGACGAGGTGCCGCCCGGTCCCGAGGCGCCCCCCGGCGAGCTCGTCGCCCTGCTGGAGGCAGTCCGCACCCGGGCCGAGGTCTACCGGAGCCTGCTGCGCGCGGGCGGCGGCGGACCGCTCGGCGAGCTGCTGCACCAGGAGCTGCGGCAGCGCAGCATCAGCGAACTGCGCCGTCGCCGCCCCCTGGGCTCCGCGGAGGACCTGATCGCGAGCGCCGTCGCCGGACTGTTCACCGGCATCCTCGCCGACTGGGTGCACGGCCGGACCGACGCCACCCCGGCGCAGCTGGCGGGCGGGATCTGGCGGATGCTGCTGGCCGTGCACTCCACCGCCGCTCCCCGCTGACCTCGCGTCTCACCCACAGAGCACCACGGCCGCCCGTCGCCCCGCCCCTCTAGGCTGAAATCGCGCAGGCGGGCACAGAGCAGGCGCGACAAGCACGAAGCGGCATGAAGAGAAGTGCACGAAGAAGTGAGGAGCCAGACGTGGCGGTACGAGCGGTCCGTGGAGCGGTCCAGCTGGAGCGGGACGAGGCCGGACACATGGACGAGCAGGTCAGCGCCCTGCTCACCGCCGTCCTGGAGCGCAACGGCCTCGTTGCCGACGACCTGATCAGCATCTGGTTCACCGCCACTCCCGATCTGCACAGCGACTTCCCGGCCGCCGCCGCCCGGGGCATCGGCATCGTCGACGTACCGCTGATCTGCGCCCAGGAGCTCGACATCGTGGGGGCGATGCCCCGCGTGGTGCGCATCCTCGCCCATGTCGAGACGTACCTTGCCAAGTCCGAGATACAGCATGTCTACCTCGGCGCCACCGCCGCCCTCCGCAAGGACATTGCCCAGTGAGAACCGCCGTCGTCATCGGAACCGGCCTGGTCGGCACCTCCGCAGCCCTCGCCCTCGCCGGGCGTGGCATCCACGTTCATCTCGTCGACCACGACCCGGCGTCGGCCCGTACGGCGGCCGCGCTCGGCGCCGGTACGGACGAGGCGCCCGCGGGCCGCGTCGACCTCGCGATCGTCGCCGTACCGCCCGCCCACGTGGCCTCGGTGCTCGCCACCGCCATGCGGGACGGCGTCGCCCGCGGCTACCTCGACGTCGCCAGCGTCAAGGGCGGCCCCCGCCGCGAGCTGGAAGCCCTCGGCGTCGACCTCACGCCGTACATCGGTACGCACCCGATGGCGGGCAAGGAGCGTTCCGGCCCGCTCGCCGCCACCGCCGACCTCTTCGAGGGCCGTCCCTGGGTCCTCACGCCGACCCGGGACACCGACACCGAGGTCCTCAACCTTGCCCTGGAGCTGGTCGCGCTCTGCCGCGCCGTCCCGGTCGTCATGGACGCCGACGCGCACGACCGGGCCGTGGCCCTCGTCTCCCACACCCCGCAGCTGATCTCCTCGATGGTCGCCGCCCGCCTGGAGGAGGCCGACGAGACGGCCGTACGCCTCTGTGGCCAGGGCATAAGGGACGTCACCCGGATCGCGGCCTCCGATCCCCGGATGTGGGTGGAGATCCTCTCCGCCAACCCCGGACCGGTCGCGGACGTGCTCGCCGGGGTCGCCGCCGATCTCGAGGGGACGGTCCGGGCGCTGCGCAGCCTCCAGTCCGGCGACGACGACAAGCGCCGCGAGGGCACCGACTCCATCGAGGACGTCCTGCGCCGCGGTAACGCGGGCCGGGTCAGGGTCCCCGGGAAGCACGGGGCGGCCCCGGCGGCGTACGACATCGTGGCTGTGCTCATCAGCGACCGGCCGGGCGAGCTGGCCGGGATCTTCGCGGACGCGGGAAAGGCCGGGATCAACGTCGAGGACGTCCGTATCGAGCACGCCACCGGGCAGCAGGCCGGCCTGGTGCAGCTGATGGTCGAGCCGAGCGTGGCCCCGGCACTCGCGGCGGCGCTTCGCGAGCGGGGCTGGTCGATCCGCCAGTAGGCCCCTGGCGGCCGAGGTCCGCGGGAGTTGTCCACAGGGGTGCAGAGGACCGTCCCGACACTCGGTAACCTTGTGCGGGGCGGGTTCGCGCGCCCTTGTCCCGCCCACCCCGTGTACCAGGAAGGTGTCCACCACCGTGGAAACCGTAAGCGCCGCAGCCCGGACGGCCCCGGCCGCAGTGATCGTCGCCATCGACGGGCCCTCCGGCACCGGCAAGTCGAGCACGTCGAAGGCCGTCGCCGCCAAGCTCGGCCTGAGCTACCTGGACACCGGTGCCCAGTACCGGGCGATCACCTGGTGGATGCTGAACAACGGCATCGACGTGCAGGACGCCGCGGAGGTCGCGACCGCCGCGGCGAAGCCGGTGATCGTCTCCGGCACGGACCCGGCCGCCCCGACGATCACGGTCGACGGCGAGGACGCCGCGGGCCCGATCCGTACGCAGGAGGTCACCTCGAAGGTCAGCGCCGTCAGCGCGGTCCCCGAGGTGCGTGCCCGGATCACGGAGCTGCAGCGGTCCATCGCCGCCGCCGCCGAGATAGGCATCGTCGTCGAGGGCCGTGACATCGGCACCACGGTGCTGCCCGACGCCGACCTCAAGATCTTCCTGACCGCCTCGCCGGAGGCCCGCGCGGCCCGCCGCAGCGGAGAGCTGAAGGGCTCCGATCTCGCCACCACCAAGGAGGCGCTGATAAAGCGGGACACCGCGGACTCCAGCCGCAAGACCTCGCCGCTCGCCAAGGCGGACGACGCGGTCGAGGTGGACACGACCGACCTGACCCTGCAGCAGGTCATCGAGTGCGTCGTCACCCTTGTCGAGGAGAAGCGGGCCGCGAAGTGACCGCAGCCTCGGGCACGCCCACGCTGCGCGGAGCGGCGGTCGGGCGCGGGATCGGCATCGGGCTGATGTACGGGCTGTGGAAGCCCCGCGTCCTCGGTGCATGGCGGGTACCCGCCTCCGGACCCGTCATACTCGCGGTGAACCACTCCCACAACATCGACGGGCCGATGCTGATGGGCACCGCGCCCCGGCCCGTCCACTTCCTGATCAAGAAAGAGGCGTTCGTCGGCCCCCTCGACCCGTTCCTGCGCGGAATCGGTCAGCTGAAGGTGGACCGTACGAGCGCCGACCGCGCCGCCATCACCCAGGCCCTCGGTGTACTGGAGAACGGCGGGGTACTCGGGATCTTCCCGGAGGGTACCCGGGGCGAAGGAGACTTCGCCTCGCTGCGGGCCGGGCTCGCGTACTTCGCGGTACGCAGCGGGGCGCCGATCGTGCCCGTGGCCGTCATGGGAAGCACCGAGCGCCGCGGACGGTTGATATCGGCACTGCCGCCGTTGCGCAGTGGGGTCGATGTCGTCTTCGGTGACGCCTTCGACGCGGGCGACGGAAGTGGCCTGCGGACCCGCAGGGCGCTGGACGAGGCGACCGTGCGGATCCAGGCACGGCTGACCTCGCACCTGGAGAACGCCAGGCGTTTCACCGGGCGCTAGGTAAGACTTGAGTAGTGGGCCGCGTGATCGTGGTCCATCGATGATGATGCAAAGAGGAACGGACTTCATGAACGACCAGATTCACTCCGACGGCTCGGACCACGAGCACGGAGCGCTTGGCGACGCCGAGTACGCGGAGTTCATGGAGCTCGCCGCGCAGGAGGGCTTCGACGTCGAGGACGTCGAGGGCGCGATCGACGAAGCGGGTCACGGCCCGCTGCCCGTCCTCGCCGTCGTCGGCCGCCCCAACGTCGGCAAGTCGACCCTGGTGAACCGGATCATCGGCCGCCGCGAGGCGGTCGTCGAGGACAAGCCCGGCGTCACCCGGGACCGTGTCACGTACGAGGCCGAATGGGCCGGCCGCCGCTTCAAGGTCGTCGACACCGGCGGCTGGGAGCAGGACGTGCTCGGCATCGACGCCTCCGTCGCCGCCCAGGCGGAGTACGCGATCGAGGCCGCCGACGCGGTCGTCTTCGTCGTCGACTCGACCGTCGGCGCGACCGACACCGACGAGGCCGTCGTCAAGCTGCTGCGCCGGGCCGGCAAGCCCGTCGTGCTGTGCGCCAACAAGGTCGACGGCCAGAGTGGCGAGGCCGACGCCACCGCGCTCTGGTCGCTCGGTCTCGGCGAGCCGCACCCGGTCTCCTCGCTGCACGGCCGTGGCACCGGCGACCTGCTCGACGCCGTCCTCGAAGCCCTGCCCGAGGCCCCGGCCCAGAGTTTCGGCACCGCGCTCGGCGGCCCGCGCCGCATCGCGCTCATCGGCCGTCCGAACGTCGGCAAGTCCTCGCTGCTGAACAAGGTGGCGAACGAGGACCGGGTCGTCGTCAACGAAATGGCCGGCACCACCCGTGACCCGGTCGACGAGCTGATCCAGCTCGGCGGCATCACCTGGAAGTTCATCGACACGGCCGGTATCCGCCGCCGCGTCCACCTCCAGGAGGGCGCGGACTACTACGCCTCGCTGCGTACCGCGGCCGCCGTCGAGAAGGCCGAGGTCGCCGTCGTCCTGATCGACGCCAGCGAGTCCATCAGCGTCCAGGACCAGCGCATCATCACCATGGCCGTGGAGGCCGGGCGTGCGCTCGTGGTCGCGTTCAACAAGTGGGACACCCTCGACGAGGAGCGCCGCTACTACCTGGAGCGCGAGATCGAGACGGAGCTCGCGCAGATCGCGTGGGCCCCCCGGGTCAACGTCTCGGCCCTCACAGGCCGCCACATGGAGAAGCTGGTCCCGGCGATCGAGACCGCGATCGAGGGCTGGGAGACCCGGATCCCGACCGGCCGGCTGAACGCGTTCCTCGGCGAGATCGTCGCCTCCCACCCGCACCCGGTCCGTGGCGGCAAGCAGCCCCGCATCCTCTTCGGCACCCAGGCCGGCACCAAGCCGCCGCGGTTCGTGCTCTTCTCCTCCGGCTTCCTCGAGCACGGCTACCGCCGCTTCGTCGAGCGTCGGCTGCGCGAGGAGTTCGGCTTCGAGGGCACCCCGATCCACATCTCGGTGCGGGTCCGCGAGAAGCGCGGCCGCAAGAAGTGACGCCGGCCTGATCCGCCCCGTCCCGGCCATGGCGCCGGACATGACGAAGCCCCGTACCGTCCCTGCTGTGAACGGTGCGGGGCTTCGCCGGGCGGTCAGACTCCCCGGGATCCCGGGGGCAGCGCCGCCGGCTGGGGGCGCCCGGCGTGCCGGCCGACCCGCTGCCAGGAACCGAGGCTTCCGGTGTGCGTGCCCGGGCCGGAGTGGCCGGAGTGGGCCGAGTGGGCCGAGTGGGCCGAGTGACCGCTCAGCGGGGCCCGGCTGCCGAACATGCCGGTCCCGAATGCCACGAAGCCCAGGTTCTCCTCGCCGCTCCGATCCCCTGGCAGCGCCCGGAACGACCGGCGGTACTCGGAGTACAACGAGTCGTAGATCGGGGTGTGGGTCTGACCGCCCGAGCGGTCCTGCGACGGACGCATGGCAGGGATCGGGCTCGGGCGCTGGTGGGAGGGGTCGTATGAGTGCACGTATGTGCCAACGACCCCATCGGCGGTCGGATGCGGGCCCGGCGGAGAAATAGCTGTTCGCCGGGGGTGCGAGGAGCGTACGGACATGATCAGGTCCCGGCCAGCGGCATCGCGGCCGCGACCAGGAGGCCGCTCGCCGCGGCCTTCTCCAGGGCGTCGCGCAGCAGGTCCTCGCGGGGCTGCTGGCCGATGGATCCGACCGGCGCGGCGAAGACGAGCACGGTCTGAGATTTGTTGGCCGCGGCCCGCCAGCCTTCGGTGACCTGCAGCGGTGCATGGGCCTGCCACCAGGCGACCGGGGCGCCGCCGCCGGTCCCCGGCTGGAGCACAGCGTGCAGTTGGCCCATGGCGAGCAGGATCGACCAGCCGTGCAGCACGGCGGGCACCTGGTCCATCCGGTGGACCGGGTGGAAGCCCTGCTCCAGCAGGAGCTGCAGGAACTCGTCGCCCCCGCTGCCGTACGTGCCGGGGCGGGTGATCGCGCCGGTCGGCTCGACGACCAGCGCCGGGTGGAGCTCGTCATCGATCAGGACGAGTCCGCTGGTGATGCCCAGGACGGCCTGCTCGGGCATGAGGCCCTGCGGGGTCTCCGGCTCACTGCCGGTGATGCTGCGCACGGCGCCCTGCAGCTGCTCCTCGGAGACCTGGACGACCTGGGAGGGGATGCAGGTCGCGTGGGCGAAGGCGAGCACGGCGGTCTCGTCGCCGACGAACAGCACCGTGCTGGTGCGCTCCTGCTCCGAGTCGCCGGGGGTGCGGCAGGAGGTGCAGTCGTAGCTGCCTGGGGCGTTGTCGCCGACGAGCAGCCGATCGGCTTCGGCGTCGCCGATCTCGGCGCGTACGTCCTCGCTGACGTCGAGCATGCGCGGCACGGGTGGCTCCTCGAACTCGGTGCGTGCGCCGGGCGGTTCCCGGCTCATGAACAGACAACGGGTGAGCTGCGGCCGGGGTCACGCGGGAAAGGGAACGGAATCGAACCATCCGGCGCAGAGGGTGAATCGGGGGGCCGATGGGTTTACTCCCGGTCAATACCCGCTGATCGAACCCGCATCGGCGGGGCCGGGCGAGGGAGGGGAGGGCGCGACGACAGGTCGACAAATCAGGAAAACAGGGAACGTATCCAGTGGCTGAAAGTCGTCCATGAGTTGAGTGAGGCGGTAGCCGGTTCTCGCCGTCACGCCAGGTGCAACCCGCAGCACATCGGTCGAACCTGGGCACTGCAACACATGCAGGGGGTCATCCGTACGACGTTCCATCTCGCCGGTGCGCCGACGGAGCACCATGACAACGGGATCGTGTCGGTTTTCCGTCACCGCGACGATCCCGTGCCGGGTACCTGCTCGGTCGGCGACGACCTCTGCGCACGGCTGGAGCCGGGCGCCGCAGCAGGCCGAACCGGATCGCGGACGGTAGCTGTCCGCAACCGCTGACAGACTCGTCCCATGTTGGAGACCTCGGCACGACTGCTGCGCCTGCTCTCACTGCTGCAGGCCCACCGGGACTGGTCCGGCGCCGAGCTCGCCGAGCGGCTCGGCGTCACCCCCCGGACCGTCCGGCGCGACGTCGACAAGCTGCGGGAGCTCGGCTACCCGGTCAACGCAAGCCCTGGCACCGGCGGCGGCTATCAGCTCGGTGCCGGGGCCGAGCTGCCGCCGTTGCTCCTCGACGACGAGGAGGCCGTCGCCGTCGCGGTCGGGCTGCGCACGGCGGCCGGCCACGGCGTGGAGGGCATCGGGGAGACCTCCGTACGCGCACTCGCCAAGCTCGAGCAGGTACTGCCGAACAGGCTGCGCCGGCAGGTGAGCGCGCTGGGCGCCTTCACCGTGCCCATGCTGCGCGGACCCGAGGCGTCGACCGTGGACCCGGGGGTTCTCACCGAGCTGGCCGGGGCCTGCCGGGACAGCGAGCGGGTGCGCTTCGCGTACCGCGCCCATGACGGCTCCGTATCGCACCGGATCGTCGAACCCCACCGGCTGGTGTGCACCGAGCGCCGCTGGTACCTCGTCGCCTGGGACCTGGACCGCGCGGACTGGCGTACCTTCCGGGCGGACCGGATCACCCCCACGCCGCCGCACGGCCCCCGCTTCGTCCCGCGCCGCCCGCCCGCCGACGACCTTGCCGCGTATGTCTCCCGGGGCGTCTCCACCGACGCGTACGCGGCGCGTGCCGTGATCCGGCTGAAGGTGCCCGTCGAGCGGGCGGCCGAGCGGATCTCCCCGTCCTCCGGTGTTCTGGAGCGCATCGACGGGGACAGTTGCCTGCTGCGCACGGGGGCGGCCGGTCTGGACGTCCTGGTGATCCATGTGATGCTCATGGGCTTCGACTTCGAAGTCGTCGAGCCGCAGGAGCTCACCGACGCGATCAGGACCGCCAGGGACCGACTGTCCCGGGCGCTCGACTGAACCGTGCCGTGCTCTTTCGTCTGTCAACTCGCTGTGTCCGGTATACGGGTGGATGTCGGCGGCCGCCCCGGTCCGATGGTGTGGATATCGTGTCCAAGAGATAAGGCCGCCATAAGGAAGCGTGAATTCCCGGTGCCCGGATCATTTTCCGGGCGCCGCCCGGGACGGGTATTTCGACTGCCTGGGATGCCGTAATCCGTTTGGTTTCCCCGCCTGTTCCGAGATCATTTTTCGGCGCCTTCGATTACTGTGCGTCGGCTTACGGATCGCACGTTCGAGTGAAGCAGTTCGAGTAAACGTGTGTGGTGATCCTGTGACACAAGCGTGACCGGTGGCGTACGTGAGGATGCCGCGCCGCCGCCGGGGCCAGGCTTCCGTACCCGTCCGCGGCCGCCTACGGTGAGAGACATGGCACCTATACCGACTCCTCCCGCACAGCCTGACGACACACCCGGCGCGTATGTCGGCCTGGCTGCCGAAGCCGCCGAGCGGAGGGCCCGTGCGCGTGGCTGGAGCAGCGTGAGATCCCTGCCGCCGGGCGCGATCATCACCATGGAGTACCGGGCCGGACGGATCAATTTCGAGGTCGACGATGCCGTCGTGACCCGCTGCTGGGTGGGCTGAGACCGCGCCGCCGCCGGACGGCTGCGACAGGCCCGCGACACGAGCAAGGCCCCGACCGAGGTCGGGGCCTTGACTGTGCGGGGTGAGGCTGTGCGTACCGTTCCCGATGCGTGGGGTGCGGTCCGTCAGCCGCCGCTCATCGGGCGGGCCGGGCTGGTCCCGCCGCGCGGCGTACGGTCCGCGTGCGGCGGTCGCCGGCTGCCGGCCGGGGTGATGGGCGTCCGCTCCGAGCGCACCGTGTGGGCCCGTGGCCGGGTACCCGCTGCCGGGGCCGCGGCCCCCGTGCGGCTTCCCGCGGCGACCGGTTCGAGCGCCGGGTCCTCGTCCGTGGCGTCAGCACCGGCCCGCTGCGGCAGCAGCACGGTCCGGGGGCCGCCGGCCGCGACAGGCACCGAAGGCACTGCCCTGCCCCGCGCGCGCCACTGCTCGCGCACCGCGAAGATCCAGTCCTCGGCGCGGGTGATCAGCGGCTCGACCCACGGCAGGCCCAGCAGGATCAGCAGCCCCGCGGCCCAGCCCAGCAGCACATCGCTGAGCCAGTGCGTGCCGAGATAGACGGTCGTGAGCCCGACCCCGAGCGAGACCACTGCCGATACGGCCGACAGATAGCGCCTGGCCCTCGGGGTGGTGGCCAGGTACGCGAGGATTCCCCAGGTCACGACCGCGTTGGCGGTGTGCCCGGACGGGAATATATCGCCGCCGGCGAAGAGCTCCGCAGAGCCGATCTGGGTCGCGTAGTGCGGGCCGAGCCGGCCGAGGCCGAGCTTGACCGCACCCACCGTCAGGTTGAGCAGCAGCAGTGAGGCACCCAGCGTCAGCAGGGGCCGCAGCGTGTGCTGCCGCCAGGAGCGCCAGCCGAGCCAGCAGGCGACCATCACGGCCGTGGGGCCTCGCTGGCCCAGTACGACGTAGTAGTCGAGGAAGGCATGGATGCCGGGCCACTGCTGGTAGGGCCGGAACAGCATGACCTTCCAGTCCAGGGTCACCAGCCAGGAGCCGATCAGTACGGCAATGACGATGGCGAGATAGAACGCCAACGTCCCGCCGAAGAGAGCGATGCGGTGACGACTCATCCGCGGTGGCTCTATCTTCGGCGGTTCCGGCTCCCGGTCCAGCCGGGCAAAGATGTCGGTACGCACCCAATCGACGTTACAGCGAGTGAGTGCGCGTTCCGGTCGATCCGGCCGCTTTGTGATGACGATGTGATGTGGACTATGTCTCAGTCGGGCATCTTTTCCCGACCGTTCGGCGAATGCCGGCGATCTTCCGATCTGTTTTCCCGTACTCATTTCGGAAGGGTGTTTGGGTATCCGTGAATAACAAATAGCGATGCTGTATGCATTTCTGCGGCCGTCACGCCCGGGTGAACGGACGGTGCTGGGCCGGTCACGGGGCGAGTCCGGTGTGCGTGCACGGCGGCGACGGGCGCCGTCCGGCCGGGGCCGGGTGCGGGGTCCGGCGTGGCGTACGCCACACTCCGTGGTCCGCCGAGGTATGAGATGGACCACGTGTGGCCACGCCGAACTCGCGTACGCTGACGGATCACTCGCCCGTCGATGCCGGGCCTGGAGGGGCAGCAGACGCTGCATCCCCGGTTGGCCTGCCGAGCGCGAGGCCTTTTGGGAGGTACATGCATGTCCGGGACGACCACAGCCCGACTCCGGCTGCGCGCAGCCGCCGACGGTGCCAACCGATGGGTCGTCCTGGTCGTCCTCTGCCTCAGCCTGCTGCTCGTGGCGCTCGACGCCACCGTGCTGCACGTCGCAGTCCCCGCCGTCACCGAGGACCTGCGGCCGAGCGCCGTCGGTCTGCTGTGGATCGTGGACGCCTATCCACTGGTCTGTGCCTCACTGCTGATCCTCTTCGGCACCCTCGGTGACCGGGTCGGCCGCCGCCGCATACTGCTGCTCGGCTACGCCCTCTTCGCGGTCGCCTCCGCGGTTGCCGCGATGGCCGACAGTCCGGGCGTCCTCATAGCGGCGCGCGCCCTGCTCGGGGTCGGCGGCGCGATGATCATGCCGGCGACGCTGTCGATCCTCCGCCAGGTCTTCCCCGACCGGCGCGAGCGGGCCGTCGCCATCGGGGTGTGGACCGCGGTCGCCGCGGTCGGCGCGGCCATCGGACCGGTCATCGGCGGCTTCCTCGTCGAGCACTTCTGGTGGGGCTCGGTCTTCCTGATCAACATCCCGCTGATGGCCCTGATCCTTCCGGCCGGCCGGCTGCTGCTGCCCGAGTCGCGGGGCAGCAATGACGGCCCCTGGGACGTGTTCGGCGCGCTGATGGCCGCGGCCGGAGTGCTCGGTGTGGTCTTCGGTGTGAAGCGTGCGGGCACCGGCGAGGGCGTTTTCGTCCTCGCCACCCTCGTGCCGCTGTTCCTGGGCGGCGCGCTTATCGTCGCGTTCGTACGCCGGCAGAAGCGCCGTACGCATCCTCTGATCGACATAGGGATGTTCGCCAGACCCGCCTTCTCCACCGCGGTCGGCTGCATCGTCCTCGCCATGCTGGCCCTGGTCGGTCTCGAACTGATCGCCGTCCAGTACCTCCAACTGGTCCTGGGCCTCAGCCCGCTGGACACCGGTCTGCGGCTGCTGCCGCTCACCTTCGCCGCGATGGCGGCGGGCGCCACCGGCTCGTACACCCTGCGCCGGATCGGCCCGCGCCGGATGGTCGGGTGGGGCTTCGTGCTCACGGCGGCCTCGGTGCTGCTCCTGACCCTGATGGGGCAGCACGACCGGCCCGGTCTGCTGAGCGTTGCGTTCGTAGTGCTCGGCTTCGGGCTCCAGTCCACGCTCTTCGGTGCGTACGAATCGATGCTCAGCGAGGCCCCCGCCGACCGGGCCGGTGGCGCGGCGGCCATCGGTGAGACCTCGTACCAGCTGGGAGCGGGCATGGGGATCGCGCTGCTCGGCAGCGTGATGAACGCCGCCTACACCCCTGGGCTGGCCAAGCTCTCCGGGGCGGGCGTTCCCGCCGAGGCCTCTGCCGCCGCCTCCCACTCGCTGGGCGAGGCCTATCAGGTGGCGTCCCAGCTGGGCGGTCCGCAGGGCGAGGCGCTGCGGAGCACCGCCCGGCACGCCTTCGTCAACGGTCTGCATGTCACGCTGCTGGTCAGCGCGGGGCTGCTGCTGCTCGGCTCGCTCGCCGCGCTGCGGCTGCCGCGGGTGATGGAGTGCCCGCCGCGGGTTCTCTGCGATCCGCGCGATGTGCAGGACGACCACGAGTCCCGTGAGGCCCGGGCGTTCCACGGTCCCCAGGGAGCCCCTGGACAGGACTGTCGGAACCGGCCCCGTTCGCTGCCTGTCCGGCGGCAACCCGCCGAGGCCACCGGCTCTGGACGAGCGGCACACTGAGCCGTAACGTCAGCACGACGCCATAACTAACACTGCTAGTTTTAGTACCGTGCGAGCCGCCGGAGGCACTCTCATGTCCACCACCGAGTCCGCTGAGTCCGCGAAGCCGTCGAAGCTGCCGCCCTTCGACCCCGCCGACCCGATCGGTATCGACGATCTGCTCGGCCCCGAGGACCTCGCGATCCGCTCCACCGTCCGTGCCTGGGCCACCGACCGGGTCCTGCCGCACATCGCCGAGTGGTACGAGGACGGCGAGTTGCCCGGCATCCGTGAGCTGGCCCGCGAGCTCGGTTCGATCGGTGCCCTCGGCATGTCCCTCCAGGGGTACGGCTGCGCGGGCGCCACCGCCGTCCAGTACGGACTGGCCTGCCTGGAGCTCGAGGCGGCGGACTCCGGGATCCGCTCGCTCGTCTCCGTCCAGGGCTCCCTCGCCATGTACGCCATCCACCGCTTCGGCTCGGAGGAGCAGAAGGAGCGGTGGCTGCCCGGGATGGCGGCCGGCGAGATCATCGGCTGCTTCGGGCTCACCGAGCCGGACCACGGCTCCGACCCGGCCGGGATGCGGACGTACGCCAAGCGAGAGCCGGGAGGCACCTCCCGCTCGGGCGAAGCCGGGAGTGGGGGAGACTGGGTCCTCAGCGGCCGCAAGATGTGGATCACCAACGGCTCGGTGGCCGGGGTGGCCGTCGTCTGGGCACAGACCGACGAGGGTATCCGCGGCTTCGTCGTGCCGACCGATACCCCCGGCTTCTCGGCGCCCGAGATCAAGCACAAGTGGTCGCTGCGCGCCTCCGTCACCAGTGAGCTGGTACTCGACGAGGTACGGCTGCCCGCCGATGCCGTACTCCCCGGGGTCACCGGCCTGCGCGGCCCGCTCAACTGCCTCGGCCACGCCCGCTACGGCATCGTCTGGGGAGCCATGGGCGCCGCACGCGCCAGCTTCGAGGCAGCGGTCGACTACGCGAAGACCCGGGAACAGTTCGGGAGGCCGATCGGCGGCTTCCAGCTCACTCAGGCCAAGCTCGCGGACATGGCCGTCGAACTGCACAAGGGCATCCTGCTCGCCCACCATCTGGGCCGTCGGATGGACGCGGGCAGGCTCCGCCCGGAACAGGTCAGTTTCGGAAAGCTCAACAATGTGCGGGAGGCGATCGAGATCTGCCGCACCTCACGCACAATTCTCGGCGCCAACGGGATCTCGCTCGAATACCCGGTGATGCGGCATGCGACGAACCTGGAGTCGGTGCTCACCTACGAGGGCACCGTGGAGATGCATCAGCTGGTGCTGGGCAAGGCGCTCACCGGTCTGGACGCATTCCGGTAGAACGGGACGTCGGCCGGACCGATCCGGCGAGCGCCCTGCTCAGCTCTGGTTGAAGAAGCCGTCGGCCGGTCGGCCGGCGGCTTCGCCGCTGACCACGTGGGTGTCGGCCGGGGTCAGCAGGAAGACCCGGGTGGCGACGCGGTCGATCGACCCGCGCAGTCCGAAGATCAGCCCCGCGGCGAAGTCCACGACACGCTTCGCGTCCGAGGGGTCCATCGCCGTGAGGTTCATGATCACCGGGACGCCGTCCCGGAAGAGCTCGCCGATGCCGCGGGCGTCCCGGAAGCTGTCCGGGGTGACTGTGGCGATCCGGCGGCCCGTCTCCTCGGCCGCCTCGGAGACCACCTGCACCCGTGGGTCGGTCACCCAGGCATTGCCGGTCCCGGTCCGTGCACCCTCGGTGTACTCGTCGTCGTCGTCGTAGTAACGCTCGTCGTTGTCCTCTACGAGGCCCAGCCAGGCACTCGCCTTGCGCACCGATCCCATGGACGCCTCCTCTCACCGCGGTTCCTTGGTGTTCCGCATCTCATTCGTATCCCTATGGTCGACCATGATGCGGATCGTGCGCCAAGTGGATAGTCGGCGCGCAGGGGATTCGTGACGTTACTGGTGCAGAAGATGTGGCGATTCGTCAAGGTTCCTCCTGCATAGGGCCCCTGGTGAAAAGAAAATATGATGTCCCGGTCCGTACGGGTGACGTGGGGTGCGTACGGGTGAACGGGTCACTCGATACGATGCCCGTCGCGCACACGCACGAGTGCGGCGCACGTCTGAACGACTCTCGGGGGATCGTCGTGTTCGGAATAGTCAGGCCCTGCGCCCATCGGTTGCCGGAGGGCCTCAAGGCCGAGTGGATGGCCCATCTCTGCGGGCTCTGCCTCGCGCTTCGCTCGGACCACGGGCAGTTCGCCCGGATCGTCACGAACTATGACGGCCTGATCGTCTCGGTTCTGACGGAGGCTCAGGCTGAGCGCACCACCGGATGGCGACGCACTGCGGGGCCCTGCCCACTGCGTTCCATGCGCACCGCTCCGGTAGCCCGCGGCGAGGGGGCCAGACTGGCAGCCGCCGTCTCGCTGGTGCTCGCCTCGGCGAAGGTACGGGACCACATAGCCGACCGGGACGGGCTGTTGAGGCGTCGTCCGGTCGCCGCGGCCGCCCGCCGGGTCGCCGCGGGCTGGGACCGGGCCGGGGCGCGTACCGGCGCGGAGCTGGGGTTCGACACCGCCGTCCTCGTGGACGCCGTCGACCGGCAGACCGGCGTCGAACGGCTGGCCGGGCCGGGCACCCCGCTGCTGACGGTCACCGAACCCACCGAGACCGCCACCGCGGCGGCCTTCGCCCACACCGCCGCGCTCGCGGGCCGACCGCAGAACGCCGAACCTCTCGCCGAGGCCGGCCGGCTCTTCGGGCGGCTCGCGCATCTGCTGGATGCCGTGGAGGACCAGGAAGCTGACGCCGCGTCGGGCGCCTGGAACCCGCTCACCGCCACACGCACCACGCGCGCCGAGGCCCGGCGGTTGTGCGACGACGCGCTGCGCGGTGTACGGCTGGCGCTGCGCGACGCCGAATTCACCGACGACAAACTGACACATGTGCTGCTCGTGCACGAACTGCGGCGTTCGGTGGACCGGGCCTTCGCCACGCAGACGTGCTCGCACCAGGCGGATGCGCAGCACACCCGCCGGGATCTGACGGCCCGGCAGCAGACGGAGTCCTCCGCGAAGGCGCCGCCGGGCGAGGCGGCGGGGCTGCGGCGGACCGGGTCCTTCGGGCCGCCGCCGGGCAATCCGTACGCGCCGAACAACCCCGGCAGTCCGTTCGGCCCGCCTCAGCCCCCGCCGGAGCCGCCGCGCGACCGGCGTGGGCTGATCACGGGCTGCCTGGTGTGGGCGGGCCTCGCCTGCACCTGCCAGATGTGCTGCGGGACCTTCGAGGACCCGTGGAGCCGGCAGCGGCGCGAGGGGCTGTGCAGCCAGTGCGACTGCAGCGACTGCTGCGATGCGTGCGACTGCTGCAGTAACTGCGGGGACTGCTGCAGCTCCTGCGACTGCTGCGACTGCGGGTGCGACTGCTGAGCCACGCCTCGGGCCGGCCCGGCGGCCCCGGGGTCACTTGATCTCGGGCGGCGAGATCCGCGAGGACTCGATCGCCGACGCTCCGATGCCCCACTTCTTCAGGATGCGGTCGTACGTCCTGTCCGCCTTGAGCCCGTTGACCGCCGCCTGGAAGGCGGGCGCGAGCGGAGTGCCCTTCTTGAACGCGAAGCCGACATCGAGCCGCTTGAACTCATTGAGGAAGCGCACACCCTCCTGCTGCTCGACCGCATAGCGCAACCCGTTGATGGTCGACATCACCACGTCGCTGCGGCCCTGCTGGAGCGAGGCCCAGACGGCCGCCAGGTCGGAGTAGGTCTTCACGTCGTAAGGCTTCCTGCCCGCCTCGGCGCACCGGTGCTTGTTCTCCTCCAGCGTCACCTCGAAGGTGGTGCCCGCGGCGGTGCCCACGGTCAGGCCGCAGAGCTGGGTGAGATCGGTGACCTTCGCCAGCTTGCTGTCGTCGCGGACCGCGAAGCCCTGCCCGTCATTGAGGTACGTGACGAAGTCGATCGTCCGGCGGCGCTCGTCGGTGACCCCGAAGTTCCCCGTCCCCAGGTCGTACTTCCCGCTGCCCAGCGCAGGCAGGATCGCCTCGAAGGCGGCCACCTCGCGCTTCAGCTTCAGCCCCAGCGCCCCGGCCACGGCGTCCGCGACGTCGATGTCGGTGCCGGCCACGGTCTTCCCGTCCGGCAGATAGGTGGCGCCGGGGGGCGTGCCGACGCTGGAGGCGATGGTCAGCGTGCCGGATGCTCGGACATCGGCGGGCAGCAGCGCGGCCGCGGCCTTGTTCTTCTTCACCGACGACACGACGTCCTGCGTCGGAATCTTCCCCTTGGCGGAGGTGACCGGGCCGGCCGCGCCGGCCGGAGCGGCTGCCGGATCGCCGGACCCGCACGCGGTGAGAGCGACTGCGGCGACGGTGATCAGCGCGAAGGCGGCGGTGTGCCGGGTACGGGGCATGAGGTGTGGTTCTCCAGGTTCGTCGACCGTGCGGGGGCAGCCGGGCAGCGCCGGGCGGCGCGCCACGGCAGCACGGCCACGGGCGGGGCGAAGGAAGAAAGGAAGGGCGGAAGAAGCTCGGAACGGCGAACAGCCTGAGGGGAGGGTGCATCGGTGTTGTGTACGTGAAGACGCGCAGGGAACGGTGCTCAGGCGCCGGACACGGCGCGAGGCACGGACGCGAGAAACCGCAGGGGGTCAGCTCAACAGGAGGAGGACCACACGCGACCGAAGTCGATGTGGGAGCGCTTGACCAGCCACTGCTGCGAATGCATGGACCAAGTGGAACAGGCGATCCACCGGTCCGTCAACTGACCTGAGACGTATGGCTCACAGTGTGGACAGGCTTGACAATATGTTGTGAACAGCGCTTACCTCGGAGACGGATCGCGCTGAGGGGCCCGGTCCGCGTTGTGTTCTTCCGTGAAGGCACGTCCCGTGTTCGATCTCTGCATCCACGGAGCCTTCGCATGTCTGCGCAGACAGATGCCTTTCCTCAATCACGCCCGGACCCGCTGTCCGAGAACAGCGGCAAGGACAATGACGCCGACCGCCTGCGGATCGTCCCGGTGCGTCGAACAGGCCAGTGGGCGCTGGCCGTTGCGGTCCTGCTGCTACTTGCCCTGGCGCTGAACTCCGTCATCCGCAACGATGCCTTCCAGTGGGACGTCGTCGGCGACTACTTCACCACCGACTCCGTCCTGCGTGGCCTCGGCCTCACTCTCTGGCTCACCGCCCTCGTCATGGCGCTCGGCTTCGCCCTCGGCACCGTGCTGGCCGTACTGAGGCTCTCCACCAACCGCGTGCTGCAGGCGGTCAGTTGGGGCTACGTCTGGCTCTTCAGGTCCACCCCGATCCTGGTCCAGCTGCTCTTCTGGTTCAACATCGGCGCGCTCTACCCGGAGATCCTCGGTGTCCGTACGGTGAACCTCCTCGGGCCCGTCACGGTCGCCGTCATAGGCCTCACCCTGCATGAGGCCGCGTACGCGGCCGAAGTGGTCCGCGGCGGCATCCTGTCCGTCGAGCGCGGGCAGATCGAGGCTGCACAGTCGCTGGGCCTCGGCGCCTGGCGCCGGTTCCGCCGGATCGTGCTGCCGCAGGCGATGCGCTCCATCGTCCCGCCCGCCGGGAACATGCTGATCGGCACGCTCAAGGGCACCTCGATCGTCAGCATCATCGCCGTGCAGGACCTGCTCTATTCGGTGCAGCTCGTGTACCACCGCACCTACCAGGTGATCCCTCTGCTGCTCGTCGCCACTCTCTGGTACGTGGTGGTCACCTCGCTGCTCGGCGTCGGCCAGTACTACATCGAACGGCACTACGCCCGTGGCACGGCGGGTGCCCGGTGAGCGTCGGGCCGGCCCTCGTCATCGTCGGCGCCGGACCGCGCGGCACCGGTCTCATCGAGCGCATCGCCGCCAACGCCCCCGAGCTGTACGAGGGCCGGCGGCTGGACATCCATATCGTCGACCCGCACCCGCCCGGCGGCGGCCGGATCTGGCGGCACGACCAGTCCCCGCTGCTCTGGATGAACTCCATGGCCGAGGACGTCACCATGTTCACCGACGACACGGTCCAGCAGCAGGGGCCGATACGTCCGGGGCCCGCGCTGCACACCTGGGCTGCCGACGTCCGCGACGGCCGAGTCACCCTCGGGGCCGAGCCGGAACTCCTCGCCCAGATAAAGGCGTTGGGAAGCCAGGACTTCCCGAGCAGACGGCTGCAGAGTGTCTATCTGGGATGGGTGTACGAGCAGGCGGTGGCCGCACTTCCGGCGGGCATCACCGTGCATGAGCACCGTGGGCACGCCCTGCGCGTCACCGGGCAGCGTGACGGCCGTCAGCACGTCTGGCTGGAGGGGCACGCCGAACCGCTGACCGCCGACCTCGTCGTGCTCACGATCGGTCACCTCGACGCCGAACCAGCGCCCGAACACGTCGAGTTGACGGAGTTCGCGGACCGGCACGGGCTCGTCCACCTGCCGCCCGGCTTCACCGCCGACAGCGACCTGACCGTCCTGCCCGCCGGTGAACCGGTCGTCGTCCGGGGCTTCGGGCTCGCCTTCATCGATCTGATGGTGCTGCTCACCGAGGGACGCGGGGGGCGGTACGAGAACGGCGAGTACCTGCCCTCCGGCAAGGAACCGGTGCTGCACATCGGATCGCGGCGTGGTGTCCCGTACCACTCCAAGATCGGCTACGGCCGGCAGGGTGAGCGGCCGCCGCTGCCGCGCTTCCTCGGCCCGGACCGGACCGAAGAGCTCCTGAGCCGGCCCGGCCCGCTCGACTTCCGGCGCGATGTGTGGCCACTTGTCGACAAGGAGCTCGGATACGCCCACTACCACCGGCTCTTCGCCGCCCATGCCGAGCGCACGACCGTCGACTGGCAGGTCTTCGAGGAGAAGTACGCGGCCGCCGACCCGGGCAGCCAGGAACTGCGCGCACTCGTCGTCGCCGCCGTCCCCGACCCCGCCGACCGGCTCGACCTCGAAGCACTGGACCACCCGCTGGACGGCGTGCGCCACCCGTCCTACGACGCACTCCAGGTCGGGCTGCGCGAGTACATCAGCGCCGACCTCGACCGTCGCCATGACCCCGCGCACAGCGAGGACCTCGCCGTCTTCCTCGGACTGCTCTCTGTCTACGGGCAGTTGATGCGGCTCGGCGACATCGGCGGCTGGTGGCACGGCTTCTTCAGCTACCTCGCGTCCGGCCCGCCGGGACCGCGGCTGCACCAGCTGCTCGCCCTCTCCCGGGCCGGAGTCGTCCGCTTCCTCGGCGCGGGGATGACCGTCGAGGCGGACGAGGAACGGGGCGTCTTCCGGGCCGGCAGTGCCACCGTGCCGGGGGAGTGGATCGAGGCCCGCGCGCTGGTCGAGGCCCGACTTCCGGATCCGTCACTGGAGCGCACCCGCAGCCCGATCCTCCAGGCGCTGTACGAGGACGGAGCCGCCGCCACCGCCACCGGACTGCTCTCCGTCGACCCCGACGACGGCCGGATCCTGGGCCGCGACGGCCGCCCGCACCCCCGGCGCTTCGCCCTCGGCCCGCACACCACCGCACGGGTGAGCGGCGCCTTCACCCGGCCACGCACCGGCGGCCCGGCGTTCCGGCAGAACGACGCCACCGCACGGACGGCTCTGGCGTTCCTCCGCGACCTGCTCTGTAGCGACGGCGGCGACCGCGGCGACGGAACAGACGGCGGCGACCGCCTCAGCGCCTGACCGCGGTGCCGTCCCACCTCCTCAGCCCCCTTACCCCCCTGGCCCCATGGCCCGCATCCCAAGGAATCTCATGTCGCTCACCAGCGATCCACCTCTCGACAGAACGACCGGGCCACAGTCCGAAGCCGCTTCCGCCATCGACTACGGCGCGCTCACCGTCGTCCCCGTGCGTCACCCCTGGCGCTGGGCCGCCGTCGTCGCCACTGCCGTCCTGCTCGCCCAGTTCCTGCACGGTCTGGTCACCAACCCCGGCTGGGAGTGGGACGTCTTCGCCCGCTTCTTCACCGCCGAGACCATCCTCAAGGCCGTCTGGATCACCCTCCAACTGACCTTCTACGGCACGGTGCTCGGCTTCGCGCTCGGCATAGTGCTCGCCTTCATGCGGCTGTCGGCCAGCCCGTTCCTCGGTGCGGTCGCCTACGCGTACATCTGGGCGTTCCGCTCCATACCGCTCATCGTCCAGCTGCTCTTCTGGTTCAACCTCGCCTATCTCTACAAGGAGTTGCAGTTCGGCATCCCGTTCGGGCCCGGCTTCTTCTCCTTCGACACGATGAACCTCGTCGGCGCGATGAGCGCGGCCGTTCTCGGGCTCGCACTGCACCAGGCGGCCTACGCGGCGGAGATCGTCCGCGGTGGCGTACTCGCCGTGGACAGCGGCCAGTTGGAGGCGGCCGCCGCGCTCGGGATCCCCCGGCACCGACAGCTGTGGCGGATCGTGCTGCCGCAGGCGATGCGTTCCATCCTGCCGAACGCCGCCAACGAGATCATCTCGCTCTTCAAGGGCACCTCGATCGTCTCCGTGATGGCGATCGGCGAACTCTTCTACCAGGTCCAGGTCGTCTACGGACGCAACGGCAGGGTCGTGCCGCTGCTGATGGTCGCCACCGTCTGGTACATCCTCCTGACCACCGTGCTCTCCGTCCTCCAGTACTACGTCGAACGTCACTACGCCAAGGGGGCCGCGCGATGAGCGCCACGACCACCGATTCCACGGATGCCGTCCCGGACGCCATGGTCGAGATCCGGGCCGTGCACAAGAGCTTCGGAACCCTCGAAGTCCTGCGCGGCATCGATCTGTCCGTACGCGCCGGAGAGGTGACCGTCGTCCTCGGCCCTTCCGGGTCCGGCAAGTCCACGCTGCTGCGCACCATCAACCACCTGGAGAAGGTCGACAACGGCTGGATCAGCGTCGACGGCACCCTGGTCGGTTACCGCAGGGACGGCAACAAGCTCTACGAGCTCCGCGAACGCGAGGTCCTGCGCCAGCGCACCCGGATCGGCTTCGTCTTCCAGAACTTCAATCTCTTCCCGCACCTCACGGTCTTGGAGAACATCATCGAGGCGCCGGTCTCCGCCTTGCGCCGCCCCCGCAAGGACGCGGTCGCCGCCGCCGAGAAGCTCCTCGCCCGGGTCGGACTCGCCGACAAGGCGGGGGCGTACCCCAAGCAGCTCTCCGGCGGGCAGCAGCAGCGCGTCGCCATCGCCCGCGCGCTCGCTCTCGAACCGAAGCTGCTGCTCTTCGACGAGCCGACCTCGGCGCTCGACCCCGAATTGGTCGGCGAAGTCCTCGATGTCATCAAGGACTTGGCGCACGGCGGCACCACGATGATCGTCGTCACGCACGAGATCGGCTTCGCCCGCGAGGTCGCCGACACCGTCGTCTTCATGGACGAGGGACGGATCGTCGAGCAGGGCGCCCCCGCCGACGTACTCGACCGTCCGGAACACCCGCGTACCCGCGCCTTCCTCTCCAAGGTCCTGTGACCCTGCCATGTCCCTGCCCACCCCTTCCGCACCGTCTGCAAGGAGCGCCCACGTGTCCGTCCGCCGTACCCTCGCCGCCACGCTCGCCACCCTCACCGCCGCCGGACTCCTCACGGCCTGCGGTACGAGCGACGCCGCGACCGACGAGATCAATCCGAAGGGGCAGCGGGGCACCGGCATCAACATCGGCCCCGACCAGCACCGGATCCGGGAGAAGAAGGTCGAAGCCATCGCGGCGAAGGTGCCCGCAGCCGTCCGTGAACGCGGCACGCTGCGGCTGGGCGCGAGCGCCGACGCCTCGCCGCCGCTCGGCTTCTACGCCACCGACGACAAGACCCGGATCGGCTCCGAGATCGACATCGCGACCCTGATCGCCGACACGCTCGGGCTGAAGCCCGAGTTCGAGGAGGTCTCCTGGGAGAACCTCTTCGTCGGCCTCGACAGCTCCAAGTTCGACGGCGTCCTGTCGAACGTCACGGTCACCGAAGAACGCAAGGAGAAGTACGACTTCGCGACCTACCGGCTCGACAACATCGCCTTCGAGGCCAAGAAGGGTTCCGGCTGGAAGGTGAAGGGCCCCAGGGATGTGGCGGGGAAGACCGTCGCCGTCGCGTCCGGCACCAACCAGGAGAAGATCCTCGTCGACTGGAGCGAGCAGAACGTCAAGGCCGGACGCAAGCCGGTGGACATCAAGTACTTCCAGAAGGACACCGACTACTACCTGGCCCTGCAGTCCGGCCGGATCGACGGCTATCTCGGCCCCAGCCCGTCGGTGAACTACCACGTGGCGTCGGCGGGCCGGTCCGAGGTCGTCGGCACGCTGTCGGGCGGCGGCGACGGACTCCAGGGGAAGATCGCCGCCACCACGAAGAAGGACAGCGGCCTGGTCGAGGCGTACGCGGCCGCCATCGACCACATCATCGAAGAAGGCTCGTACACCAAGGTGCTGAGGCGCTGGGGGCTCTCCAACGAGGCCGTCGAGAAGTCCGAGATCAACCCGCCCGGCCTTCCCAAGCCCAAGAACTGAGCCCGAGAGGTACGCACAGCAATGTCTGCCACCACCGCTCTTCATCTGGCCGCCGAGATCGGCGGCCCGCCCCACTACGACGCCCGGCACTACGTCGAGCTCGCCCGGCTCGCCGAGCGCGGGACACTCGACTTCGTGACCCTCGGCGACTCGTTCGCCCGCCCCGGGCTCGACGCGCTCGCCGTGCTCTCCCGGGTCGCGCCGGCCACCCGCAGGATCGGGCTGGTGCCGACCGTCACCACCACCCACACCGAGCCGTTCCATGTCTCGTCCGCCGTGGCCACCCTGGACTGGGTGAGCCGCGGCCGGGCAGGCTGGAGCGCCGAGGTGTCGACGACCGAGGCCGAGGCCCGGCTGTTCGGCCGGCGGTCCGCCGCGCCCGCCGCGGAACTGTGGCGCGAGGCGGGCGAGACCGCCGATGTCGGCGCCCGGCTGTGGGACAGCTGGGAGGACGACGCGGAGATCCGGGATGTTGCCACCGGCCGCTTCATCGACCGCGACAAACTGCACTACGTCGACTTCGAGGGCGCGACGTTCACCGTCCGCGGACCGGCCATCGTGCCCAGGCCCCCACAGGGCCATCCGGTCACCGTGATCGACGGGACAGGTGGACCGAGCCAGGAGGCCGCCGCACGCCACGCCGATGTCGTACTCGTACGGGCCACCACGCCCGAGCAGGCCGCGGGCATCCGGGCGGATGTACGGCGCCGCACCGCGGCGTACGGCCGCGACCCCGACACCCTGCGGGTGCTGGTGGCGCTCACCGTCGACCTCGGGGACGCCGAGACCGCGCCGGAACCCGGCCTGGAGAGCGGGCCGCCGCTCGCTGCCGGGGGCTCGTACTACCGGGGCGGCCCGGTCGACCTCGCCGCACTGATCGCCCGGTGGCACCGGGCCGGAGCCGTCGACGGCTTCCACCTCACGCCCATCACACCGGAGCGCGATCTCGAACGGATCGTCAACGGAACCGTTGCCCTGCTGCAGCACCGCAGCCTGTTCCGCACCTTCTACCCGGGAGGCACGCTCCGCGAGCACCTGGGACTGGCGCGCCCGTCCAACCGATACGCCCTTGCGGAGGGACGAGCATGACCGCACCGACGCCGAAGCAGATGCATCTCGCAGCCCACTTCCCCGGCGTGAACAACACCACCGTCTGGACCGACCCCCGCTCGAAGAGCCAGATCGACTTCTCCTCCTTCGAGCACCTCGCCCGCACGGCGGAGCGCGGCAGGTTCGACTTCTTCTTCCTCGCGGAGGGACTCCGGCTGCGCGAGCGCAACGGGCGGATCCACGATCTGGACGTGGTCGGCCGACCCGAGTCCCTCACGGTGCTGAACGCCCTGGCCGCCGTCACCGACCGGCTCGGCCTCGCCGCCACCGTCAACGCGACCTTCAACGAGCCGTACGAACTGGCCCGTAGGCTCGCCACCCTCGACCATCTCAGCGACGGCCGGGCCGCCTGGAACGTCGTCACCTCCTCCGATGCCTTCACCGGGGAGAACTTCCGGCGCGGCGGCTATCTCGACCGGGCCGACCGGTACACCCGGGCCGCCGAGTTCGTCGCCACCGCCCGCGAACTGTGGGACACCTGGACCCCCGACGGAACCCCACGCCCCTTCCGTCACCAGGGGCAGCACTTCACCATCGAGGGCGAGTTCACCGTCCCGCGCTCCCCGCAGGGCCACCCGGTCGTCATCCAGGCCGGGGACTCCGCGGAGGGCCGCGAGTTCGCCGCGTCCGCCGCCGACGTCATCTTCACCCGCCACGGCACCCTGGAGGCGGGCCGCACCTTCTACGCCGACGTCAAGGCGAGGCTGGCGAAGTACGGCCGGCAACCCGGCGATCTGAAGATCATGCCCGGGGTCACCTTCGTCCTCGGCGACAACGACGCCGAGGCCCAGGAACGGGCGGCCGAGATCCGCCGCCAGCAGATCTCCCCGCAGAACGCGATCCTAGCCCTGGAACAGGTCTGGGGCCGCGACCTCTCCTCGTACGATCCCGACGGGCCGCTCCCCGGGATCGACCCTGACCCCGATTCCGGACTGGTCCAGGGCCGGGTCAGGATCGGCGACCCTTCCCCAAGCTCTCGGCTTCGCTCGACCGGGGGAGGCCCCATCGCCGTCGCGGCTCGCTGGCGCGGGCTGTCCGAGGCCAAGGGGCTGTCCATCCGGCAGACGGTCATCGAGACGACCGGGCGCCAGTCGTTCATCGGCAGCCCGGAGACGGTCGCCTCGGAGCTCATCGAGTTCGTCTCGACCGACGCGGCCGACGGCTTCATCCTCGTACCGCATCTCACCCCGGGCGGCCTCGACGACTTCGTCGACCGGGTCGTCCCGCTCCTCCAGGAACGCGGAGCCTTCCGCTCCGAGTACACCGGCTCCACTCTCCGGTCCCATCTCGGGCTGGCCGATCCGGTAGGGAAGGATTGATCGCATGAGCACGGACACACAGCAGGCGCAACAAGTGGAGCAGGTGCAGCAGGCGGAGGAGGAGTGGATCCGCTGGCAAGAGGAGCGCACCGCCACGGTCTCGGCACCGTACGGACCACTCTCCCTCACCGGCACGCACTGGCTGTCCGACCACCCGGAGGGTCGAATTCCGGCCGTCCCCGGGCAGTGGCGGGAGGACGGCGACGAGTTGGTGCTCACAGCCACCGCCGAGGACGGGCTCACCGTCGACGGCAAGCCCTTCACCGGCGAGGTGCGGCTCACCGCGGACCGCGGCGCGATCGAAACCTCCCGCGTCGCACATGCCGAGCGGCGGCTGGTCGTACTGTGCCGCGAAGGGCTGTGGGCGGTAAGGGACTTCGACCCGGACTCCACGGCGCGGAAGTCCTTCCGGGCCATCGAGGCGACGTCGTACGACGCCCGCTGGGCGCTGACGGGCATCTTCCGTCCGTACGACACCACCCGCTCGGTCCGGGTCGAGAACGCCGACGGAGTCGAGCGCGGGCTCGGCCTCGGCGGTGAGATCGCCTTCGAGGTGGACGGAACGGAGCACACCCTCCAGGTCGCGGTCGAGCAGGACGGCTCGCTCTGGGCGGTCTTCGCCGACGCCACCAGCGGGAAGAGCAGCTTTCGCTTCCGCTTCCTGCGGCCCGCGGCGCCGGCCGAGGACGGCAGTATGACGGTCGACCTCAACCGCGCCGTGCTGCCGCCGTGCGCCTTCGCCGACCACTTCATCTGCCCCTTCCCACCTCCCGGCAACACCCTTCCCGTCGCCGTCGAGGCGGGGGAGCGGAACCGGATCGACAACTGACGTACCGCTGACGTACCGGCGACGCACCCTCACATTTCATCCGGGCAGGCACCGTCAGCTCGCGAGCTGACGGTGCCTGCCGCGTGTCCGGAGCCTGTCGGCCGCATGCACGGGGCGACGACCTCAGGCCAAAAGGCCCTCTTGCGCCAGAAGTTGACGCCTTGAATACTCCCGAGCAGCGCTTGTCAGGGGCACGCCGTATCCGGAATGCGGAGCACGGCCGTGCGCCCGACTGCGCCTCACGGGTCCGACCACCCCACGGGCGGACCCCCGTTTCCCCTTGGGAGGAACCAGAAGTGAGGATCAAGCGCACCACCCCCCTCAGCAGCGTGGCGAGACGAAGCAGGGCCGTCGCGATCTCCGCAGGCCTCGTCGCTGTCGCCGCTCTCGCCGTGCCCAGCGCCCACGCCAACTCCACCGGGACGTTCAGCGCCAACCAGCTCACCGCCGCGAGCGACGCCGTGCTCGGCGCGGACATAGCCGGCACCGCCTGGAACGTCGACCCGGCGACCAAGACCCTGAGGGTCACGGTCGACAGCACGGTCTCCCAGGCCGAGATCAAACAGATCAAGAAGTCCGCGGGAGCCAACGCCGGCGCTCTGCGGATCGAGCGCACGTCCGGCACGTTCAACAAGCTGCTCTCCGGCGGCGACGCCATCTACGCGCCCGGCTGGCGCTGTTCGCTGGGCTTCAACGTCCGCAGCGGCAGCACCTACTACTTCCTGACCGCCGGTCACTGCACCGACGGCAACCCGCCGTGGTACACCAACTCGTCGAACTCCACGAGCATCGGCCCGACGGTCGGATCGAGCTTCCCGACCAATGACTACGGCATCGTGCGGTACGACAACGCCTCGGTCGCCCACGAGGGCACCGTCGGCAGCCAGGACATCACCAGCGCGGCCAACGCCACGGTCGGTATGTCCGTCACCCGCCGCGGCTCCACCACCGGCATCCACAGCGGAACCGTCACCGCCCTCAATGCCACGGTCAACTACGGCGGCGGCGACATCGTCTACGGCATGATCCAGACAAACGTGTGTGCCGAACCCGGCGACTCGGGTGGCCCGCTCTACTCCGGCACCAGGGCGATCGGACTCACCTCGGGCGGCAGCGGCAACTGCAGCTCCGGTGGTACGACGTTCTTCCAGCCGGTCACGGAGGCACTCAGCGCATACGGCGTCAGCGTCTACTGACGCCCGGCACCTCGCGCACCTTCTCGAAACCACGTTCGGCAACGCCAGAGCCCCCGCCCGAATTCCGGGCGGGGGCTCCCGTTCACCCCGCGGCATTTGAGAGGATGTGGGGGAGGACGGTCGCGCAGGAACAACGGGGGCGGATGCTGTGCCTTCCGGAGGGATGCCCTCCGGGACCCCCGGCAGACACCCCAGGGGGTTCCAGTCCGTGAAACGTATCGGAGTGACCGGACATCGCAGCATCCCCCAGGAAGCGCACGCCCATGTGATGGCCGGGATACGAACGGTGCTCTGCGGCTTCGACGGCTCCCTGGAAGCCCTCTCCAGCCTGGCTGTGGGAGCGGACCAGCTCTTCGCCGACCTGGCACTCGCCTGCGGGGCGGAACTGACCGTGGTCATCCCCAGCGGTGACTACGAGGCCTGCTTCGCCGACGGGCCCGAACTGGCCCGCTACCGAAGCCTCAAGGGCCGCGCTGCCCGCGAGGTCCGGCTTGACTTCCCGCACTCCACCGACGAGGCGTATTACGCGGCGGGAGCCTACATCGCCGACCACTGCGACCGGCTGCTCGCGGTCTGGGACGGCCGGCCGGCCCGCGGCTTCGGCGGCACGGGCGACATCGTGAGATACGCCCGGACGCTCGGCCGCCCGGTGACGGTGATCTGGCGCGACGGAGTGGAGCGCGCCTGACAGGTCGTCACCAACCGCTTCGTACACGATCGGGCCACTACGGCCGGCGCCGTCACGTCTGGTGCCGGGCGAGCCAGTCGGTGTGCTGCGGGGAGACGATGCGCTCGGTCTCGAAAACTGCCCGGGGCCACTGCCGTTCGGTGAGCGTGGTCTCCATCGCGACCTGCATCGACTCCAGATCCTTCTCCACCAGCGAATGGGCGGAGATCAGCGGATGGTGGCGGCGCATCTCGCTCCAGGCCAGACAGGCCGCGGCAGCCGCGGACAGCGCCCCGGTCGCGGCGAAGGACTGTCCGACGGAGAACATCCTCAACAGGGCGAGGACCAGGGCGAAGGCGGTCAGCGCGGCGATCGTGGTCGACCAGACCAGGGTGGCGCGCCGGGACACCTCCTGGCGGCGCCGGTACCAACTGCGCTGTTCGATCAGCCGATCCCGTACATATGTCTCCTTGCGTACGGTGAACGCTTTGTCCCGTAACTCGCGCATGGAATCCGTGATGAGTCCGCCCGAATCCGTCATACGCTCGCGGGGGTCAGGCCACCCCACCTTCCGCAGCTCCTGCAGTCCCTCTTCGAGACGATTTGCGAACACTGCTTCGGGGTGCTGGGTGCCGGTGTCGAAAGGAGAACCGTGCACCGAGTAACGCCAGCACATCGACTTGATGAACTCTGCCGCGGAGCGGTTTAGTTGCCAATGCGACTTTGCTTTGCGGCGGGACGAGAGGTAGGTCGTGATCAGGACACCAAGGTAGGCCAACACGCCGACGGAGTCGGTCAGTTGGAACGTGTCAGCAACCTCCCAGTGCCAGGGAAGCGCTGCCGGTATCGCGCCCACGACCAGCAGGATCAGCTGCCAGCGGGTGGTATTCACCGCCTCCCGCTGCCGTGCGATCGCGATGGCGTCCGTGTGGTGAAAGAGCGCCGGTAGATCAGCGTTCCGGAAGACCAGGCTCTGCAGTGGTCCGGGAATCGCCGTCATCTTCACTCCCGTCTGCGGTTTTGTCTTCACTCATATGGCGGAATGGATGATTCCGTTGTGTCTGTGGCAGTCTCACGTGACGCTCGCGTTGCAAGAGGGCTTCCTCAGTTGCCAACAGAGGCCATGAGAGTAAAGTCGTGCCGCCGGACACTGCAATGGTGCAGCTGGCCGGTGCAGTTTCCCTGTCCGGAACAATCCCCTCAAGGACGGCCGTGAAGAACTCTGAATCCTCCCTCTCCTTCGCCGTTGCGAAGAAGAGCCGTATGCCGCTCGCCGAGATCGACGCGCGTGGCAAGGAAGCCGCCAGCAAGCTCGGGCGGGTGTTTGCCGCGTCCACCGGTCGCCCGACCCAGGCATCGACCTTCAACTCGGCTCTCTAGCCACCCCCTCCGGGCTGGCTAGACTGGTGGAATGACAGGACCCCTGGTCCCTTTCCGCGAAATCGTTCTCAAGGTTCACAGCAGGTGCGATCTTGCCTGCGACCATTGCTACGTCTATGAACATGCAGATCAGAGCTGGCGTACCCGTCCGAAAACTATCTCTGACGAAGTCATCTTCCGGACTGCTCAGCGCCTGGCTGAGCATGCCAAGACACATGCACTGCCCTCCGTGTCAGTGATCCTGCACGGAGGGGAGCCTCTACTGGCGGGCCCCGCGAGACTGAGGCGCATCTGCGAAGAACTCACCGCCGCCTTCGACGGCGTCTCCGAGCTCGACCTCCGTATCCACACCAATGGTCTGCAGCTCAGCCCCCGCTATCTCGACCTCTTCAGCGAGTACGACGTCAAGGTGGGCATCTCCCTCGACGGCGACCGCGAGGCAAACGACCGGCACCGCCGGTTCGCCGACGGACGCAGCAGCCACCCCTTGGTCCTCAAGGCCGTCGAGCTGCTCCGCCAGGAGCGGTACCGCCATCTGAACCTCGGGCTCCTGTGCACGATCGACATCGAGAACGACCCGCGTGCGGTCCTCGACGCTCTCGTCGAGCTCGATCCGCCGCTCATCGACTTCCTTCTTCCGCACGCCACCTGGGACGAGCCGCCGCCGCGCCCGGACGGCTCGCGCACCGCCTATGCCGACTGGCTCCTCGCGGTATTCGACCGCTGGCAGGAGCAGGGGCGCCCGGTGCCCGTGCGGCTCTTCTCCTCGGTCGTGTCCACGCTGAGCGGGGGTCCCAGCCTCACCGAGTCCCTCGGGCTCGCCCCCACCGACCTCGTCGTCGTCGAGACCGACGGCCAGCTGGAGCAGGTCGACTCGCTCAAGAGCGCCTACGAGGGTGCGGCGGCCACCGGGTTCGACGTCTTCACGCACGCCTTCGACGAGGTCGCGGCCCATCCCGGGGTCCGGGCCCGGCAGCTCGGGCTGGACGGCGTCAGCGAGACCTGCCGCAGTTGCCCCGTCGTGCGTTCGTGCGGCGGCGGTCTCTACACGCACCGCTACAAGTCGCTGGATGCCGTGGATCCCGACCGGGCGTTCGACCACCCTTCCGTGTACTGCGACGATCTCGAGGCGCTGGTGCGCGGCATCGAGGAGCGGACGTCGGCCTCCGCGGTACCGGCCGCGGTGGCGGACCCCGCCGAGC
Organism: Streptomyces sp. NPDC051664; assembly: GCF_044453545.1. Taxonomy (NCBI): domain Bacteria; kingdom Bacillati; phylum Actinomycetota; class Actinomycetes; order Kitasatosporales; family Streptomycetaceae; genus Streptomyces; species Streptomyces sp. NPDC051664. The sequence continues at coordinate 105,695 of NZ_JBITCU010000015.1, read as the reverse complement.
TGGGCGCCGAACAGCGGGACCTCACCCGCACCGCGCTCGCCGTGCTCCACAGCGACCTGGACGGACGCGGCGGCGACCACTGGGCGGCTGCCTGGGAACTGGCGTCAAAGGTCGAGGGCTCCGAGGACGGATCGCGAGGCCTGGACGAGGCGCTCGCGCACCCCTACGCCCGCAGCTGGCTGCATGACGCACTCTCCGCGGTGCACGAGGAGAGGCCTGGCGCCGGAAGGGTCGCGTGGCGCCTGTCGTCGTACATCGCGGCTGCCGTGGTCCGCGCCGGGCTCGATCTGGCCGTACCGGTCGCCTACCGGGACGGCATGCTCGCCCTGCCCGGCCTCGGCTCGCTGCGGATCGACGGGCCGCAGGACGGCACGGCCCAGGTGCGCGTCACCGATGACGGCTTCCTGGTGCGCCGCGCGGGTGACGGCCGTCAGGGTGCTTTCGAACGGCAGATCGTGCGGGGCGGGGCGGCCGGTCGGGGCTGGCTGCCGGTGCGCCGGCTCGGTGGCGGTGACGCGCCCGGCTCGGCTCTCCGTTGGGTGCTCGACGACCTGGACCCGTACCGCGACTGCTTCCCCGCCCGCCCGGCCGCCCGGCTCCGGCAGGACGAGGCCGACCGCCTCGGCGCCGGACTGGACCGGGCCTGGGCACAGATCGCGAAGCGCGCACCGCGGCACGCCGCGGAGATGGCCGAAAGTCTGACCACGGTGACGCCACTGAGCGGCCCGGCGCCGGGGGAACCCTCGGTGGGACGTCACGGATACGGCGCGCTGGGCATCCGACCGGACGACAACACCGAGCAGTTGCCGCACGCTCTGCTGCGGGGCTTTCGCCGGGCCAAGCTCCGGGCGCTGCTCGACGTCACGGATCTTTACGCGGCGGACGGCTCCTGGGAACATCGAACGCCGTGGCAGGAGGAACTGGTTCCGTTTTCCCGGCTGCTGGCTGAAACGTACGAACGGGTGGCGCTCGGGGCATTCGAGCCGCATTATCTCGACGGCGTACCGCAGGCCATCGAAACGCTGGAGCGCGCAGCCGAGCTCACCGTCAGCGGAAAGCAGCTGCTCGACCTGATGAGAAAAGAGGTCTGAAGCGGGGATTCCGGTTCAGTCCGGACTCCGGCACATACACGGGACAACCGGGAGGGGGCGACCCACGAGCGAGTTCGATCAAGGACGCGATCGATGGCGTCGGGCACGGATGACCGAAAAGGGGCGTTGAATGACCGAACGCCATGGGGGTGGAGCAAGGTCCGCTCCGGAATGATGAATTCGCTCGCATTCTTTTCACTCCTCGGGTGCGGGTGCTCACACAGGACGGGGGTCGTGTGCACGCAACAACGCAGCAGCGAGCGGCGGACCATCGGCCGTACTTCTTCTTGAGTTATGCGCACACACCGGGGTACGGCGGTGGAACGGACCCCGATATGTGGGTCGAACGGCTCTTCCAGGATCTCTGTGGCCATGTGATGGCCATGACCGACCTGCCCGCGGGCGCGCCCGCAGGCTTCATGGACCGCGAGATACGCTCCGGCGAGGGCTGGTCGGAACGGCTCGGCGAGGTGCTCGCCACCTGCCGGGTGTTCGTCCCGCTGTTCTCGCCCCGCTACTTCGCCAGCGAGATGTGCGGCAAGGAGTGGTACGCCTTCGCCCAGCGAGCCATCCACTACCGGGCTCGCCACAACCAGCCGGCCGAGGCCATCGTCCCGGCCCTGTGGGTGCCGGTGCCGCCCAGCCAACTGCCGGGCCCCGCCGAGCGGTTACAGTTCAACCACCGCGACTTCGGGGACCGTTACGTCAGCGACGGGCTGTACGGACTGATCAAGCTCAGACTCTTCGCCGAGGAGTACGAGCGGGCGGTGTACGAGCTCGCCAAACGCATAGTCAACGTCGCCGACACCATGCGGATCGGCACCGGCCGTCCCGTCGACTACCGCCTGGCCCCCAGCGCCTTCGGCTCACCGAGCAGCGGAGTGACCGGCCCCCGCCCCATGCAGGTGACCATTGCGGCGGCCACCCGCCACGACCTCCCCGAAGGGCGCAGCGTCGACTACTACGGCGACAACCCGCAGGACTGGAACCCCTACCACCCCGCCTCGGCACGGCCCCTGGCCTACGTCGCCGAGGACCTGGTGCGCTCCCTCAACTACCAGGCCACCATCGCCTCCTTCGACGAGGAGTCCGGCCCTCCGGAGGGCAAACAACCGCCCAGCAGACCGGAGATCCTGCTCGTCGACCGCTGGGCCCTGCAGGACGAGGACCGGCGCCGGCGGCTCGCCGCCTTCGACGCCGAGAACCGCCCGTGGGTGACGATGGTCGTGCCGTGGAACCGCGAGGACCCCCAGAGCAGAGCCGCCGAGGCCGAGCTGACCGCGAAGCTCGAACAGACGATGCCGACCAAGATGCGCCAGGGCCGGGCCTACTGCCGCGCCGCCGCCCGGGGCGTACCGAGCATGGAGGCCTTCGGCCAGGTTCTGCCGCAGGTGGTCGAGGCGGCGGCCCAGCAGTACCTGAGACATGCCGCGGTCTACCCACCCGCGACGGGCGGCGGACACACCGAACGGACCCGGCTGACCGGGCCGATGGCGCAGACGCACTTCATACCGGAGACACACCACCCTGCGACGGATGCGGAGGACACGGATGACGGCCAGTCGTGACGGGCGCATCGTCACCTTCTACTCGTACAAGGGCGGTACGGGGCGCACCATGGCCCTGGCCAACACCGCCTGGATACTCGCCGCCAACGGCAAACGGGTACTGGCCGTCGACTGGGACCTGGAGGCGCCGGGACTCCACCGGTTCTTCCACCCGTTCCTCGACCCTTCGACCCTCGGCGCCACCACCGGCGTCATCGATCTGATCACCGAGTACGCCTGGGCCGCGACCAGCCCGGTCCAGCGCGCCGACGACTGGCATCGTGACTACGCCCGGATCCAGCCGCACGCGGTCTCCCTCACACCCGAGACGCTCGGCTGGGAGTTCCCACAGGGCGGAACGCTCGACTTCGTCTCCGCCGGACGGCAGAACCGCGAGTACTCCGCGACCGTCTCCACCTTCGACTGGGACAACTTCTACGACCGGCTCGGCGGCGGCCACTTCTTCGACGCCCTGCGCGACGACATGAAGGCCAACTACGACTACGTCCTCATCGACAGCCGGACCGGCCTCAGCGACATCGCCGACATCTGCACCGTCCATCTGCCCGACGTCCTCGTCGACTGCTTCACCCTCAGCGACCAGTCCATCGACGGTGCCGCCTCCGTCGCCCGGCAGATCTCCGAGCGCTACACCGGCCGTCCCATCTCGATCTTCCCCGTCCCGATGCGCATCGACGAGGGCGAGAAGGAGAAGGCCGACGCCGGACGGGCGCTGGCCCGGCTGAAGTTCGACCGGCTGCCGCGCGATCTGTCCGGCGACGAACTCACCGCTTACTGGGGTGCGGTGGAGATTCCGTACCGTCCCTACTACGCCTACGAGGAGACCCTGGCCACCTTCGGCGACGAGGCCGGTCTCACCAACTCGCTGCTCTCCGCCTTCGAACGGCTCACCTCCGTCATCACCGACCAGCAGATCACCTCGATGCCGCCGGTCGGCGAAGAGGTACGGTTGCGTATCCGCGACGCGTTCACCCGGCGCAGGCCCGCGCTGCCCGCCGACCTGTTCCTCAGCTATGTGGCGGAGAACCGGATGTGGGCCGACTGGATCGAATCAGTCCTCACCCGGGCCGGGTTCCGTGTCGTGCCACGCGACGTGTCCGCGGAACGGGAGGCCCTGGAACCGGGGTCCTCGGTCGCCGAGAACGCGACCCGTACCGTGGTGCTGCTCTCCAGCGCCTACCTCAAGTCGCAGCGTGCGGTGACCCTCTGGGACCGGGCCGTCGCCGATGACCCCGGAGCCGCCCGGCGCCAGCTGCTGCCGCTCAGGGTCGGTGACGTACGGCTGTCGGCGCCGTACATCGACCGCAACCCGGTCGACCTCTTCCGGCTCGACGAGGTGCACGCCACGACCGCCCTGCTGCGCGCCCTGGACCGGCCCGTCCAGCTCACCGACGGTGTGTCGCCCGGACCGCGCTTCCCCGGAACCGTCCCGAGGATCTGGAACGCACCCCCGCGCAACCCCGGCTTCACCGGCCGCTCCCTCGTCCTGGAGCGGATGCGCGACCAGCTCGGCGGCGGGATGGCCGTCGTGCTTCCCCAGCCGCAGACCCTCTACGGGCTCGGCGGCGTCGGCAAGACCCAGGTGGCCCTGGAGTACGTGCACCGCTTCATGGCCGACTACGACCTGGTGTGGTGGATATCGTCCGAGCAGATCGACGACGTGGTGGCCGGGCTCGCCGAGCTCGCCGTCCGCCTCGGCGCCCAGGGCGGCGACGACATGGCGGCCGCCTCCCAGGAGGCCGTCGATCTGCTGCGGCGCGGGGTCCCCTCGGACCGCTGGCTGCTGGTCTTCGACAACGCGGACGATCCCGAACGGCTGCGGCGCTACTTCCCGCAGGGCGGCTCCGGCCACATCCTGGTCACCTCCCGGAACCAGGCATGGTCCCAGCACGGCGATGCGCTGCCCGTCGATGTCTTCCTGCGGGAGGAGTCCATCGAACACCTCCAGCGCCGCGCCCCCGGGCTGAGCGACGAGGACGCCGCCCAGGTGGCCACCGCCGTCGGCGACCTGCCGCTCGCCGTCGAACAGGCGGCCGCCTGGATCGCGGAGACCGCCACCCCGATCGACACCTATCTGGAGCAGCTGGCCCAGCAGGCCCCCGAGGTCCTGGCGCTCAACCAGCCCGCCGGCTACCCGGAGCCGGTCGCCGCGACCTGGAACATCTCCATCGAACGTCTCAAGGAGCGTTCACCCGCCGCGGTGCGGCTGCTGCAGCTCTGTGCCTTCTTCGCCCCCGAGCCGATCTCGGGGAACCTCCTGTACAGCAAGGAGATGATCGAGGCGCTCAAGCCGTACGACGCCTCGCTCCAGGAGAAGCTGGTGCTGGGCCGGGTCATCCGGGAGATCGGCCGGTTCGCCCTCGCCAAGGTCGACCAGGTCTCCAACTCCATCCAGGTGCACCGCCTGGTTCAGGCCGTCATCCGGGCGCAGCTCAGCGAGGAGGAGCAGCAGGACGCCCGGCATGTCGTGCACCGCATTCTGGCGGGCGCCCGGCCCGATGACGACGAGCCGATCGACAACCCGTCGACCTGGCCGCAGTTCGCCACCATCTGGCCGCACCTCGGCCCGTCCGACGCACGCAACTGCAAGGAGCCCGAAGCCCGCAGGCTCCTGATCGACCGGGTCCGCTATCTATGGAAGCGCGGTGACTTCAGGACGGCCACCACCCTCTGCGAGGAGCTGCGCGCCCTCTGGAAGGAGACGCTGGGGGAGCGGGACATCCAGTACCTCTACCTCTGCTTCCACCTCTCCAACATCTACCGCTCGCGCGGCCGTTACGTGGAGGCGAGGGAACTCGACGAGATCACCCTCAGCCGTCAGCGGGAGATGCTGGGACCCGAGCATCCGCACACGTACATGAGCACCAGCAGCCTCGCGACGGACCTCGGCACGCTGGGGGAGTACACCAGGGCGATCGAGCTGGCGACCGAGGCCACCGAGGGATTCAGCCAGATCTTCCACGATTCGCACCCGAGGACGCTGGCCGCGGCCAACAACCTGGCGTTCACCCTGCGGGTCGTCGGGCAGTACGCCAGGGCGCGCGAGATCGACCAGGACGTGTACGACCGGCGCGTGGAGGTGCTCGGCGCGGAGCATCCGTACAGCCTGTCCTCCGCCATGAACCTGGCCCGCGATCTGCGTGACGTCGGACGGTACGAGGACTCCGTCGCCATCCTCAGCCGTACCTACGACAGCTACAAGGCGACCCTCGGGCGCGCTTTCCCCGGCACTCTGAGTGCGGCCAAGAGCCTCGCGGTCTCGCTGCGCAGGGCAGGGAGACTGGAGGACGCCCGCAGGCTCACGGTGGCCACCCGTGCCAGGTACCGGGCCAAATACACCTCGGCCAACCCCGAATCGCTGGCCTGCGACCTCAACATGGCGGCCGACCTGTTCGCGGCGGGCGAGGCGACCGAGGCCAGGGATGCCGCGCAGGAGGTCGTCGACCAGTACATGAAGGTACCGGGGGAGAGGCACCCGTACACCCTGGCCGCCCTGAACAACCTCGGCGTCTACCACTCGGGGGCCGGGGCGGCGGAGGAGTCGGAGAGGGTGCTGACCCGGGTGGTCGCCACGATGCGGGAGGTGTACGGGCGCGAGCATCCCAACACGTTGTTCAGTGTGATGAACCTGGCCAACGCGACGGCCGAACGGGGCGATCTCGAACTCGTACTGGAGACGGAACGGCGGGTGGCCGGACAGCTCCGGGACGTGCTCGGGGCACATCACCCGGAGACCCTCGCGATGATGTCGAACATGGCGGTGACACTCGACGCGATGGGGCGCAAGGACGAGGCGCTGCGGGTCAGGTCGGAGACGGTCGAGGAGCTGTCCCGGCAGCTCGGTGACGACCATCCGCTGACCCGGATCGCCCGGGAGGAGGAGCGCTTCCAGCGCGAACTGGAGCCGCTCGCGGTGTGAGTCGCGGGAGCGTCCGGCCGCCGCCGGACGCTCCCGGTCCCGCTGCTCACCCGGCTCTCACTCGGCGGGTGTGTCCAGCAGCCAGGTGAGGATCCGGGGGAGCGCGTGCAGCGCGTCGAAGTGCGCGGCCGCCGGTTCCAGCACGACGGTGGCGTGCGGGATGCGCTCGGCCAGCCAGCGTGAGTGACCGACCGGTGAGAACACGTCCTTCTCACCGTGCCACAGCAGCACCGGACCCGTGATGTCCGCCGGGTCGAACCCCCAGGGGCGGCTGAACGCGATCGCGTCGTCGATCCAGCCGTATGCCGAAGTGCGCAGCCCCTCGCGGTAGTTGTTCAGCAGCATGGAGCGGACCCCGGCGTCGTTCACCACCATCCGGTCGGAATCGGTCAGCTCCCGGCGTAGATCGTCGATGAGCCGAACCGGATTCTGTCTGATCACCGCGGACCGGGAGATGAACGACTCCGCCAGCCCGTCCGGGTCGGCCGCCGCCGTGGAGTACGCCAGCACATTGGAGGCGGCCATCCCGTCGAACCAGTCGAGGCCGTCCGCGCCCCAGGGGGCCAGCCCGACCAGTGCGGCGGTACGGGTGACCCGCTCGGGCATCAGCGCGGCGCAGGCCAGCGCGTGCGAGGCGCCGCCGGAGCGGCCCACCACGGCGAACCTCTCCAGCCCGATATGGTCCGCGATGGCCCGTACGTCCTCCACGACATCGGCGACACTGCGGCCCGGCAGCCGGTCGGAGCCGCCGTATCCAGGCCGGTCGTAGGTGATCAGCTGCGTCTTGCGCTGGTACAGCACCATGCCGCGCGGAGCCGGACCGAGTCGGCTTCCGGGCGTTCCGTGCAGCAGAAAGACCGGTCTGCCCCGCGGATCCCCCAGACGCTCGACCAGCAGATGCCGCCCGTCCGCCGCGCGCACCCGACTGCGCACTCCGTGCCTCCTCAGCTCGGTGCGGGCACTGCGTGCCCGGCTTTTCCCGCCGATTCGATGATTACCCATCAACGGCCTTATAGAGGCCCCCTGTTGAGGTAAAGCCTGACCGCGCATCCGTCAGGGGCGTGAACCGGACCCGCAAGGGCCAATACCGGACAGGTCCAGTCCTCACCCACTGCCGACCGGTCGGTTGCACGCGGTGTTCGCAATCGGAACCGACATGGTGTGACGCCGGGTAAGTGAACACGGCGCGGCGAAACGGTGGTGTCGTGTGTGCGTCCTGAAGTCGACCTTGTGTGCTATCTGCCCGGTCGGAATAGTGGGCGGCTCCATCCTCCGTACCCAAGGCACCCCACTTGCCTGTGTACGGCCCCACAGGAGGTAGAAGTTGAAGCATCGACGCATATCCAGGAAGCGCGCGGTCATGGCCGGATCGGCCGTCGTCGCCCTGGTCGCAGCGGGAGTCACGTTCCAGAGTGCGAACGCCAGTGACGACGTACCGCAGTTCACCGTCCGGACCCTGACGGCGAACGCGGCCGGAAAGCTCGCCACCACTCTCGGGCAGGATCTGGGCGGCGACGCGGCCGGCTCGTACTACGACGCCAAGTCGAAGAACCTGGTCGTGAACGTGGTCGACCGGGCCGCCGCCGAGCAGGTGCGGCAGGCGGGCGGCAGGGCGAAGGTCGTGACGAACTCGCTCGCCGAGCTGAAGTCGGCCCGGCAGACCCTCACCACCAAGGCCGCGATCCCCGGCACCTCATGGGCCGTCGATCCGGTCAGCAACAAGGTGGTCGTCACCGCCGACCGCACGGTCGACGGCGCCGCCTGGGACAGACTCAGCACGGTCGTCGAGGGGCTGGGCGGCAAGGCCGAACTCAAGAAGACCGCTGGGGAGTTCAAGCCGTTCATCGCCGGCGGCGACGCGATCTGGGGCAACGGCGGGCGCTGCTCGCTCGGCTTCAACGTGGTCAAGGACGGTGAGCCGTACTTCCTGACCGCGGGACACTGCACCGAGGCGATCAGCAGTTGGTCCGACTCGCAGGGCGGCGCGGAGATCGGAACGAACGCGGGATCCGAATTCCCGGGCAACGACTTCGGGCTGGTGAAGTACACCTCCGACACGCCGCACCCCAGCGAGGTCGACCTCTACAACGGCTCCACCCAGCCGATCACCAAGGCGGGCGAGGCGACCGTCGGCATGACGGTGACCCGTAGCGGTTCCACCACCCAGGTGCACGACGGCCAGGTCACCGGCCTCGACGCCACGGTGAACTACGGCAATGGCGACATCGTGGAAGGCCTCATCCAGACGACGGTCTGCGCGGAGCCGGGCGACAGCGGCGGCTCGCTTTTCGCGGGCGACACCGCGATCGGCCTGACCTCCGGCGGCAGCGGTGACTGCTCCTCGGGCGGGGAGACCTTCTTCCAGCCGGTGCCCGAGGCGCTGGCGGCATTCGGGGCCGAGATCGGCTGATGCCGGCCTCGCTCACTCGTGTGAGCGAAGCGAGCGAGGGCCCGCTTGCCTCCCCCACGGGGGCAAGCGGGCCCACCGCTGCTATGCGGAAGGCTCGGCCGATGCGTTCACCACGGGCTTCTTCGCCAGCGGGTCGTTTTGGCAGCCGAGTGCGTCGGTGGCTCTGCGGGTCATGAGGTAGAGGAAGGTGACCTGCTGGTCCACCGTCTTCTGCTGGACGTCGGTCCCGTTGAGCAGGGTGTTGGAAGCCTGTCCCTGGAGCAGCACCTTCTGGGACGGCGCCGTGAGTTCGCCTGGCATTCGGCACGGCACGGTGAGCCGTGAAACGAGGTCGTTGGCTTCGACAGTCGCGCCGTTCACGTCGTAGTGGCTGAGCTTCCCCGGAAGCTTGTCCACGTCGCGGGCCTCGGCTCGTCGGCCTGGGCGTGGCCCGCCGCATCGACACCGCTCAGGCCACCGCCGTGGCCCTGCGCACCGCGCTCACCGAACTCGTCGCCGACGAGGATGTCGCCCGGCGCTCGGCGCAGCTCCGCGCCGAAGCGCGGGCCGAGGGCGGTACGGCACGGGCAGCCGGTCTCGTCGAGGAGATGCTGGGCTGATCCCTGCCCTCAGGCAGGGTTCGAGCCACCGGGGGCGGTCGCCGCTCCCTCGGTGTCGTCCGGCGCGCCGACGCAGGAGGCGATGAACAGCAGCTGCGGTGTCTGCGCCGACGACCAGCAGCGCGGCCCGTGCGGTGACGGCGTTCCTCACCTCGTCAGCGAAAGTCATGCCCCACGGTCCGGGAGAGTCCGGCATTCGCGCAGGCGGGGGCGGGTCGAATGGCGGAAGAGCGGGGGCGCCTCGATTATCGTACGGATGTTCGAAACTTGGTCTATGGTGGAGAGCGAGGGGGTGGTGAGTACGGATCGGTCCAGGAGGTGCGGGTGCCCGGGTTCACGCATCTGCACACCGTTTCCGGGTTCTCCCTGCGCTATGGGGCCTCGCACCCGGAGCGGCTGGTGGAGCGCGCTGCCGAGCGGGGGATGGATGCCCTCGCGCTGACCGACCGCGACACCCTCGCAGGCACGGTCCGCTTCGCCAAGGCCTGCGACAGGGCCGGGGTGCGGCCGCTCTTCGGGGTGGGGCTCGCGGTGGGGGCGGAGGGCGCGGAGCGTACGCCGGAGGGCGGGCGTACGAACCGGCTGCGGACCCCGGTCCGTGGCGGCGCCTTCGTCGATGAATCGGCGCCCCGGGTCACCTTTCTCGCCCGGGACGGCGCACGCGGCTGGGCGGAGCTGTGCCGCCTCGTCACCGCCGCGCATGCCGTGACCGGCGATCCGCAGGCCGGTGCCGGGCAGCCCCTGGTCGATCGGTCGGCGCTGCCCGCCGAAGGGCTCACCGTGCTGCTCGGCCCGGCCTCCGAGGTCGGCAGGGCACTGGCCGCCGGACGCCCCGACCGGGCCGCCGTGCTGCTCGCACCCTGGCGGGAGATCTACGGCGACGACCTGCGCCTCGAAGCCGTCCACCACGGGCGTGAAGGCACCGGCCCCGGGTCGCTGCGGCTCGCCGCCCGTACCGTCGGCTTCGCTGCCGAACAAGGGGTACGGGCCGTGCTGACCAATGCCGTCCGGTATGCCGACGCCGGGCAGGGCCCGGTCGCCGACGTGCTCGACGCGGCCCGCAGGCTCGTCCCCGTCGATCCGCGCCGCGCCCCACTCGACAGCGGTGAGCGCTGGCTCAAGGACGACCGTGCGATGCGGGAGACCGCCGAGCGGATCACTTCCGCCGCCGGACTCGGCCGCGATGCCGGAGCGCGGCTGCTCGCGGAGACCCGGCGCACCGCCGACGCCTGCGCCGTCGACCCCGAGCGTGACCTCGGCCTCGGCACCGTCCACTTCCCCGAGCCGCACCTCGTCGGCGCGGGCCGCCGCACCGCCCAGCACGTACTGGCCTCCCGCGCCGCCGCCGGCATGGTGCTGCGCGGCTACGACCGCAGGCGCGACTACTGGGAGCGGATGCACCACGAGCTGGACATCATCGGCTACCACGGCTTCGCCTCCTACTTCCTGACGGTCGCCCAAGTCGTCGATGACGTAAGGGAGATGAAGGTCAGGGTGGCTGCGCGCGGCTCCGGGGCCGGCTCCCTGGTCAACCACCTCCTGGGCATCGCCCACGCCGACCCCGTCGAGCACGGGCTGCTGATGGAGCGCTTTCTCTCCAAGCGCCGCTTCGTGCTGCCCGACATCGACATCGACGTCGAGTCCGCCCGCCGCCTCGACGTCTACCGCGCGATCATCGGACGCTTCGGCGCCGAGCGGGTCGCGACCGTCGCCATGCCCGAGACCTACCGGGTGCGCCATGCCATCAGGGACGTCGGCGCCGCGCTCTCCATGAACCCGGCCGAGACCGACCGGCTCGCCAAGGCCTTCCCGCACATCCGGGCCCGCGATGCCCGTGCGGCCATGGAGGAGCTGCCCGAACTGCGCGGGGTGGCGCGGGAGAAGGAGAAGTACGGGCGGCTCTGGGAGCTGGTGGAGGCGTTGGACGCCCTGCCGCGCGGCATCGCCATGCACCCGTGCGGGGTGCTCCTCTCGGACGCCTCGCTGCTGCGCCGTACGCCCGTCATGCCCACCAGCGGCGAAGGCTTCCCGATGGCGCAGTTCGACAAGGAGGACGTGGAGGACCTCGGGCTGCTCAAGCTCGATGTGCTTGGCGTACGGATGCAGTCGGCGATGGCGCACGCGGTCATGGAGGTGAAGCGGGCCTCGGGCCAGGAGATCGACCTGGACGCCGTGCCGCCCGGCGACCCGGAGACGTACCGGCTGATCAGGACCGCCGAGACGCTGGGCTGCTTCCAGATCGAGTCGCCGGGCCAGCGCGATCTGGTCGGCAGGCTGCAGCCCGCCACCTTCCACGATCTGGTGGTCGACATCTCGCTGTTCCGGCCGGGGCCGGTCGCCGCCGACATGGTGCGGCCGTTCATCGAGGCCCGGCACGGCCGGGCGCCCGTCCGCTACCCCCACCCCGACCTGGAGGGACCGCTGCGCGAGACATACGGCGTGGTCGTCTTCCACGAGCAGATCATCGAGATGGTCGACATCATGACCGGCTGCGGCCGGGACGAGGCCGACCGGGTGCGGCGCGGGCTCTCCGACCCCGAGCAGCAGGTCCGGATCAAGGCCGGGTTCGCGCAGCGGGCGGCGGCGAAGGGCTACAGCGCCGAAGTGATCGCCCGGACCTGGGAGATCATCGAGGCGTTCGGCTCGTACGGCTTCTGCAAGGCGCACGCGGTCGCCTTCGCCGTACCGACGTACCAGTCGGCGTGGCTCAAGGCGCACCACCCGGCGGCTTTTTACGCCGGGCTGCTCACCCATGACCCGGGGATGTACCCGAAGCGGCTGCTGCTCGCGGACGCGCGGCGGCGCGGTGTGCCGGTGCTGCCGCTGGATGTGAACAGGTCGGCGGCCGCCCATCGAATCGAACTGGTGTCCGGCAAGGAGGAGGGTTCCGGGGTGTGGGGGCTGCGGCTGGCGCTCTCGGACGTCCATGGCATCAACAAGGCCGAGGTCGCCCGGATCGAGGACGGGCAGCCGTACACCTCGCTGCTGGACTTCTGGCAGCGGGCCCGGCCGGGCAGGCCGGCCGCCGAACGACTGGCCCAGGTCGGCGCATTGGACGCTTTCGGTGCCAACCGCCGTGATCTGCTGCTGCATCTCTCCGAACTCCACCGTGCCCAGCGGGGAACCGGGGCGAGGTCCGGATCCGGTGGCGCGCAACTCCCGCTCGACGACGGCCGGAAGACCGGCTCCATCGGCCTGCCCGACCTGAACGAAGCGGAGCGCCTCAGCGCCGAGCTCGGCGTTCTGAGCATGGACGTCTCCCGTCATCTGATGGGCGATCACCATGCGTTCCTGAAGGAGCTCGGCGCGGTCTCCGCCAAGGGGCTGCGCGAGGCGCGACACGGGGAGACCGTGCTGGTCGCGGGCGCCAAGGCGGCCACTCAGACCCCGCCGATCCGGTCCGGCCGCCGGGTCATCTTCACCACCCTGGACGACGGTACGGGCCTGGTCGACCTGGCCTTCTTCGACGACAGCCACGCCGCCTGCGCGCACACCGTCTTCCACTCCTGGCTGCTGCTCGTGCGTGGAGTGGTGCAGCGGCGCGGGCCGCAGAGTCTCAGTGTGGTCGGCGAGGCCGCCTGGAACCTGGCGGAACTCGCCGAACTGCGGCGTACCGGCGGACTCGACGCGGTCGCGGCCCGGCTGGCGGAGGATCCCGCAGCGGAGGAGGAGCCCCCGGGCGACCGGGTGGCCGACAACGGCCGCCGCATCCACCTGCCGACCGGATACGAGATGAACCCCTGGTCCGACCTCCAGCCGCCCGGCGAAGGCGTCGCCACCGGAAGGAAGCTGTGGCACCAGTCCCCGGGGAGTGCGGGATGAGCGACACGTACGAGGAGCCGGGGATCCTGTACCTGCGGTTCCGCAAGGTCGGCGGCGGCCTTCCGGACAGCGCCGGTTACGCCGGGCTGCTCGCTCTCCTCGGCGCATTCACCCCGGTCGTCGAGGCGGCGCCGCCGGACGGGGCGCTCGCCGATGTGAGCGGTGCGCTGCGCTACTTCGGGCGGGACGCGGCAGGGCTGGCGGCGGTGATCCGGGTCCGTGCGCTCGCCCTGCACGGGGTGGACTGTGCGATGGGGGCGGCCGAGAACCCGATGCTGGCCCGGATGGCGGCGCGGCGGGCCGCGCCCGGGACGACTTTTGTGGTGCCCGGCGGCGGGGGTGCCGCATTCCTCGCGGCCGAGCCGGCCGTCGCACTGGACGGTGTCGGGGCGGCTACCGCCCGCACCCTGTGCGGATACGGGCTCGACTCCGTCGGCCGGATCGCGGCGGCTCCGCTCGCCACCCTGCAACGGATCACCGGCGTACGGACCGGGCGCGAACTGTGGGAGCGGGCGCACGGCATCGACCGTACGAAGGTCGTGCCGAACGCCGCCGCCCGGTCGGTCGCCGCAGAGCGGTCCTTCCCGCGCGACGAACTGGACCCGGAGCGGCAGCGCCGCGCACTCATGTCGCTCGCCGAGGAGCTGGGGGCCCGGATGCGCGGGGACGGCCAGGTGTGCCGGGCGCTCGCGGTCTCCGTGCGCTACGCCGACCGGACCGGCTACTCGACGCTGACCCGCAGCCGCACGCTCCGTGAGCCCACCGCCCACTCCGCAGAGCTCACCGGACTCGCCTACCGGATCCATGACTCGTTCGGGCTGCAGCGGGCCCGGGTGCGGGGGATCGGGCTGCGCGCCGAGGGGCTCACGGGCCGCGAACGGGCCGCCCATCAGCTGTCGTTCGATCCGGTGGACGAACGGGCGCGGCGGATCGAGGCGGTGGCGGACCGGCTGCGGGCAAGGTTTGGCCCGCAGGCCGTGATGCCGGGCCGACTCGCTGCCTGACCTGCCGGCATGTGGATCGACCTGGATCTGGAGTGATGCTGCGTCAGTTTTTACCGACGCGTAACTTCCCTCGCTGCCTTACTCGCGCGTAATTTGGCATGAGCACATAGAACGTCGGTACAGAACTTGTGGTCCGGGCCGCAGGGCGCAGTGACATCGCAACTCCCTTGAGCCGCAAGGAGACCACACGATGCTGCCCTGGACACGTGCGCCGCGCACCCCACGTGCGCGGAGACGACTCGCCGCACTGCTCCTCGCCGTCGCAGCGTTCGCCACCCCCACGGCGACCGCCACCGCAGCCACCCCCACCGCCGCCACAGCCCCCTCCCGTGGCTGGAACGACTACTCCTGCAAACCCTCCGCAGCCCACCCACGCCCCGTCGTCCTGGTCCACGGAACCTTCGGGAACTCGGTCGACAACTGGCTCGTCCTCGCCCCGTACCTGGTAGGCCGGGGCTACTGCGTCTACTCGCTCGACTACGGGCAGCTGCCCGGCGTGCCGTTCTTCAACGGCCTCGGCCCGATCGACAAATCGGCCGGGCAGCTCGCCACCTTCGTCGACCAGGTGCTCGCCGCCACCGGAGCGCCCAAGGCCGACATCGTCGGCCACTCCCAGGGCGGCATGATGCCCAACTACTACCTGAAGTTCCTCAGTGGCGCCGCCAAGGTGAACGCCCTGATCGGACTCGCCCCCGACAACCACGGCACCACCCTCCTCGGGCTGACCAACCTGCTGCCGTACTTCCCGGGTGCCGAGGACCTGCTGAACGCCCACACGCCCGGCCTCGCCGACCAGATGGCCGGATCCCCCTTCATCACCAAGCTCAACGCGGGCGGCGACACCGTGCCCGGGGTGCGGTACACGGTCATCGCGACCAGGTACGACGAGGTCGTGACCCCCTACCGCACGCAGTACCTGAACGGGCCGAACGTACGCAACGTCCTGCTCCAGGACCTGTGCCCGGTCGACCTGTCCGAGCATGTGGCGATCGGGACCGTGGACCTGATCGCCTACCACGAGGTGGCGAACGCCCTGGACCCGGCGCACGCCACCCCGACCACCTGCGCCTCCGTCATCGGTTAGGCCAGGCCCGAACCGCCTCTCAGTGTCCGCGCCGGGCCGCTTCACCGGCCCGGCGACGGACCGAGGCGAACATGGCGGCCGCACCGACGGCGAGCGCGGCCGCACCGCCGATCGCAAGGTACGGGGTACTGCCGTCGCCACCCGTCTCGGCGAGGCTCTCGCCCGCCGGGGCGGGGCCGGTGGCGCTGTCCGGCTCGGGTGCGTTCGCCTCGGACGGGCCGGCCGACGCCTCGGCGGCCGGAGCCGCCTGGGTGACCTCCGCGCCCGTGCCGGCATCGTCGTCACCATGACCGCCGTGCTCCACGGACGACTTGCCGGCGCCCCCGGCGATCTCCTGCTCGGACGGCGCGGACGCGGTCGGCGCGGGGACCGCGCCCACCGAACCACTGCCGCCGGCACCGCCGTCGGTGCCCCCGAAGACCACATCGGAGCAGGCGTAGAACGCCTCGGGGGAGTCCGAGCGCTGCCAGACGGTGTAGATCAGCTGCCGTCCCGAACGCTTCGGCACGGTGCCGTCGAACACATACGATCCGTTCTCCAGCTTCGGGTCGGCGGCCGTGGCGAACGGCTCGGACTCCAGATCCGACCACTTCAGGGGCTTCGTCGGGTCGTAACCGGCCTTGGTGAGATACAGCTCGAACGAGCCCTTGTGCGGTGCGGTGGCCCGGAAGCGGAAAGTGTGGCTGCCCGCCGCCATCTTGGTCGACGGCCAGTCGGCGCGCGGCAGGTCGAGCCCTTTGAACTTGTCGTTGCCCGCGCTGCACAGCTTGCCGTCCGGAATCAACTGCCGGTGATTTCCTGCCGCATTGGCGATGTTGACCCCGTTCCAGTCGTACAGCGCCTGCGTCCCGCCCGCCGCGACCGCGGCCACGCACGCCGCCGACTTCGGATTTTCGGGCCCCTCCGCGAAGCAGGCGGAGACCCGGCTGACCGGATCCGTCAGCGAGCCATGTGCGGCGGCCGGAGCCGCGGACAGACCGGTCAGCGCGAGCGGCGCCACACCGAGCGCGACGATTGCGGCGGCCTTGCGGCGAGCGGTCCTGATCACGGTCATGGTGTGTTTCTCCTTCGGCGGTTCACGTCTGCGTGCAGGAGAAGCTAGCCGCCCGCCGACCCGGAAAAGGCTGCTGGAAGGGGTACTCGGCGATCGTTATGGCGGGCTTAAGGAGCGTCTAAGAAGGGGCTCAGGAAAGCCCGCCCGTGGGCCCCTGTCAGCAGCTTCGATGCGGCATGGGTCGTCCGGGGGAGACCGTCCGACGCTGTGCTGGGTGGCTCCCGGCCCGGCTCCCGGGAGCCACCCGGGCGGCCCTGACTCCTCTCGTCATGCCTCGGCCTCGTTCGCTGCAAAGATCACTCGGGTTTCCGATTCGAGGTCGCTTTCCGCCTCGGCAAACGGGCTCCTCCGCTCGGCCGGCAGTGGTGGGGCAGACAGTGCGCGGTCAGGATCGCGCGCACCGGACCCCGCAGCGCCGACGAAGTGCTCGACCCGGGCCACCACCGCGACGAAGCCGGGGGCGAGTAGGGCAACAGGGGCGTGACTTCACGCGCGCGAACCTGCTCGAGGCGCATCCCCGACAGTCAAGCGGCGAGGACGGCGATGCCGTCCCCGAGCAGCTTCAGCCCGATCACGAAGCACAGCACCGCCATCACGGCGGTGTTGTGCTGTGCGGCCCAGTTCTTCCAGCCGCTGAGCGTGCTCCTGGCTCGCTCGCCCGCGACCAGGAAGACCGCCAGCGGAGCCAGCACCCCGAGGGATGCGATGACCACGAACACTGCCAACGCCGCGATCTGCTCCCCGACAGGAATTCCTGAAGAGCTGATCGAGGCACTCGCGGCGACGGTGAACGCGGCATTCTTGACATTGGCTGCCGACAGCAAGAGCGCAAGTCCGAGGATCTTCACGGGGGTGAAGCGGTCGATCGCGCCCATCCACTTCGGCAGCTCCACCTGCGAGACACCCCTGGGGCGCCGGTGCCACAGCCGGACACCGAACAAGGCGAGCAGCACTCCCAAGCCGAGCTTGAGACCTCCCACCCAGGTGGCAGGCTGTCCGTCGGCGGATGCGCCTCCCGGCCCGCCGATTGCCAGCATCACCGCCCCCAGGGCCGACAGCCCCACCACCCAGCCGATGGCGAACACCGATCCGCCGAGACGTCCCCGAGGTGTTGCCAGGACGAGGATCATCGCGATGATCGGGAGCGGACTGATCATGACACCGGCCGCGTACCCCAGCACATCACCGAGAACCTTCCCCATACCGGCCTCCAGACGGCGATCAGCGGCCGCAGTGAACAGATGCTCATCAACCCGCCGGGCCGACGGCAGCGACGCGGGTGTCCCGGAAACGGACACCTCTCCGTGGACATCATCGACGGCACATTCGCCCGGCGGCGCGATTCAGGCGACGAACGGGTGACCGGCACCCGACCGGCATCCGCCGCGCCCCGCCCTCGACGGGTGCCCACCGCGTGCCCGTGCGGGCGTGGGACTCTTCGTTCGAGGAAGACACCGCCCGGCGCCTGCGCTCCGCGCCGTCAGCCGTACGCGGGCGAGCCGGTGGAGCGGCGCGCGGACAGCGCGTGCACCCCCATCCGCCACCGCGAGCGGTCGGTCTGCTGATCGACTGTGTCGGTGGTGGCTGGGACGATCGGCGTATGACGACGATCGACTGGGACTCCGCCGCCGACTCCTTCGACGAGGAGCCCGACCACGGGCTGCTCGATCCGGTGGTCCGGCACGCATGGGCGCGGCGGCTGGAGAGCTGGCTGCCCGGCGAGCGTTCCGATGTGCTCGACCTGGGATGCGGCACCGGAAGTCTGGCCCTGCTCGTCGCCGGGCAGGGCCACCGGGTCACTGCCGTCGACCGGTCGCCGCGCATGGTCGAGCGGGCGCGGGCCAAGCTCGCCGGGACGGGCGCCGAGGCGCTGGTCGGGGATGCGGCCCGACCGCCGGTCGGGAAGCAGCAGTTCGACGTGGTCATGGTCCGCCATGTGGTGTGGCTGCTGCCCGACCCCGCGGCGGTCCTGCGCCACTGGTTCGGACTGCTCCGGCCCGGCGGGCGGCTGCTGATGATCGAAGGGGTGTGGGGCGGGGTGGGTCTCTCCGCCGAGCAGCTGACCGGACTCCTCGCCCCGTTCACCGAGCGCATCCACCATGAGCGGCTCTCCGACGACCCGGACCTGTGGGGCAAGCACGTCGACGACGACCGCTACGCCCTGCTGGCCCGCGCCGAACCGCCGCACCGGCACACCGAGGTCGTCGACGTGCATCTGATCCTCCGCCGCGGCTCCGACGTCCTGCTCGCCCGCCGCTCCGGCACGGGGTACGCGGACGGACTGTTCAACGGCCCGTCCGGACATGTGGAGGACGGCGAGGACGTCCGCGAGGCGATGATCCGCGAGGCCGCCGAGGAGATCGGTGTCGAACTGGACCCGGACGAGCTGCGGGTCGCGCTGGTCATGCAGCACCGCGGTCCCGGCGGCGCCCCCCGGACCGGCTGGTTCTTCGAGGCGGAGTACGACCCGGACCGTCCGCCGTACAACCGTGAACCGGAGAAGTGCTCCGGACTCGCCTGGTTCCCGCTGGACGCCCTGCCCGACGACATCGTCGCGTACTGCCGTGCGGGGCTGGACGGATACCGTGCGGGGGAGCGCTTTCTGATCCACTGGCACGAGGACGGCGACACCGTGGCGTACCAGCCGCAGGGCATCCGCCGCGCGGTCCCGCTGCCGTCGGCCGGGGCCCGCACCGGCGGGGTGCATCACATCGAGCTGTGGGTGCCCGACCTGGCGGCGGCCGAGGCGAGGTGGGGCTGGCTGCTCGGCGAGCTGGGCCATGTGCCGTACCAGAGCTGGGAGCGCGGCCGCAGCTGGCGGCGCGGCGACAGCTATCTGGTGATCGAGCAGTCGGCCGATCCGACCCCGGGGCCGCACGACCGGCACCGCCCGGGTCTGAACCATCTGGCGTTCCATGTCCGGGACCGGGCCACGCTGGACGCATTGGCGGCGCGGGCCCCGGACCACGGCTGGCGACTGATGTTCCCGGACCGCCATCCGTATGCGGGCGGCGAAGGGCACTGTGCCGCGTATCTGGAGGACGCGGCGGGGTTCGAGGTGGAGCTGGTGGTGCGTCAGGGGGTGTCGCCGGACGGGCTCGGCGGGGCCAGCAGCTCCGCGAGCCCGCCCGCCAGGGCCAGGCGTTCCAGCTCGTCCAGCGCCTGACGGGCGGCATCCGCAGCCGCCGGATCACGTGCGGCCAGGCCGCTCTCCTCGAACTCGTCCTCGTCCAGTCGCAGTACGGAGGAGCCGTCCGCCGACACCCACAGGTCGAGATCCAGGTCCTCCACGAGCAGTTCCCCGTCGCGCAGCACGGCAGGCCGGGTGATGTCGCAGTACCAGCCCTTCAGTGTCCCCCCGCCGGTACGGACCTCCTTCACCGCGAACCACCGGTCGCGCCAGTAGTGCTCGGTGAAGACATCGCCCGGCTCGAACCGTACGAAGCCGAAGTCGCGCACGCCCGGCGCGGCCCACGGGGCCGTCACCGTCACCCGGGTGCCGTCGTCGCGGACGACGTCCGCCGGGTAGCGGATCTTCGTCCGGCCCGCCTTGACCAGAGCGACCTCAACCGAGCTTGCGTACATGCCGTACCTCCGTGGCGCAGATCCCGTAGCCGAACCATGTGTTGATCGCCAGCATCGGGCCGTTGTCCGCGTCATTGCCGGTGTACGCGTCCGTGTAGCCGGCCGCGCGTGCCCGGTGCAGAGAGTCGTTCTTGGCGAGCTTTGCCAGGCCCCGGTTGCGGTACGCCCTGCGAGTGCCCGTCATCCCCGACCAGTAGCGGGTCAGACCGTCGGTGTTCGCCGCGCTGAACGCCGCCACCTGGTCGTCCACCACCGCGACCGAGGTGAGCTCCCGGTCGAGACCGGGGTTGTTCCACGTGTGCTGCAGCCAGTCCTCGTAGTCCGCGAGCTCGGCCGGGGTGTCGCTCGGCTCGTCCGCCGTGGACTCGGCGTCCGCCTCGAACAGCGGCCTCGGGTCGTCGGCGAAGTCGGCGGCCGTACGCAGCTCCACACCGGCCGGGAGCTCCTGACGGGACGGCAGGGTGCCGTGCGCCAGGTCGAGATGGAGGAAGTGCGCCGGGCGGCTCGGTGTATAGCCGCGCTTCTCGGCGAAGACCCGGTTCGCCGGTTCGTCGAGCACCCAGGTGTAGACGGCGACGGCCCCCGCACCGGCCAGATACTCCTCGGCGGTGCGCACCAGCAGCGAGCCCGCCCCGCGGCCCGTCCGGCGGGGGAGTGTGTAGGGATTGCAGAATCCCTGGCCGGGTTCCGGGCTGTCATAGGCGATACCGACCTGCGCGGTGCCGATGATCTCTCCGTCCTCCTCGGCGATCAGCAGCCGGTACCGCTTGTCGGGGTGGGCGGTCGCCTGCTCGAAGACGACCTGCTCGGGCGTGGTCACCATGTACGGGAGTGCGGCTCGCCGCACCCGTACCCAGGCCTCGGCGTCGGTGGGCAGGAAGTCGCGCACGATGACGGTCATGCGCCGGACGGTACGCGGCGGTCCGGCCCGGTCGCCTCCCAATTTCCGGCGGTGGGGGAGAATCGGTTCGTGACCTTGAAGATCGCCATTGATCCGGACGCCGGCACCGCCCCGTACGAGCAACTGCGCACGCAGATCTCCGAACTGGCCCGGTCCGGCGAACTGCCCGTCGGCTACAGACTTCCGACCGTACGCGGCTTCGCCGAGGAGCTCGGCCTCGCCGCGAACACCGTCGCCAAGGCGTACCGGGCGCTGGAGTCGGACGGGGTGATCGAGACGCGCGGGCGCAACGGTACGTTCATCGCCGCCGCGGGCGATACGGCGGACCGCAAGGCGGCTGCTGCGGCACGGGAGTACGCGGAGCAGGCGAGGCGGCTCGGGCTTTCCCGCGCCCGGGCGGCGTCGCTCGTGGAGGATGCGGTGCGGGTGGCGTACGAGGGGTGACAGGGGGAAGAGCGGCGTTCCGGTAGCCGTTCCGTCATCGAGCGCCGGACGGGCTCGAAGGATGTTCCCGGACGCCGGGGGGCTCAAGGGCTGTCCCAGACTGCCGGACGGGCCTGATTTCAAGCCTGTCCGGCGATCGTGGACAACACCTCAGAGGTACAGTCCCGCGTCCGCCCCCGCGTCCTGCTTCGGAACCGATGCCGGCCCGGTGCCGCGCCGCAGTGCGTACAGCTCGGCCAGCGTCGCGCCCTCCCGGCCGAGTCCCTCCTCCGTACCCAGCCAGGCCACTGCCTCCCGGCGGCTCAGTGGGCCGACCTCGATCCGGGCCAGGCAGCGGCCGGGCCTGACCACCGCCGGGTGGAGCCGTTCCAGGTCCTCATTGGTCGTCACCCCCACCAGCACGTTGCGGCCCTGGCCCAGCAGCCCGTCGGTGAGGTTCAGCAGCCGGGACAGCGCCTGGCCCGCCGTGTGCTTGGCCTCGCCGCGGATCAGTTCGTCGCAGTCCTCCAGGAGCAGCAGCCGCCACCGGCCCTTCGTCGTACCGTCGTCCTCGCCGATCGCGATGTCCATGAGATATCCGACGTCGTTGAAGAGCCGCTCCGGATCGAGTACGCAGTCGACCTGGCACCAGTCCCGCCAGGACCGAGCCAGCGTGCGCAGCGCCGATGTCTTGCCGGTGCCGGGCGGCCCGTGCAGCAGGAGCAGCCGGCCCGCGATGTCGTCCGGGGTCACCTTCATCAGCCGGTCCATGGCATCGGACACCGGTGCCGTGTAGTTGTTGCGCACCTCGTCCCAGGTGCCGGCGGCGATCTGCCGGGTGGTGCGGTGCGGGCCGCGGCGTGGGGAGACGTACCAGAAGCCCATCGTCACGTTCTCGGGCTGCGGTTCCGGTTCGTCCTGGGCGCCGTCCGTCGCCTGGTCGAGGATCTGCTGCGCCAGCTCGGGGGTGGTCGCGGTGACGGTGACGTCGGCGCCGCGGTTCCACCGCGAGATGAGAAGTGTCCAGCCGTCGCCCTCGGCGAGTGTGGCGCTGCGGTCGTCGTCGCGGGCTGCGCGCAGCACCTTGGCGGCGGGGGGCAGCAGCGTCGCCCCTGACTTCACCCGGTCGAGGGACGAACTGTGCGAGTACGGCTGCTCGCCCGTCGCGAAGCGGCCGAGGAACAGCGCGTCGACGACGTCGGCAGGGGAGTCGCTGTCGTCGACGGTGAGCCGGATCGGCAGAGCGTCCTCAGGGTTGGCAGACATGGCGCCCATGATCCGGCACGGCGGCACCCGGCGCACCCAGGTTTCGCCACCTCCCGTCAACCGGCCCGCACATGGGCCGTTCACTCCGCGGCAGCGGCTTTGTCCACCGGTGCACAGAATGCCGGATTCCGGTGTGACGGGACCTCAGGAGGCCGTCAGGAAGCGCTCATCCGATCGACTTGGCATGGACACTTCCGGACCGGCGGTGCTGCTGCTACCACTGAGTAGGCAGAGATCCTGCCAGTTCGGTCCAAGGGAGGTTCCATGAAAATGTCCAGACTTGTGGCGTTCTCGTCCTCGCTTCTGCTAGGTGCCGTACTCGCCCTGACCGGGGCAGCCACCGCGAACGCCGCATCGTCCGTCCAGGCCGTCGACTACGTCGCCCTCGGCGACTCGTACTCCTCGGGGGTCGGGTCCGGCAGCTACGACAGTGCCAGTGGTGACTGCAAGCGCAGCACCAAGGCCTACCCCGCCCTCTGGGCGAACGCCAACTCGCCCTCGTCGTTCGCCTTCACCGCCTGCTCGGGTGCCCGCACCGACGATGTGACGGCTGGACAGCTCTCCCCGCTCAGCTCCTCGACCGACCTCGTCTCGATCTCCATCGGCGGCAATGACGCAGGCTTCGCCGATGTCATGACCACCTGTGTGCTCCAGTCGGAGTCCACCTGCCTCAGCCGGATCGCCACAGCCCGCAGCTACGTCGACACCACCCTGCCCGGCAAGCTCGACTCGGTGTACACGGCGATCAGGTCCAAGGCGCCGTCCGCCCGTGTCGTCGTCCTCGGCTACCCCCGCTTCTACAAGCTCGGCGGCAGTTGCATCGCCGGTCTGAGCGAGACCGAGCGCTCCGCCATCAACAGCGCGTCCGACTACCTCAACGCGGCAACCGCCAAGCGTGCTGCCGACCACGGCTTCACCTTCAGCGATGTCGCCGGGAGGTTCGCCGGGCACGAGATCTGCTCGGGAAGCGCATGGCTGCACAGCGTCAACTGGCTCGACATCGGTGAGTCGTACCACCCCACCGCCGCCGGACAGTCGGGCGGCTACCTGCCCGCCTTCAGCTCCGCCGCCTGACCCGGGCGGACCGCCCGGGTCAGTCCTCCGCCGGGTAGGAGACCCCGCTCGACGGGGTCTCCGTCCGGCAGGTCACCGAGAACTCCACCCCGTTCGAGGTGACCACCACCGGACTCCTGACCTCCAGCGTGATCGTTCCGTGGTACGTGGTGTCCTGTTGGTACGTCAGTTCCGTGTGCGACAGCTGCTTCGCGCGCCCGTCGCCGGAACCGAAGGACAGCGACTGCCAGCCGGGGTCGGAACTCGTGCCGTCCTTCAGCACCCACCGGTACTCGACCTCCGCCGGCGTACGCCCCACCGTGACGGTCGCCTCGACCGCAGGCGCCGATGCGTGCGGGGGAGGACAGCTGCCCTCGTAACTGCCGCGCACCGAGGTGAGATACACCGTCACGGTCTGCGGCGGCGGCTTGCTCGTACTGCTGTGGCTGCTCCCGCCGCCTACGGCCTTGCCCGCGGTGTCGCCGTCGCCGGTGGAGCTGCTGCCGCCCTGCGCTCCGGCGGGTCCGGGCGCCTCCTGCGCGCCGGGCGTCGTGTGCGGAGCGCTGCTGGTCGCACCCGGGCCGCTTCCCGTGGCACCTCCCGTGTCGCCGTCGCCGCCCCGGTCCGCGAGCGTCCAGATGATCCCGCCGACCGCCAGCAGCAGCACCGCCACGCCCACGGCGAGCAGCGCGACCGCCCGGCGCGGCGGCCCGGCGGGGGCGACTTCGGCCGTCGTGGACAGGTCCGGGGAGGGCGGCAGGGGTGCGGGAAGAGGTGCCCGGGGTGTGATGGTGCCGGCCGTCGTCGTCGGACCGTACGGATCCGGCGTACCCGCCCCGGTGGTGCGCAGCGCCCCGCCCGCCGCGATGATGCGCAGCTGGTGCTCGGCCTGTTCGGCGGAGAGCCGCTCGGCGGGATCCTTGCGCAACAGCCCCTCGACGACCGGGCCGAGCGGGCCGGCCCGCCGGGGCGGCGGCAGCTCTTCGTCGACCACCGCCCGGAGGGTGTTGAGCGGTGTGCTCTGACGGAACGGCGAATTGCCCTCGGTCGCGGCGTACAGAAGCACTCCGAGCGACCACAGATCCGACTCGGGCCCCGGCGTGCGCCCCAGCGCGCGCTCCGGCGCGAGGAACTCCGGCGACCCGATCAGCTCGCCCGTCATGGTGAGCGCGGACGTCCCCTCGACCATGGCGATACCGAAGTCCGTCAGCACCACCCGCCCGTCGTTGGCGAGGAGCACATTGCCGGGCTTCACATCACGGTGCAGCACCCCGGAGGCATGGGCGCTGCGCAGCGCGGCCAGCACCTCCGCGCCGACGCGCGCGGCGCGCTGAGGGGTCATCGGCCCCTCGGCGTCCAGCACTTCGGAGAGCGCGAGCCCCCGGATCAGCTCCATCACGATCCACGGGCGGGAGTCCTCGGTCGCCACGTCGTAGACGGTCACCACATTGCGGTGCGAGACCCGGGCCGCCGCCCACGCCTCCCGCTCCAGGCGCGCGTACAGCCTTTGTACGTCGGAGGAGGCGAGCCCCGACGGAGCGCGGACCTCCTTCACGGCGACCTCGCGCCCCAGCACCTCGTCGCGCGCCCGCCACACGACCCCCATCCCGCCCTGGCCGAGGGGCCCCAGCAGGCGGTAGCGGCCCGCGATCAGTCGGTCGTCGCCCGGCACTTCGCTCACGGTGATCCCCCATCCGCAGGAGTGGCGGCAGCACGGCGGAAACCTCTCCACGCTAGCTCAGACCGGCCCGTTCC
Source organism: Streptomyces sp. NPDC051664 (assembly GCF_044453545.1). Taxonomy (NCBI): domain Bacteria; kingdom Bacillati; phylum Actinomycetota; class Actinomycetes; order Kitasatosporales; family Streptomycetaceae; genus Streptomyces; species Streptomyces sp. NPDC051664. The sequence goes on along the minus strand of NZ_JBITCU010000015.1, from coordinate 80,161 downwards.
AGACCCCCTTGCGCAACAATCCGCCGCTGCGGTGCAACCGCTCCCGATCTGTCCAACTCGCCCTGGAATGGAGCGAATTATGGACCCGATCGTCAACCTCCGTATGTGTGTGCTCAATCCGACGACCGGGATACACGAGTGTCATAGTGGGGGGATAGGGTTAACCTGCCCGGGCCGGGTGCCCTCGTACGGGTGGGGAGTGACATGGAACAGATAGCGATGCGCAGCAGGCCGCGTGTGCCTGCCATCACATGTGGGAGCAGTGCGACCAGTTCGCGCCTCGACCGCCATCTCGCAGTGCTCGGCGGTCCCGCCGTCCCGCAGCGCGAGACCGCGGAAGCGACGATGCTGATGCTCGAGCTCACCTCGCGCGACGCCGCGCACACCCGCCGGAGCAAGAGCGCGCGTGTCTCGCTCTTCGCGCCGCTGCGGCGACTGCGACGCTCGCTCTTCGGTGGCCGCCACTGACCCGACGGCCCGTCACCACCGATCCGGCCCCTGACTGATCCGGCCCACCGCTCGGGCCGCTCAGGCGATCACACCGTCCCGGCGCAGCGCTGCTCCCTGCTCGTCCGTCATCCCCGCGGCCCGCAGCAGCGCTTCGGTGTGCTCGCCGAGCGCCGGTTCGGTCCCCATCCCCGGCTTCCGCCCACGGTGCCGCCCCGTCCCGGCATCGTGATCGGTGGCAGCACGGTGCGCCCATGCCTGGATCGCCTGTCAACTCCATGAGCCTCGGCGCCTGTTCGCCGCGCCGGTGCCACACCCGCCGTGCGTCGTACGGGCGGATGGGGGTGCGTGGGGGCCCGTGTACGTAACAACTTTTTCATCACGAGATGTTGACGTCGAAAACTTCCAGGGCCAGGGTGCTGATCGTTTGGCACGTACACGGCACCTCACCCCCGGAGGCGTACATGTGTGACCTGCACGATCAGCACGAGCACGCGCACGAAGCGGCCATGGCGGCCGGTCCGGTCCTCAGCCGGAGACGGATCATGCAGATGCTCGGCGCGGCAGGGGTGACCACCGCAGTGATGGCGGCCGACGCCGACCCGGCGATGGCCGCGGCCTCCGAGGCGGCCGACGCCACGACGGACGACGGTTACGAGGCGCCGAAGGGGCTGGCGCAGGACAGCCCGGCCAAGCAGGCGGCGATGGGCTGGATCGATGGCAACAGCGGTCGGATCACCGGGCTCAACGCGGAGATCTGGGACCACGCCGAGCTCAGCCTGCGCGAGTGGAACTCCTCACTGGCCGAGGCCGGATTCCTGGAGAAGGCGGGCTTCGACGTCGAGTTCGGCACCGCGGGCTTCCCGACCGCGTTCACCGCCACGTTCCGCCACGGCAGCGGCGGCCCGGTCCTCGGCTTCAGCGGGGAGTACGACGCGCTGCCCGGCCTCTCGCAGAACAAGGGGGTCGGCCACCACGACCCGCGCGAGTACATCCACGACCCGTTCGCGCCCGGTTACGGCCCCGGACACGGTTGCGGTCACAGTGCGCTGGGAACGGCCGCGGCGGCCGCCGCGGCAGCCGTCGCCCAGGCCGCGACGAAGCACCGGCTTCCGGTCACCGTGAAGTTCTTCGGCTCGACGGCCGAGGAGGCACTGATCGGCAAGACGTACGCGGTCAGCAAGGGCGTGTACGACGGCCTGGACGCCTTCCTGGACTGGCATCCGTCCACGGCCAACGCCACCGGCTGGGGCACCACCACCGCGATGACGGCAGTGACGTTCACCTTCCTCGGGGTCGCCGGACACGGCGGCACCCCGCTCGGCAACAAGAGCGCGCTGGACGCCGCCGTGATGATGGCGACGATGTCGGAGTTCCTGCGCGAGGAGAACCTCGCCCCGTCGGGCCGGCTCCACTGGGTGATCAACAACGGTGGTGACATCCCCAATGTCACCCCGGAGATCGCCGAGATCTCGTACTACGTACGCGAAGGCAGCCCGGCCCGCGTCCAGGTGCTGCTCGACAAGGTGATCGCGGTCTCCGAAGCGGCGGCGAAGGCCAGCCAGACCACGGTCGGACACCGGATCACCTCGGCCTGCTGGAACCAGCTGCCGTCGAAGTCCTTCGCCGAACTGCTGCACGAGAACATGACGCAGATCGGTCCGCCCGCGTTCACCGACGAGGCGCACGCGTTGGCGAAGGAACTCCAGGAGTCACTCGGACTGCCGGCCGCCGGCATGCACGACAAGGTCGGCGCGCTCACCCCGCCCAACCCGGTCTTCATGGGCGGCGGTTCGACCGATGTCGCGGACATCAGCTGGAATGTGCCGACCGTGTCGATGGGCGCGGCCCTGGCCCCGATCGGCACCAAGATGCACACCTGGTCCACGGCCGCGTGCGCGGCCGCCGCTCCCGGTCAGGGGGCGGTGCTCGCGGCGGCGAAGTATCTGGCGGCGACCGCGGTCGATCTGATCACGCAGCCGGAGCGGCTGAAGGCGATCAAGGCCGAGTTCGCGGAACGCACCAAGGGGCTGGAGTGGAAGACGGCGCTGCCGGAAGGCTATGAGCCGCCGATGTACGAGCCGCCGGCCTGGTTCCTGAAGAAGACCGGACAGAAGTGGCCGCCGAACAACATCACCTGGCCGCCGAAGCGGGTCGTCTCGCACGAGAAGTTCTCCTCGCTGGGACCGGAGCTGACACCGCAGAAGTAGCGGGCGGGCGCCGGGGCGGGTGCGCAGCATGCCCCGGTGCCACGGCACCGGGTGACGCCTGCCCGGCGGCGGGAACGGCGCTCAGGGCCGCCGGAGCCGGCCCGGGTCACTCGCCGCCGCGCGCATGGCGCCGTACGGCCAGCGGTACGAAGACCGCGAGCAGCACCGCCGACCAGGCGAGTGTGCCCGCCACCGGGTGGGTGACCGGCCAGGCGGCGTCGGCGGGCGGTGATGCGTTGCCGAACAGGTCGCGGGTGGCGGCGGCCATGGCGCTGATCGGGTTCCACTCCGCGACCGTCCGCAGCCAGCCCGGCAGGTTGTCGGTCGGGATGTACGCACTGGACAGCAGCGGCAGGACGAAAGTGGCACTGCCCAGTTGGCCGGCCGCCTCCTCGTTGCGGATCAGCAGGCCCAGCCAGCAGCCCATCCACGAGGTGGCGAACCGGAGGAGCAGCAGCAGCCCGAAGGCGCCGAGAGCGGCGAGCGGGCCGCCCTCGATCCGCCAGCCGACCGCGAGTCCGACCAGGATCAGCGGGACCATGCCGATGGCCGTGGTCAGCAGATCGGCGGCGGTCTGGCCGAAGGGTACGGCGGGCCGGCTCATCGGCAGTGTGCGGAACCGGTCCATCACCCCGCGGTGGCAGTCCTGCGCGGACTGGAACATCCCGGTCATGATGCCGTTGGCCGCCGTCGACGCGAGCAGACCCGGCACCAGGAACGCGCGGTACTCCTGGCCGGGCATGGCCAGGGCGCTGCCGAACACGTAGCCGAAGAACAGCAGCATCGTGATCGGCATGGTCTGGGTCAGGATCACCACCCCCGGGGCTGCTTTGATCCGCTGCAGATGGCGGCCCAGCACGGCCAGGCTGTCGGCGATCGGGGTGCTCGTGGCGGGTCCGGTGCGCTGCTCATGGGCCAGTACGGTGCTGCTCATGCTGCCGTCTCCTTCAGGGGCGGGGAGGTGCGGCCGTCGCCGCGGCCGGTCAGGCGGAGGAAGACCTCGTCGAGCGTCGGCGGGCGCAGGCTCGCATCGATCAGCGGTACGCCGGCCGCGTCGAGTTCGCGGACGATACGGGGGAGGGTGAGCGTGGCGTCGGTCGCGACGGCGCCCACGGTGCGGCGCTCATGGTCGAGCACCGGTTCGGCGCCGGTGAGCTGGTCGAGGACGGCCGCTGCCGGGATGAGCGCCGATGCCTGGGGGACGACCACCTCGGCGTACGAACCGATGAGGGCCTTCAGCTCGGCGGGGGTGCCGCGGTGGGCGGTCCGGCCCCGGTCGATCAGCACGATGTCGTCGGCCAGCTGATCGGCCTCCTCCAGATACTGCGTGGTGAGCAGGACGGTCGTGCCCCGGCCGGCCAGTTCGCGTACCGCCGCCCAGATCTGGTTGCGGCTGTGCGGGTCGAGTCCGGTGGTCGGCTCGTCCAGGAAGAGCACCCTCGGCCGGGTCAGCAGGCTGGCGGCGAGGTCGAGGCGGCGGTGCATGCCGCCCGAGTACGTGCGGGCCGGGCGGTCCGCGGCGTCGGTCAGCTCGAAGCGTTCCAGGAGTTCGTCGGCGCGGATGCGCGCGGCCTCGCCGCGGAACCGTAGGAGCTTGGCGAAGAGCCGCAGGTTCTGCCGGCCGGTGAGCTCGCCGTCGACCGAGGCGTTCTGCCCGGTGACGCCGATCGCCGCGCGTACCGAGGCCGCCTCGCGCACCACGTCGTGCCCCGCGACCCTGGCGCTGCCGCTGTCCGGGGCGGTCAACGTGGTGAGCACCCGGACGGCGGTGGTCTTGCCCGCGCCGTTCGGCCCCAACACTCCGCAGACGGCGCCCTCGGCGACAGCGAGATCGAGCCCGCGCAGCGCATGGACATCGCCGTAGTGCTTCTCCAGACCTTCACTAAGTACAGCGTACGTAGTTGTCATGCGGCCCACCGTATCGCACTACGTACGGTGTACGTAACTAGGATGGTGAACGAGGTGATGATCGATGGTGGGGCGACCCGCTGTACCCGAAGTGATCTGGGCGCGCCCCGAGCGTGCGGGCCGTGGCCCCAGGCCCGCGTTCAGCCGCGCCGACATCGCGGCAGCCGCCGTCCGTATCGCCGATGCGGAGGGCTTCGACGCGGTGTCCATGCGGAAGGTCGCGTCGGAGCTCGGCTGCGGCACGATGTCGCTCTACAACTACGTGCCCCGCAAGGAGGACCTGTACGAGCTGATGCTCGACGCGGTCAGCGGCGGGTACGAGTTCCCGGAGCCGTCCGGCGACTGGCGCGCCGATCTCATCGCGCTGGCCCATCAGGCCCGCGAGATGATGCACCGCCACACCTGGGTGCCGCGGCTCATGTCACCCGTGTACGGCTTCAGCCCGAACGCGCTGCGGTATCTGGAGTACACACTCAGCTGCCTGGACGGGGTCGACGCACGGTTCGGCGAGAAGATGGAACTCATCGCCATGGTCAACGGCGTGGTGACCACCTATGTGGCCAACGAGATCGCCACGGCGGAGCGCAGTCGGTCGCTGCCCTGGTCCGAGGAACAGGAGCACGCCGCGCGCACCGGCTATCTGATCAGCCAGATCGCGACCGGGAAGTATCCGCGGATGGCGGCGGGATTCGCCGAGGACCCCGGGCCGATCGATCTGGACGGCGTCTTCGACCGGGCGCTGCACCGGGTACTGGACTCGTTCGACCGGTAGCGCGCATGCGCCCCGATGCCGTCACAGCAGCGCGAACTGCCCGTCCGGCCCCTCCTCCTGATGGTCGAGCACCGACGCGGGCCGGCGGGCCGTCGCCGCGACCGGCAGGACACCGGCCGCCCGCAGTTCACCGGTGGTGAGCTGCGGGCCGTCGGTCAACGCCAGCTGCCGGGGCCGGAGTTCGGTGATCAGTGCCAGCACGGTGATCAGTTCCAGCAGCTCCGAGGTCCACTCCTGGGGCCAGCCCCGGGGCCGTATCGCCTCCAGCCCGTCCGCCCCGTCCGACGAGGCCCGCCGCTCGAACCACAGCTCCAGCATCCGCACCCCGCCCACCCGGAACTCCCAGGCCCCCGCCGGTACCGGCGAAATGCGTCCGGTACCCAGCAGGAGCGCCTCGTCACCGGGGTCGTACTCCAGCGTGCCCGGCGCGGCCGGTACCGCGGCCCGCACATAGGGGCGCCGCCCGCCGGGCAGCCGGGGGCGCTCCCCGCCACGGGCACCGCGCAGCTGCAGCCGCAGCAGCTCCAGGCCCAGCTCCACCCCGGCCCACCAGCGTGCGGTGTCGGCGGGCAGCGGTACGACACACCCGGCGGGAGAGTGGCGGGCCGCCGTGACGATCCACGCCAGCACGGACTCCGCGGTGACCGTGTCCCCGTGCCGGGCACGCAGCAGCCCGAGCAGAGCGGGCGCCAGATTGGGTTCCAGTCCACCGGGCCGCCGGTAGAGCGGCCGGATCCGGCCGGGGCGGCCCGCCGGGGAGTGGCCGTCGGGCAGCAGTGCCGTCACGGACAGGGCGGGACCGGCGTCCTGCGGGACGTACCCGTGCTCGACGGCGAAGAGCTGGTGGCCGTCGGCGACCCGCCACAGCTCCGGGCGGGCGGCGTCTATCAGCCGGTGGTCGGGGATCAGCCACTGCTCGTCGAACGGGCCGTGCAGGATCCGTACCGGCTCGGGGCACGGGCCGGACTCCCGGGCGAACCGGGCGGTGGAGCCGGACTGTCCGGGCAACGCCGCGACCGGAGTCTGCGGGCTACGGGAACGGGTGGGCCTGAAGAGCCGTTCGCGCTCGGCTCCCTCGGCGCTCACCAGCCGCGCCCAACGGGCCTTGAGGGAAGCGGTGTCCGGAGCCGTCACCCACTGGCGCCCGGTGCGCAGGGGTCGTACGGACCATGGCATGAGGTCGTCGAGCAATGGGATGTCGTCGTCCCCGCCGGCTCCGGCGCCCGCCCGTGCTGCCACCGTGTCGTCCTCCCCGTCGCCACGTCTGCCCGCCCCCGGCATCGTAACGGCGTGACGCGGGAGGGTGGCCGGTCAGTGCGCTTCCACCGTCACCGAGAAGGAGAACCGGTCACCCCGGTACCGGATCTGCGCCACATCCACCACCCGGCCGCTCTCGTCGTACGTCACCCCCGTGTAGAAGAGGATCGGGCTGAGCAGCGGGACCTGGAGGAGCTCGGCGGTGGCCGGGTCGGCGAGCCGTGCCTCGACCGTGTCCGTGATCTTCGAGATCCGGACGCCGACGCGGTCGCGCAGCACCTTCGTCATCGGCCAGCGTTCGAGATCGGCGGCATCGAGCCGGGCCGCGACCTCGGGATGCACGGCGTTCTCCGCCCAGTTGGTGGGCTCACCGCTGTCGCCGTCACAGCGCAGCCGCCGGTAGCCGACCACCTCCGGGCACTCCGGGAAGTACTCCACGAGATCGCCCGTCAGTGCCAGCGGACCATGGCCGAGAACCGTGGTCCGCTCGCCCGACTGCTGGGCGACGATCGCATCGATCGAGCCGAGCAGCCGCACCGGCGACACCCGCCGGGCGCGCGGCTCGATGAAGGTGCCGCGCCGCCGGTGTCTGCTGATCAGCCCCTCCGTCTCCAGCTCCTTGAGCGCCTGCCGCATCGTGAGGACGCTGACGCCGTAGTGCGCGGCGAGCTGTTCCTCGGTCGGCAGCCGCAGCGAGGCGTCCTGGGCGCGGCCGAGTATGGAGGCGCGCAGGGACTGCGAGACCTGATACCACAGCGGCAGTTTGCGGTTCAGTACCAGCGAGTCGGGGGCGAAGGCCGTCACCCGGGGTGTCTGGGGCAGTTGAGGCACCTGGGTCACCTGGACTCTCCGTACTGCGACACTGCGGACGCGACGAGCGGGGCTGGAAGGGGCGGCCTTCGCCTATGGCCGGAAGTTGCGTTCGAGACCCTGCCACACGTCGTCGTACCCGCGCTGCAGATGGTCGGCGGTTGCCGCCTGCCCGGTCGCCGTGACCGGCCAGCGGGTCTCGAACATGAAGGCAAGACCGTCGTCGATCTTCTGCGGCTTCAGCTCCGCAGCGCTCGCCCGGTCGAAGGTCTCCCGGTCCGGTCCGTGCGCCGACATCATGTTGTGGAGCGAACCGCCGCCCGGCACGAAGCCGCCCTTGCCGGCCGTCTTCGCGTCGTAGGCGCCCTCGATCAGCCCCATGTACTCGCTCATCACATTGCGGTGGAAGTACGGCGGCCGGAACGTGTCCTCGCCGACCAGCCAGCGCGGCGCGAAGACGACGAAGTCCACACCGGCCAGACCGGGGGTGTCGGACGGCGAGGTCAGCACAGTGAAGATCGACGGGTCGGGGTGGTCGTAGCTGATGGAACCGATGACATTGAAGCGGTGCAGGTCGTAGACGTACGGGGTGTGGTTGCCGTGCCAGGCGACCACATCGAGCGGCGAGTGGTCGTACGTCGCGGACCAGAGGTTGCCGCAGAACTTGTTGATCACCTGGACCGGGCGGTCCTCGTCCTCGTACGCGGCGACGGGGGCGAGGAAGTCCCGGGCGTTGGCAAGGCCGTTGGCGCCGATCGGTCCGAGGTCGGGTAGCGCGAACGGCTGACCGTAGTTCTCGCAGACATAGCCGCGGGCGGAGTCGTCGAGGAGTTCCACGCGGAAGCGGACGCCGCGGGGGATCAGTGCGATGTGGCCGGGGTCGGCGCGCAGCAGGCCCAGTTCGGTACGGAGCAGCAGGCCGCCGCGCTCAGGGACGATCAGCAGCTCGCCGTCCGAGTCGCTGAACACCCGGTCGGTCATCGCCGTGTTGGCGTGGTAGAGATGCACCGCCATGCCTGTGCGCTGGGTGACGTCGCCGTTGCCGCCGAGGGTCCACAGGCCTGCCAGGAAGTCCGTACCGGGCGCGGGCTCGGGGAGCGGGTCCCAGCGCAGCCGGTTCGGATCGGGGACGGACTCGGTGAAGGGGGCGGTGCGCACCGCGCCGTTGTCGATCCGGACGAACGGCGGGTGGGCGGCCGAGGGGCGGATCCGGTAGAGCCATGAACGGCGGTTATGGGCGCGCGGTTCGGTGAAGGCCGAGCCGCTGAGCTGCTCGGCGTAGAGCCCGAGGGGCGCTCGCTGCGGCGAGTTACGGCCGTGCGGCAGCGCCCCCGGGACCGCCTCGGAGTTGTGCTCATTGCCGAAACCGGGGGAGTGCGCAAGCGCTTCCGCCGTCTTCCTCGCCTGCTCGATGCCGCTGGTGCCGCCCATGCCGCGCTCCCGGTGCCGAAGAAATCCTATGGGCCACCGTAGGAATCAGATCGGGGCACGTCAACGGGGCGGGGCGGTGGCGCGCCGCGGATCCGGGGTGAGGTCGTGCCGGAAATCCTCTGGTCCATAGCGCACGAGGGGGTTCCAAAAGTTGAACAATGCTCTACTCTCCCGCACATGTCGTGGACACGAAGACTTCTCTCTTGCTGGGCTGGGAGCCCTGCGAGGTCACTGCGTATCGCGTCGGCATGGAGGCAGTGATCGCTACTCGAAGATTCCTGGTGGTAATGAGTATGTAAATGTGCCGGTCGTGGGTGGTGTGGAGGCAAACTCGTGCATTGTTGTTCAGGTTGGATGGGGTGTCGATGGTGGGTGCTGGCTTCGCGTTCATGAGCGAGCAGGTCGTGGGGAAACGGCAGTTCGGGCACAAGGCCCGGCTCGTGCTACCTGCTGTCCTGTCTTTCAAGATTGATGAGCAGGCGCATGCCGCCCGGGCGATGTGGAACCTTCTCCATGCCTGGTGGCTGATGATGCCGGGGGAGAAGCTGCACGGATGCCCGGCCCCGGAATTGCCCGGGTGCCCGGCGCATTAGCTTCAACCTGCTGCACGCGCTGGTCCAGGAAGTTTGGTCATCGACGACGTCTTGACAACCCGGTCCCGCCCGAACCGCCCCTGGTCCCCGGCGGCATCGCCACGCTCAAGGTCGCCGCGATCGTCATCGGGTACGTCCTCGGCGTCGTCGCCGCCCACGACCGGTCCGTCCGCCTCTTCCCGCCCGCTCGCGTCGTCGTGGGGCAACTCCCCCTGCTGGCCCTGATGATCGCGTACACCATCGGCGGACTGACCCTGCTGCTGGCCTGACCGCAGGTGCGCACCCGCCCGTCCCGCAGAGGAGAGCCACGGCATCATGGAGCCCGTGCCCCATGCGAATACGAACCTCCGCCGCGCCCCCGTGCAGCAGCGCAGTGCCGAACGCCTCTCCCGGATACTCGACGCCTGCGCCGAACTCCTCGACGAGAACGGTTACGAGCAGCTCTCCACCCGGGCCGTCGCGGCACGCGCGGAAGTCCCGATCGGATCCGTCTACCGGTTCTTCTCCAACAAGCGCGCCCTCGCCGACGCCCTGGCCCGGCGCAACCTGGACAGTTACGCGGAGCGCATCACCGGCCGCCTGGCCACCATCCCGGCGGCCGACTGGCGCAGCGCCATCGACGCCGTGCTCGACGAATACCTCGAGATGAAGCGCTCCGTTCCCGGCTTCGCGCTCGTCGACTTCAGCGCTCCGGCCCCCGTGGACGACCCGGCCTCCGACGCCAACCACCGCGTCGCGGACCGGCTGACCCACCTGCTCTCCGGCCATCTGGGGCGCACCCCTGACGAAGATCTGCTCCGGACCATCCTGGTCTGCGTCGAAGCCGCCGACGCGCTCCTCCAACTCGCCTTCCGTACCGAGCCGTCGGGCGATCACGCCATCGTCGCCGAGACCCGCGTCCTGATCCAGGCGTACCTGGCCCGGGTCCTGGACTGAATCCGACGCCGCACGGCACCCCACGGCAGGGCAACCCACCGCACGGCACCGCACCGCGCCGCACCCCGGTTCGCGGAAGTCCGACGAGATCCCCCGCCCGGCAACATCGCCGCGACAACACCTCCCCACCATGCGTACCGGTCGGTATGCTCGGCCGTGCTTGCCCGCGTCTCCGCTGTTGCCGCCCCGGGGAGGGCCCATGCCGCACGACTCCAGCAGTTCCCGCGAGTCCCGCACCGCCCTGCGCATCTGCCCCCTGTGCGAAGCCACCTGCGGACTCACCCTCACCATCGAGGGGACACGGGTCACCGGCGCCCGCGGCGACCGGGACGACGCCTTCAGCCGGGGCTTCATCTGCCCCAAGGGCGCGTCCTTCGGCGGGCTCGACGCCGACCCCGACCGGCTCCGCACCCCCCTCGTCCGCAAGGACGGCGTGCTGCAGGAGGCCAGTTGGAGCGAGGCGTTCGACGCGATCGCGGCAGCCCTGCCCGCACTGACGGAGCAGCACGGGCAACAGTCCGTCGGTGTCGTCCTCGGCAACCCGAACGTGCACACCATGGCCGGCGCGCTCTATCCGTCCACCCTGCTCGCCACGCTCCGTACCCGGGCCCTCTTCACCGCGAGCACCCTCGACCAGATGCCCAAACACGTCTCCAGCGGACTGCTCTTCGGTGACCCCAACACCATCCCGGTGCCGGACATCGACCGCACCGACCATCTGCTGCTCCTCGGCGCCAACCCGCTCGAATCCAACGGCAGCCTCTGCACGGCTCCCGACTTCCCCGGCAGGCTCAAGGCGCTGCGTCGTCGCGGCGGCACCCTCACCGTCGTCGACCCCCGCCGCACCCGGACCGCCCGCCTCGCCGACCGGCATGTCGCCATCCGACCCGGCGCCGACGCACTCCTGCTCGCCGCGCTCACCCACGTACTCTTCGAAGAGAAGCTGACCGACCCCGGTACGCTCACCGACCATCTCGAAGGGCTCGACGAAGTAGCCGATGCCGTGCGGGAGTTCACCCCCGAGGCGGTCGCCGGGGCGTGCGACGTGGACGCCGCGACCATCCGTGCGATCGCCCGGGAGCTGGCCGCCGCCCCCACCGCCGCCGTCTACGGGCGCATCGGCAGCTGCACCGTGGCGCACGGCACCCTCGCCAGCTGGCTCGTCGACGTCCTCAACATCCTCACCGGCAACCTCGACCGCCCCGGTGGCGCCCTCTTCCCGCTCTCCGCCACCGCCCGCGCCCCCAGGCCCGCCGCCCCCGGCAAGGGCTTCGCCCTCGGACGCTGGACGAGCCGGGTCTCCGGGCACCCCGAGGCCAAGGGCGAACTGCCCGTCGCCGCACTCGCCGAGGAGATCGAGACCCCTGGGGACGACCGGATCCGCGCCCTGATCGTCCTCGCCGCCAACCCCGTGCTCTCCGCACCCGACGGCGACCGTCTGGACCGGGCCCTGGCCGGGCTGGACTTCATGGTCAGCGTCGACCCGTACCTCAACGAGACCTCGCGCCACGCCCATGTGGTGCTGCCCCCGCCGCCGCCGTCGCAGAGCGCCCATTTCGACTTCGCGTTCAACGCACTCGCCGTACGCAACCAGGTCCGCTACACCCGCCCCGCCGTCCCGCTCGACGACGGCCTCCTCGACGAGAGCGAGATCCTCGCCCGGCTCGTCCTCGCCGTCTCCGGGATGCGCGGAGCCGACCGGTCCGCCGTGGCCGCCGTGGACGCCATGATCATCGACCGGGCGCTGACCAAGGCCGTCGCCGATCCTCTTTCGCCCGTGCACGGCCGCACCCCCGCCGAACTCGCCGCCGCGCTCACCGGCCGCACCGGGCCGGAACGCCGCCTCGACCTGATGCTCCGCCTCGGCCCGTACGGCGAAGGCTTCGGCGTCGACCCCGGCGGCCTCACCCTGGACCGGCTCCTCGCCCATCCCCACGGCATCGATCTCGGCCCGCTCCGGCCCCGCATCCCGCAGGTCCTGACCACCCGCAGCGGGCGCATCGAGCTCCTCCCCGCGGCGATCGCCGCCGACCTGCCGAGGCTCCGCACCGCGCTCGCCGACCGGCCGGGAGCCGACTCGCTCGTCCTCGTCGGCCGCCGCCATCTGCGCTCCAACAACAGCTGGATGCACAACGTCGCCTCGCTCGGTGGCGGCTCGAATGTCTGCACCCTCCAGATGCACCCGGCCGACGCGGCCCGGCTCGGACTCGCGGACGGTACCCCCGCCACGATCACCGCGGCCGGCGGCGCACTGACCGCACCCGTGGAGATCACCGAGGGCATCCGGGCCGGAGTGGTGAGCCTCCCGCACGGATGGGGACACGACCGGCCCGGCACCCGGACGTCCGTCGCGTCCGCCGCCCCAGGAGTCAACGTCAACCAGCTCCTCGACGGCACCCTGCTCGACCCGCTGTCCGGCACCGCCGTCCTCAACGGCATCCCCGTCGCGGTGGCGCCGAGCACCCCACCTGGCCATTGACCTGGGGTTTTGCTCGTATTGCTCACATGTCAACGTCTTGTTAATGCACCAAGACGCGCCCTAACGTCATCCGGACCGCCGACTCCGGTGGGAGTTCAAAGGTGAACGATAGGTATCCCACATGCTGACAATCCTCGGCTTTGCCATGATTGCGACCTTCCTGGTCCTGATCATGATGAAGAAGATGTCGCCGATCGCGGCGCTGGTCCTGATCCCCGCACTGTTCTGTGTCGCCGTCGGGCAGGGCGCCAAGCTCGGTGACTACGTGATCGACGGCGTGGGCAACCTGGCCCCGACCGCCGCGATGCTGATGTTTGCCATCGTCTACTTCGGTGTGATGATCGACGTCGGCCTCTTCGACCCGATCGTCCGGGGCATCCTGCGCTTCTGCAAGGCCGACCCGATGCGGATCGTCGTCGGTACGGCGGTGCTCGCCGCGATCGTCTCGCTGGACGGCGACGGCTCCACCACCTTCATGATCACCGTCTCGGCGATGTATCCGCTCTACAAGCGCCTCAAGATGAGCCTCGTCGTGATGACCGGTGTCGCCGCGACGGCGAACGGTGTCATGAACACCCTGCCCTGGGGCGGCCCCACCGCCCGCGCCGCCACCGCGCTCAAGCTGGACGCGGGCGACATCTTTGTCCCGATGATCCCGGCGCTCGGCGTCGGACTGCTCGCGGTCATCCTCCTGGCGGTCGTCCTCGGCCGGCGCGAGCGCAAGCGGCTGGGCTTCCTCACCCTCGACGAGGCCATGGTCCAGGAGCCCGAGACGGTTCTCGTCGGTGCGGGCGAGGCGGCCGACGGCAGCGACCGTACCCGCAAGACCTCCGGCGGAACCGGTACGGGCGCGGACGCCGAGCCCGCGGCGGCGGCCCACGGCGACGCGGACGACGACGAGGGCTTCAAGGGCCTCGACCCGAACCGTGCCACTCTGCGGCCCAAGCTCTACTGGTTCAATGCCGGCCTCACCGTCGCCCTCCTCACCGCGATGATCATGGAACTGATGCCGATCCCGGTGCTCTTCCTGCTCGGCGCGGCCCTCGCCCTCACCGTCAACTTCCCTCACATGCCCGACCAGCGGGCCCGCATCGCGGCCCACGCGGACAACGTCCTCAACGTGTCCGGCATGGTCTTCGCCGCCGCCGTATTCACCGGCGTGCTCTCCGGCACCGGCATGGTCGAGCACATGGCGGACTGGCTCGTCGGCGCGATCCCGGACGGCATGGGCCCGCACATGGCGATCATCACCGGCATCCTGAGCATCCCGCTCACCTACTTCATGTCCAACGACGGCTTCTACTTCGGCGTCGTCCCCGTGCTCGCCGAGGCCGGCGCCGCCCACGGCGTCTCCCCGCTGGAGATCGCCCGCGCCTCCCTGGTCGGCCAGCCGCTCCACATGTCGTCCCCGCTGGTCCCCGCCGTCTATGTGCTCGTCGGCATGGCGAAGGTCGAATTCGGCGACCACACCAGGTTTACCGTCAAATGGGCCGCGCTCACCTCACTGGTGGTGCTCTGCGCCGGCCTCCTCTTCGGCATCATCTGATCCATGGCCGACACGGAAGAGCCCGGCAGGAGCTGGCTGCTGCGCCTCGTCATCGCCTTCGCCTTCGCGCAGGGGGCGGTGTCGATGGCGCGGCCCGCCGTCTCCTACCGGGCTCTCTCGCTCGGTGCGGACGAGCGCGCCATCGGCGTGATCACCGGGGTGTACGCACTCCTCCCGCTCTTCGCCGCAGTCCCGCTCGGCCGCCGGACGGACCATGGCCGGTGCGCACCCCTGCTGCCGCTCGGTGTCGTCCTGATCGCCGGCGGCTGCGCCCTCAGCGGTACGGCCGGCTCCCTTCCGGCGATGGCGGCGTGGAGCGGTGTGATGGGGCTCGGCCATCTCTGCTTCGTGATCGGCGCCCAGTCGATCGTCGCCCGTCAGTCGGCCCCCGCCGAACAGGACCGAAATTTCGGCCACTTCACCATCGGCGCCTCGCTCGGCCAGCTCATCGGGCCGATCGCCGCGGGGTACGTGATCTCCGAGCGGGACGGCGCCCTGGCCCGTACGAGCGCACTCGCCCTGGTCGTCTCGGCGGCCGTCGCCGCCGCGTCCTTCGTCTCGCTCTGGCGCATCGAACACCGCACGGCGCCGGACGCCCGCGCGGCGGCCCGGGCCGACAAGGTGCCCGTCGGCCGCATCCTGCGTACCCGCGGTGTTCCGGCCGGCATCTTCATCAGCCTCGCCGTGCTCTCCGCGACCGACATCCTCACCGCCTATCTGCCCGTCGTCGGCGAGCACCGCTCCATCGCCCCCGCCACCATCGGGCTGCTGCTCAGCCTGCGGGCCGCCGCCACCATCGCCTGCCGCCTGGTGATGACGCCGATGCTGCGCCTCCTGGGCCGTACGGCGCTCCTCACCACGACCTGTCTGCTGGCCGGGCTGCTCTGTGCGGGCATCGCCCTGCCGGTCCCCGTCTGGGCCATGGCCACGATGCTCGCCGTGCTGGGCTTCTGCCTAGGGGTCGGCCAGCCCCTGTCGATGACCACCGTCGTCCAGGCGGCCCCGGCGGAGGCCCGCTCCACCGCGCTCGCTCTCCGGCTGACCGGCAACCGGCTCGGCCAGGTCGCGGCCCCCGCGTCCGCCGGTGTGATCGCCGGAGTGGCGGGTACCGCCGCGCCGTTCGTGATGCTGGGTGCGCTTCTGCTCGCGGGGGCAGGGCTGGGAATGCGCGGAGGGCGCGCCAGGACCGCCGATGCGACCCCGGCCGTTCCCGCGCCCGCACCCGCACCCGTTCCCAGGTCCGAACTGCCCGCCGTGAACCGGAATCGCACCTGATGCTTCCGGCTCACCCACCCCAGTACTGCGCAACCTTTGCACGAGTCATTCCCAGCACCCCGGGTAGTGGGCTAATTTCAGCGCGTTGCAGCCGCTCCCCACCGCTCTGCCTCACCATCCTCCCGGGCGGACCCACACATGACTCGCGCCATCTCCCTGCACAACGTCAGCAAGGCGTACGGACGGACCCAGCGTGCCGTCGACCGCTTCTCGCTCTCCATCGACCCGGGCGAGTTCGTCGTCCTGCTCGGCCCCTCGGGGTGCGGCAAGTCGACCGTGCTCCGCATGATCGCCGGCCTGGAGGAGATCACCGAGGGTGAGCTGTTGCTCGACGGCGAACCGGCCAATCACATAGCGCCCCGCGAGCGCGGCATGGCCATGGTGTTCCAGAACTTCGCGCTCTACCCGACCATGACCAACCGGGCCAACATCGGCTTCCCGCTGAAGCTGGAGAACCCCGGCCAGGACCACACCGCTCGCGTCGAGAACACGGCCAGGATGCTCGGCATCGAAAGCGTCCTCGACCGTTACCCGGGTCAGCTCTCCGGCGGTGAGCGTCAGCGCGTCGCCATGGGCCGGGCCATCTCGCGCCGGCCCTCCGTGTTCCTGATGGACGAGCCGCTCTCCAACCTCGACGCGAAGCTGCGCAACCATCTGCGGGCCGAAATCTCGCAGCTGACCCGGGAGTTGGGTGTCACCACCGTCTATGTGACGCATGATCAGGCCGAGGCGATGTCCCTCGGTGACCGGGTCGCCGTGATGCGCGGCGGACGACTCCAGCAGGTCAGCGCGCCGCGCGAGGTCTACGCCCTGCCGGAGAACGTCTTCGTCGCCGCGTTCGTCGGCACCCCGCGCATCAACCTCCTCCAGGCCGTCGTCCACGCACCCCTCGAAGGGCGCATGTCGATCGACCTCGGCCGCCAGCGGCTGCCACTGCCCGAACCGCTCAGCCCCGACCACCAGTTGCTCCGTATCCAGCAGGGCCGCCAGGTCATTGTCGGACTGCGCTCGGAGGCGGCCAGGATCGCCGCGCACAGCCAGGCCCGCCCCGGCGAGGTCGCGCTGAGCGGCATCGTCGAACACGTCGAGTACCAGGGCCACGAGGCACTGGTCCACCTCAACACGGGGTCGCAGCCCGCCGTGGTGCCCGACCTCGAATCGGCCCGTCCCGACAGGGCCGCCCAGCGCCGCCGCCGCGCCGCAGGCAGCAGCGGCATCGGCGCTGGTTCCGGCGGTGGGGTGGGCGTACTGGAACGGCTGAGGGGACGCGCCACCGGCCACATCAGCGGCCCCGTCGTCGCCCTCGACGAACCGGAACCCGACCGTGGGCGGCCCGCCATCCGCACCCCCGACCGCCCCGCGATCACGGCCAGCGACCTGGTCGTCCGTACCGGCCCCGACATGCGGCTGCGCATCGGTGGACAGGTGCCACTCCTTGTCGACCTCGCGCATCTGTACGTCTTCGACCACTACGGCCGCCGGATCTGCCCCCTGCCGAAGGACATCCCCGGACTCGACGTCTAGGACTCGACGTCTGGAAGATGCCGGCACGTCTAGGACTCGACGTCTGGAAGATGCCGGCACATGCCGGCACAGTCCCGTCGTGCGACCGGAAGTGTCGCGGGCCGGGCTGGACTGTGCGGGCGGTGCGGGCACCCTTCCGGGGCGCCGGGCAGCGGTCGGACCCGGGCGTTGACCTCAAGTCCGGTGGAGGTCGTACGGTCTTCCCATGAGCATGGAAGCCACCGCGTGGACGCAGCTCCACAACGTCATGAACGCGCAGCAGGACCGACGCCCCTTCGACCGGAACACCCTGCGGCGCATCGCCGCGTTCGCCCGCCCGCACCGGCGCCGGGTCGCCCTGTTCCTGGTACTGAGCGTGGCGACGGCGCTGCTCGCCGTCGCCACCCCCGTGCTCGCCGGCCGCGTCGTGAACGCGATCGTGTCCGGCAAGGAGGCGGGCGCCGTCACGCGACTGGCCGTGCTCATCGCCGTGATCGCCGTCGCGGAGGCCGGACTCGGGCTGGTCGGCCGCTGGCTCTCCGCCAACCTCGGTGAGGGGCTCATCCTCGATCTGCGGACCGCGGTCTTCGACCATGTGCAGCGCATGCCGATCGCGTTCTTCACCCGCACCCGCACCGGCGCGCTCGTCAGCCGCCTCAACAACGATGTCATCGGCGCCCAGCGCGCCTTCAGCAACACCCTGTCGGGCGTCGTCAGCAACGTCGTCACCCTCCTTCTCACCCTCGGCGTGATGCTCAGCATCTCCTGGCAGATCACCGCACTCGCGCTGGTCCTGCTGCCGGTGTTCGTGCTGCCCGCACGCCGGATGGGGACGCGGATGGCGAGACTCCAGCGGGAGGCCGCCGCCCACAACGCGGCGATGGGAACCCGGATGACCGAGCGCTTCTCCGCGCCCGGCGCCACCTTGATCAAGCTCTTCGGCAGGCCCGCCGACGAATCCGCGGAATTCGCCGCCAGGGCGGGCAGAGTCCGTGACATCGGCGTCCGTACGGCCATGGCCCAGTCCGCGTTCATCACGGCGCTCACCCTCGTATCGGCGCTGGCGCTCGCCCTCGTCTACGGGCTCGGCGGGTACTACACACTGCGTGGACAGCTGGATGCCGGGGCGGTGGTCGCTCTCGCCCTGCTGCTGACCAGGCTGTACGCGCCGCTGACCGCCCTTGCCGGGGCGCGCGTCGAGGTGATGAGCGCGCTCGTCAGCTTCGAGCGGGTCTTCGAGGTCCTCGACCTCAAGCCGCTCATCGAGGAGAAGCCGGACGCACGGGCGGTCCCGGAGGGGCCGGTGTCCGTGGAATTCGACGACGTACGCTTCGGCTACCCGTCCGCCGACAAGGTCTCCCTCGCCTCGCTCGAAGACGTAGCCACCCTGGACACCCGCGGCGGCGCCGAAGTGCTGCGCGGCGTCTCCTTCCGCGCCGAACCCGGCCGGACGGTGGCACTCGTGGGATCGTCCGGCGCGGGCAAGTCGACCATCGCGCAGCTGCTGCCCCGGCTGTACGACACGGACGAGGGTTCCGTACGCATCGGCGGCATCGACGTGCGCGACCTGTCCGCCGACACCCTGCGCGACACGCTCGGCATGGTCACCCAGGACGGCCACCTCTTCCACGAGTCGGTCCGCGCCAACCTCCTGCTCGCCCGCCCCGAAGCCACGGAGGAAGACCTCTGGGACGCTCTGCGCCGCTCACGTCTGGACGGTCTGGTCGCCTCACTTCCCGACGGGCTCGACACCGTCGTCGGTGAACGCGGATACCGCCTCTCCGGCGGCGAACGCCAGCGGCTGACCATCGCCCGGCTGCTGCTGGCCCGCCAGCGCGTCGTCATCCTCGACGAGGCCACCGCGCATCTGGACAACACCTCCGAAGCGGCCGTCCAGGAGGCACTGGCCGAAGCCCTCCAGGGACGCACCGCGGTGGTGATCGCCCACCGGCTCTCCACCGTACGGACGGCGGATCTCATCCTCGTCGTGGAGAACGGGCAGATCGTGGAGCGGGGCACCCACGAGGAACTCCTCGCGGCCGGCGGCCGGTACGAGGAGCTGTACCGCACCCAGTTCGAGCGTCCGGGCGCGGAGCCCGCGGAGCTCGGCTGAACCGGCGAAGCCGCCGGTGCCGCAGGTCAGCCGGGGAATACCGGACGGGTGGCCCAGTCCGCCCCGGCGGCCTGCGCCACCGCGAACGACCCAGCCGGATACGGGAGTTCAGCCGCGAGGGTGGCGGCGCGGCCGAACTCGTCGTGCGCTTCCTGCGCCCGGCCCAGCGCCGCGAGTGCCGCCGCGTGAACCGTACGCGCGTCGGTCAACGACAGCTGTTCGCCGACGTTTTCGGCGCGCACGGCCTCATCCACCGCCAGCCGCACCGCGCGCTCCGGGCGTCCTGACAGCAGCTCCGACCACGCCAGCAGTGCGGCCGAATCGGGACCGCTGTCGTCGGTCGGCAGTGCAAGGGCCTCCTGCGGGCGTCCGGTGCGTACCAGGAGCTCGGCCTGCGCCGTCCGCACCTCGTACACCGCCTGCCGGTCGCCCTGCGCCTCGGCCACCTCCGCGGCGCGGGCCAGGAGCTCCGCGGCGCCCGGTTCATCCGTCCTCATCCGGAACCGGGCCAGTGCGGCCAGCGCGTACGGGGTGCACCATGCGGGCTGCCCGTCGGTCTCCTGTGCCGCGGCCTCCGCATGTTCCCGGGCCTCCTCGAACTCCCGTAGAAGCAAGTGGAGTTCGGCGAGGTTGGCCCGCTCGAAGGCGACCGCGGTCGGGTCGCCGGTGTGCTCGGCGAGCCGCTGGGCCCGCCGGCCGAAGGAGACCGCCTCGGCGAGCCGGCCCGATCGCCGGGCATGTTCGCGCAGTACGGAGACGACGGTGGCCAGCAACTCCTGGTCGCCGTACGCCTCGGCATGCGGCAGCGCCAGATCGGCCGCCTCGCGGGCCTGCGCGAACCGGCCCGCGAGGCCGAGCGAGGTCGCCTGCATCCCCAGGGCGCGGGCCAGCAGCCCTCGGCGTTCGCTGCCCGGTATGGCGTCCGCGGCGTCCTGTGCGGTACGGGCCGCGGTGTGCGCCGACCCGTACCGGCCGGTCACGAACCGCAGGACCGCCGCCGCCAGATGGTGGGTCGCGGAGGCCAGCGGCAGGGTGCGCGGACCGGGCGGGTAGGTGCGCAGCAGCTCCTCGCCCTCGTCGGTGCCGCGGTACTTCACCAGCACCTCGGTCAGCCGGGCGGCGGCCAGCACCTGACCGTCCTCGTCGCCGCGCCGCACCATGTCGTCCAGCGCCTCGCGCAGCACTGCCGCCGCCTCCTGGTAGCGGGCCATCCGGCGCAGCACGACGGCGCGGTCGATCCGGGCCTGCGCCGCGTCGGAGGCCAACGCGTCGAGCCGGGCGGTCAGTTCGGCGTAGTAGCGGTCCGCGGTGTCATTGGCGCACAGGGCGGCCGCGCGCTCGGCCGCCTGTCGCAGATAGTGGGTGGCCCGGGGGTCATCGGCGCGGGCGAGATGTGAGGCCAGGGTGTCCACGGCGTCCGGCCTGCGCCGCAGCACCGCCTCCGCGTACGCCGAGTGCAGCTGCCGGCGACGGGCCGTGGACAGCCCGTCGTAGCAGGTCAGCCGGACCAGCGGATGCCGGAACGCGAGACCGGGCAGTGGCCGCCCGCCGACCACCACGGTCCGCTCAGCCACCACCGACGCCGCGATCGCCGCGTCCACGGCATCCGTCGCTTCGGCGGACGACAGTGGCGGATGCAGCCCGTGCTCGGTCATGTCGAGCACTTCGGACAGCGCAGCGCCGCCGCCTGCCACGGAGACGGCCTCCACGACCCGTCGCGCCGCCGGCCCCAGCCGTGCCAGGCGCGCCGCCACCAGCTGTCGTACGCCCTCCGGCGCGCTGAGCGCGGCGGGATTCGTGCCCTCGTGGACGGTCCGGGCCAGTTCCAGGGCGAAGAGGGGGTTGCCCAGCGACAGTTCCCAGACCCGGTCGAGCCCGGTCCTGGCGCCCGCGTCCGCCGCGATCGCCAGACACTCCGCACGGTCGAGCCGCCCCAGCTCCAGGGTGCGGGCCAGTCCTTGACGCATCAGACTGTCCAACGCGGTGCGCCTGGGGTCCGCCGCCGCGAACTCCTCGGCCCGGTACGTCACGGCGAACCGCCAGTCGGCGCCGGTGGCCACCGCCCGCCGGGCCAGATGGCTGAGCAGCTGGTACGTCCCCGAGTCGGCGGCGTGCAGATCGTCCAGCACGAGCAGCACCGGCGCGGTGGCGGCCAGATCGCCCAGCAACCCGGCCGTCGCCCGGAACAGCCGGTCGCGCTGTTCCTCCGGGCTGCGTTCCGCGCCCGCGTCGATCTGGCCCAACGAGGGGAGCAGCGAGGCGAGTTCGGGGTACTCGCTGCCGATTCCGGCCCGTTCGGCGGACGGTCTGTCGGCCATCCAGGCGTCCAGTGCCTCGACGAAGGCGCCGTACGGCGTGTGGCCCTCGGCGTCGTGACCCGCGCCCCACAGCACGGTCGTCCCGTCCTCGGCCGCCCGCCGGGCCGCCTCCGCCGTCAGCCGGGTCTTGCCCACCCCGGCCTCGCCCTCGATGAGCCGTACCGGCGGACCGTCGTCGGACAGCAACACATCGAGCTCGTCGGTGCGGCCGCGCAGCGGAGGACCGGGCGGGGTGCGTATCGCGGCGGGAAGCACGGGAGCGGAGACGGCGGGCAGCACCGCCGTGGCCGCGTCCAGGGCAAGCAGATGCAGCTGCTCGGTGGCGGGCCCCGGGCGCACGCCCAGCTCTGCGTCGAGCGCTTCGCGGCACAGGTGGTACTGGCGCACGGCCTGCCGGCGCAGGCCCTGCCGCAGATAGGCGTCGATCAGCACCCGGTGGGCGCGCTCCTCGGCGGGCGCGGCGGCCACGGCGCGCAGCGCCACCTCGGTGGCCAGTTCGGTCTCGCCGTCCGCGAGGTGGGCTTCGGCGAGGGCGATTCGTACCCGGTCGCACAGTGCGGACAGCTGCTCGCGCCGGGCCTCGGCCCAGGGTGCGTACCGGTCCTCGGGCAGCAGCTCGCCGGTGAACGCGGCGAGTGCGGCGGCCAGCGACTCGGCCGAACCCTCGGCCAGGGCCTGCTCGGCGAGGGTCTCGGCCTGATCGGCGTCGATCACCACGGTCTGCGGGTCGAGCCGCAGCAAGGTGCCCTCGCCGGTCAGATAGGACGACGAGGCGCGGGCGGCCAGCTCCGGCTCGATGGCGCGGCGGGCAGCGTGCAGGGCGACCCGCAGACTGCCGAGAGCGGCCTGGGCGTCGGAGTCCGGCCAGCAGATCTCCATGGCCTGCTCGCGGTGAAGGCTGTGGCCGGGGGAGACGGCGAGGAGTTTCACGAGGGCGCGGGCGCTGGGGCGCGGCCACTTGTCGGCGAGCGGGGGCCCGCCATCGCGAGTCACCCGGAACCCACCGAAAAGGTGCAGGCGCAGGAGTGGGGGGCCGGCCTGTGTGCCGTGTCCCGTGTGCTCCGCGTTCATGAGGGCGCCACTGTAACGCGCCGGTCCGCGCAGACCGCGGGCCCCCCGGACCGGAGTCCGAGGGGCCCGCGGCAGGACGAGGCCCGTCAGGAGAGCGTGGACACCGTCATCTGGGAGATGGCAGTGAACTGCTGCAGATACCGGCCGCCGAGCAGCTCGGTCATGCGGTCGAAGCCGGTCTCGTCGAAGCCGAGGTTCACGACCTCGTCGACACCGTCACCGTCGAGGTCGCCGGAGAAGTACTCCCGGGCTCCGATGAAGGTGGTGCTGCCCACGGCGGCGGGGTAGTCGTCGCCCGTCGTCAGCACGGACGGATCCCACAGGTCGAGGCCGCCCTGGATGCCGCCCACGAGGAGGCGCCGTCCGCCGGGACCGGTGAGGAACCCGCCGGTCTCCGTCGACGGCAGCGTGTAGATACGGTGGTCCTGGCCGTCGGCCGAGTAGGTGCGGAAGGACGCCGTCCCCGCGAGGACGAGCCCCTCGGGTCCGGTGAAGTAGCTGCCCACGTTCCAGGGGCCTCCGGCGACGCCGTGGTGGAGGACCTCGCCCGTGCGGCTGTCGCGGATCTCGACAACCGCACGCAGGCTGGAACCGTCAGGCGTGCCCTCCGCCGTCGTCGAGGTCGCGGCGAGCCAGGTGTAGACGACCGCGTGACCGCCGGCGTACGGGATCTCCGGCGAGGTGAAGACGCCGTGGTTCAGGACGGCTCCGTACAGCTTGCCGTCCACGCTCTCGGCCGGGGCCTTCGGCGCGGCGGTCCAGCGTACGGTGCCCTTCTTGGCATCGAGTGCGACACCGTCGGCCGCGGGTGACTCCTTCTCGAAGGCGTCGGCGCTCGCGTACTGCGCGTACACCCGCCCCTCGCCCACCGCGAGGTCACCGAAGACGACGCTGCCCGCGCTGTCGGGCGCCGCGTAGGTCCACAGCTTCGAGCCGTCACCGCGGTAGGCCCGCAGCTTGTCGGTCGGCACGACGATGTCGGCTCGCTTGTCGCCGTTGAGGTCGGCGACCGTCACGGAGCGGACGAACTGCCCGTTCCCGTCGATGCGCTCGATGACCTTGCCATTGCGCCCGTCGATGACCGCGACGGCCGTGTCCGCGGCCACCACGAAGTCGTCGTGGCCGTCGCCGTTGACGTCGCCCTTCTCGATCCGGTGCACCTGCCCGGGAACCGTGGCCTTCCACAGCAGCTTGGGCTTGCCCGCGGTCAGGGACGGACCCGAGTAGGCCCAGACACCGTTGGACGTGCCGCCGACGACCAGGTCCTTCTTCTTGTCGCCGTCGATGTCGGCCGACCGCGCGGACGACAGGTCGCCCTGGAGCGGCAGGACGCTCTGCTGCTTGCCGTTGCCGAACCCGTAGGTCCGGACGTTCTGGTCCTGGTCGACGGTGCGCACGTGCTGGCCGTCGGCATCGCGGTATACCTGGTTGAACATCGGCGAGGCGCCGAC
Organism: Streptomyces sp. NPDC051664; assembly: GCF_044453545.1. NCBI lineage: Bacteria > Bacillati > Actinomycetota > Actinomycetes > Kitasatosporales > Streptomycetaceae > Streptomyces > Streptomyces sp. NPDC051664. The sequence goes on along the minus strand of NZ_JBITCU010000015.1, from coordinate 56,041 downwards.
GCCCTTGACCTGCCATCGCACGTCGCCGCTGCCGGAGAACACGGTGAGCGAGGCGTACTGCCCGCCTCCGGGGTTCTCGGCGGTGTCCATGCCGGTGTCGTCCTGGGCGGCCGTCACGAGGCTCCCGTCGACGACGTCGAGGCTCCAGGCGCTCGGCCCGTCGTGGCCGTTGTCGGCGGCGCGCTTGACGGTGGAGGACCACAGGACGCTGCCGGGGTCCGTGCCGTCCACGACCCGCACGGTGTTGGCGTTGAGCCACAGCGTCGGGCTGAGCGTGGACTCGCTGACCACGTACTCGGCCTTCCGGTCGCCCCGCAGGTCGCCCATCGTCATGTCGATGGGCACCGCGTTGATCCGGGTGTCGAGCGTGGTGCGCTTGCCGTCGGCCAGAGCGTAGGAGTCGATCTCGTACTCCACGCCGTCGGTGGGGTCGGACTGCTCCAGTGCGACGAGCCGTCCGCGCGCGGTGTCCAGGTGCAGCTGGCGCGAGTAAAGGGCGGTGTCCGTCTGCCACTTGACGGAGCCGTCCCCGGTGTCGAGCACCAGGGTGCGGCCGCGGCCCGCGGCGGTAGCGGTCTTGCGCTGGTTGTACGAGGCGGCGACCAGCCCGCCGCCGAGGTCCTCCAGGGCGCTCCACGCCGTACCGGCGCGCACGCCGGTGTCGTACGTCCAGGTGTCGGAGGGGGTCAGCGCCCCGTCGGCGTACGAGAAGCGGATGCCGGACACGGTGGCGGTCGCGGCAGCGGGGGAGTTGAGGTTGTAGTACGGCGCGTCCGTGACGACCAGCGTCTTGCCGACGAGCTTCACGTTGTAGGCGTACGCGTACAGCTTCGACCACAGCGTCTTGCCGGTCCTGCCGTCGAGAACCGTGACGAAGGTGCCGTTGGGCAGCGTGGAGCCGGGAGAGGTGAAGGGGCGGTACGGGGACACGCCCACGCTCGCCGAGAACACCACGTCGTCCACGCCGTCACCGGTCAGGTCGCCGGTCACGTACCCCTGGTCGGACGCGGGCGTGAACGGGCTCACCGCGTTGTAGCCCATGACGATGCGCGCCGGGTAGGGCTCGGTCTGCCAGGGCCGGGAGTTCTTGACCCCCCAGTCCGCGTACAGCGAGGCGTTGTCGCGCCGCCACAGGGCGGTGCCGTCGGCCTTGCTGCGCTGGACACTGCCGAGGCTGTGCAGGGTGAAGTAGTCGCCGCCCTTCCCGGCCGGGAGGGTGGCGGCCAGGCCGCGTACGCCTTCCAGCGTGGACTTGGGGGAGACGGTCACGGCGGCGCCGGCGTCCGTGCCGGTGCCTTCGTCGAGGTGGGAGCCCGAGCCCTGGTCCGTGCCCTGGTCCGCACCGGAGGTGCCGGAACCGTCGGTCGCGCCCTGCGGGTCGACGCTCTCGCGATCGGCTTCCGCGTACGCGTTCAGCTGGGCGTGGTCCTCCAGCTTCTCGGCCTGGCTGTCCGTGAGGGTGAGCAGGCTGTTGCCATCGTCGGCGGCCAGCGCGGGCGGCGCGGCGCTCAGCGCCAGACCGGCCGCGACCAGCGCGGAGGCGAGCCGCAGCGCCCGCCGGGAGTTGGTTCTCATCACTTGGTCCCCTGCGCGATGCGGATGGCGGACCGGTCCTTGAGGACCGGCTCGTTGAAGGAGTACTGGAGGGCGTCGGTGCCGGCCTGGTTCTCGATGCCGACGGTCGCGCTCGCGCCGTTCTCGGGCGAGGCGGTGGACAGGTCCTGGTACTGGAGGGTGACGGAGCCGGTGGCCTCCTCGAAGACGGCCTCGAAGGAGACGCGGGCCGAGGTGTTGCCGACGAAGGCGGCGTCGTTCCAGACCACCGCGAACTTGCGGCTGCCGGCCGTACCCGTGGTCGCCGTCTGCACGGTGGACTTCTTGTCGAGGACCAGGTCGTCCCAGAAGGCGGCGACGGTGCCGTTGGGCTTCTCGGCCGACGGCAGTGCGACGTTGTCGTAGTCGCCGAGTCGCGGCTCGAGGAAGTTGATCAGGCCGTTGGTGGTGACGCTCGCGCTGGAGTAGGAGACGCCGTACAGCTTCACCGGGAAGGGCAGCGTGATCGTCTTCGCGTCCTCGTCACCGCTGAGCGCGACCTTGCCGCTGCCGCCGATCCACGAGTACGTCGCCGGGGCGCAGCTGTTGCCGGCCGCGTCGGAGCGCGCCGGAACGCGGGCGGTCAGGGTCTCGTCGCCGTCGACGGCGAGGGAGCCGCTGTAGGCGCCGTTGCACAGCACCGGCGCGGTGGGCGTGGCGGTCAGCGTGTACGAACCCTCGGCGACCTTCGGCAGGTTGAAGTGGCCGGAGGCGTCCGTGGTGACGGAGGTGACCGGAGTGCCCGCGACCTGGACCGTGGCCTTGGCGAGAGGCTTGCCGGTGACGTCGAGGACGGTGCCGGACACCGCGTGGGAGGCGACCGCACCGAGCGCGAAGTCCTTGGAGAGCTGCTCACCGGTGGCGACCGTGACGCCGGACGCGGAACCGTCCGCGTAGCCGTAGCCGCTGAGGGCGAAGTCGTACGTGCCCGCCGGCAGCGTGAGCCGGTAGGAGCCGTCCGCCGACGTGGTCACGGTGCGGGTCGAGGCGGAGCCCGAGGCCTTCACCGTGACGCCGGCGAGCGCGGAGCCGGTGACCTTGTCGGCGACCTTGCCGGTGACGACCGCCGCGGTGTGCGGGGCCTTGTCGACGGACGCGAAGATGTCGAGCTTGCCCTCGCCCCAGACGTTGTTCATGCCGGCGGTGCCGCCGCAGTGCGTGTCGTCGACATCGCGCGCACCCTCGTTGAGCAGGGCGCGGGTCGCGTCGATGTCGCCGATGAGGGAGGGGGCGGACGACCACAGCAGAGCGACAGCGCCCGCGACGTGCGGCGTCGCCATCGACGTACCGGATATCGACCTGTACGTGTTGCCCGGCCAGGTGGATCGGACGTCGACACCCGGCGCCGAGATGTTCGGCTTCATCGAGCCATCGAGCCTGGACGGGCCGAAGCCGGAGAAGCTCGCTATCTTCCCGGCCGAGTCATAGGCACCCACACCGTACGCGGGCGCCTGCGAGCCCGGCGCGTGGCCGGTCGAGCAGGTCACGCCGTCGCCGTCGTTGCCGGAGGCGAACGCCTCGAAGATCCCGGCCGCGTTCCACGCCTCGACGATGTCCTGGTAGAAGGTCGTGTCACCGCCGCCCCAGGAGTTGTTGACGATGTCGGGGGCGAGGTCGGGACGCGGGTTCTGACCGGTGTGGTCGGTCGGCGCAAGGATCCACTGGCCGGCCGCGAGCAGTGAGGAGTCCGAACAGGAGCTGGACTCACACCCCTTGGCGGCGATCCACTTGGCGCCGGGCGCGACACCCACGCCGCCCGCGCCGACCATGGTGCCCATGGTGTGCGTGCCGTGACCGTTGTTGTCGCAGGGCGCCGACGTCGTGCACTGACCGGTCGGGTCGTACCAGTTGTAGTCGTGTGTGAAGGAGCCGTCGCCGTTGTTGCCGCGGTAGTTGCCCTTCAGCGCCGGGTGGTCGTACTGGACGCCCGAGTCGACGTTGGCGATGACGATGCCCTCGCCACGGTCGTCGTACTGGTCCCAGACCTGGTCGGCCTTGATGTCCTGGACGCCCCACTCGGCAGCGGTGGGGTCCGCGTCGGTGGCGGCGTCGGTCGACTTCGACTCGGTCCGGTCGAGCTTGTAGGTGTGCTCCTTGACGATGCTCGCCACATCAGGGCGCTTCGCCAGGGCGTCGACGAGGTTCTCGCCGCCGGTCACCTCGACCGCGTTGGCGATCCAGAAGGACCGGTAGCCGACCTTCTCCTTGTCCAGGAAGGCCTGGAGAGGCTGCTGACTGCTCTTCGCTTCGGCGCGCAGTGCCGAGAACGCCGACCTCGCCTTCGCGGCGTGGCTGCGCTTGCCCTTTGCCGCGGACAGGTCCGCCTGCTTCTTGAGGACGACGAAGAAGGTCGACTCCTTGCCCTTCGCGACGGTGTCGAGAACGGCGGAGTCGACCTTCGCGGTGACGGGGCTCGGGTCCGCCGCAGACTGTGCGAACGCGGGTGCGGGGCCGGACAGTGCGGCTGTGGCCGTGATCGCGGCCGCAGCCCACACGGCGGTTCTGCGCCGCGGGGATCGGGGCAGATGCATCGGAGTGCTCCTCCATGGCTGGTACGGGGGAGCCCGCCGCGGTTCCGGGACCAGGGGGTGGGTACGGGAGGAGGCGGGCTGAACCCGGACGCTAGGAGGAGGCCGTTACTGGTGAATTACTGAGCCGCTCGGCGACGCTCGGGTGAACGACCGGGCCGCACGTGACGGGCGTCTCTGGCGCCCAAAAACTAACGGCGCTAGTTTGGGGCCCGGACGACATCGTCCGTACCCAGGCCCGGGAGGAACAGCCATGAAGGCCCACGACGGCATGTACATCGGCGGGGAGTGGCGGCCCGCCGCAGGACGGGACACGATCGCGGTCGTGAACCCGGCGGACGAGCAGGTCATCGCCCATGTCCCGGCCGGAACCGCCGAGGACGTCGACGCCGCGGTACGGGCCGCCCGCGCCGCGTTCCCCGGCTGGTCAGCCACCCCGCCCGCCGAGCGGGCCGCGCGGATCGCCGCCCTGCGCGATGTCCTGGTGGCCCGCCAGGACGAGATCGCCGCCACCGTCACCGCCGAGCTCGGCGCACCGCTCCCGCTGTCGCAGGCGGTGCACGCGGGTGTGCCGGTCCTGGTCGCCGGTTCGTACGCGGAACTCGCCGCGTCGTACCCGTTCGAGGAGAAGCACGGCAACTCCACCGTCCTGCTGGAGCCCGTCGGTGTCGTCGGGGCGATCACCCCGTGGAACTACCCGCTGCACCAGATCGTCGCCAAGGTGGCTCCGGCACTCGCGGCAGGCTGCACGATCGTCCTCAAGCCCGCCGAGGACACCCCGCTGACCGCACAGCTCTTCGCCGAGGCGACCGAGGAGGCCGGCCTGCCCGCCGGTGTCTTCAACCTGGTCACCGGCCTCGGCCCGGTCGCCGGACAGGCCCTCGCCGCGCACGAGGACGTCGACCTGGTCTCGTTCACCGGTTCCACCGCCGTCGGGAAGCAGATCGGCGCCACCGCGGGCGGCGCGGTCAAGCGCGTCGCGCTGGAGCTCGGCGGCAAGTCCGCCAACGTCATCCTGCCCTCCGCCGATCTGGCCAAGGCCGTCAACGTCGGCGTCGCCAACGTGATGGCCAACTCCGGCCAGACGTGCAGCGCCTGGACCCGAATGCTGGTCGACGCCGAGCGGTACGAGGAAGCCGTCGCTCTCGCCGCCGCGGCCGTCGCCAAGTACGTACCGGGGGAGCGGGTCGGCCCCGTCGTCAACGCCAAGCAGCAGGCCCGGGTACGCGGTTACATCGAGAAGGGCATCGAGGAGGGCGCCCGGCTCGTCGCCGGTGGCCCCGAGGCCCCGCACCCGACCGGTTACTACGTCAGCCCCACCGTGTTCGCCGATGTCACCCCGGAGATGACGATCGCCCAGGAGGAGATCTTCGGCCCGGTCATCTCGATCCTGAAGTACGAGGACGAGGACGACGCGCTCCGGATCGCCAACGGCACGGTGTACGGGCTCGCGGGCGCCGTCTGGGCCGCGGACGATGCGGAAGCCGTCGCCTTCGCCCGCCGGATGGACACCGGACAGGTCGACATCAACGGCGGCCGGTTCAACCCGATCGCCCCGTTCGGCGGCTACAAGCAGTCCGGCGTCGGCCGTGAGCTCGGTCCGCACGGCCTCGGTGAATATCTCCAGACCAAGTCCCTCCAGTTCTGAACCGCCCCCGATGCACCCCCGATCAGCAAGGAGCCGGTCCGTGGTCCGCGCCGCCGTACTGCCCGCCGTCGGAGCTCCCCTGGAGGTCACCGACATCGAACTCCCGGAGCCCGGACCCGGCCAGGTGAGGATCCGTCTCGCCGCCGCCGGGGTCTGTCACTCCGACCTGTCCCTGTCCGACGGCACCATGAGGGTGCCCGTCCCCGCCGTCCTCGGCCATGAGGGAACAGGCACCGTCCTCTCCGTCGGCGAGGGCGTCACCCACGTGGCGCCGGGCGACGGCGTCGTACTCAACTGGGCTCCTTCCTGCGGCAGCTGCCACCACTGCGGGATCGGTGAGGTCTGGCTGTGTGCCGACGCGCTGACGGGTGCGGGCAACATCCACGCCCGCACCGCCGACGGCACGGAACTCCACCCCGGCCTGAACGTCGCGGCGTTCGCCCAGGAGACGGTCGTCGCCGCGAACTGTGCACTGTCCGCCCCGGCCGGCATCCCGCTGACCGACGCCGCCCTGCTCGGCTGCGCGGTTCTCACCGGATACGGCGCCGTCCACCACAGCGCCCGGGTCCGGGCCGGCGAGACGGTCGTCGTCTTCGGTATCGGCGGCGTCGGCCTGGCCGTGCTCCAGTCCGCCCGCATCGCCGGAGCCTCGAAGATCATCGCCGTCGATGTCTCCCCGGAGAAGGAGGAGCTCGCCCGCCGGGCCGGCGCCACCGACTACGTCATCGCCTCCGACACCACGCCGCGCGCGATCCGCAGGCTCACCGGTGGACAGGGCGCGGACGTCGCCGTCGAGTGCGTCGGCCGGCCCGCGACCATCCGCGGCGCCTGGGACTCCACCCGGCGCGGCGGCCGCACCACCGTCGTCGGCATCGGCGGCAAGGACCAGCAGGTGACCTTCAATGCCCTGGAGATCTTCCACTGGGGCCGCTCGCTGACCGGCTGCGTCTACGGAAACAGCGACCCCGCCCGCGATCTGCCCGTGCTCGCCGAGCACATCCGGGCCGGCAGGTTCGACCTCTCCATGATGGTCACCGAACGGATCACGCTGGACGGCATCCCGGCGGCCTTCGACAACATGATCTCGGGCAAGGGCGGACGGGCCCTGGTGGTCTTCTAGCCGATGCCCGGAAGGGACCCCGGCCGCCCTCGGCGGCGGCCGGGGATTTCGCCATGCCCGGCCCTTCCTCATCGCGGTCGTCCGAGTGTCACGTGAAGGTAAAAACTGCTGCTGCACGACCCGTTGACCCGCATACCGTCCGGTCAGTACGGTCCCGGCACCGGCGGATCAGCCCCGTCGGACACCCCGTCCCCGTACCCACCGGAGTGATGGGACGCCGACCGGCGTAACGGGTCGCGGGCAGCGGCGGCCGCGCCCTCGTGGTGTTCCGGCCCGGGCTCACATCGTCGGCCCGGCCACCGACCGGTGCGTGGTGAGCAGCCGGGCATCCATCTCGCCCTGCTCGAAGAGCCGGGAGGCCGGACCGACGATCAGCGGGTCCGGCTCGCGGACCACCGTCGTGTCCTTGTCCGGGTAGTCGAAGCGGTGCAGCACGTGCCGGATCGCCTCCAGCCTGGCCCGCTTCTTGTCGTTGCTCTTCACCACGGTCCAGGGCGCGTCCGCCGTGTCCGTGTGGAACAGCATCAGCTCCTTGGCCTCCGTGTACGCGTCCCACTTGTCCAGCGAGGCGAGGTCGACCGGGCTCAGCTTCCACTGCCGTACCGGGTCGATCTGGCGGATCATGAACCGGTTGCGCTGCTCGTTGCGGGAGACGGAGAACCAGAACTTCACCAGGTGGATGCCGTCCCGGGCGAGCATCCGCTCGAAGCCCGGTGCCTGGTGCATGAATTCGAGGTACTCGCGGGTCGTGCAGAACCCCATCACCCGCTCCACACCTGCCCGGTTGTACCAGGAGCGGTCGAAGAGCACGATCTCCCCGGCGCTCGGCAGATGTGCCGAGTACCGCTGGAAGTACCACTGGGTGCGTTCGCGTTCGGTGGGCTTCTCCAGCGCCACGACGCGTGCGCCACGGGGGTTGAGGTGCTCGGTGAAGCGGTTGATCGTGCCGCCCTTGCCGGCCGCGTCGCGCCCCTCGAAGAGAATGACGAGCCGCTCGTTGCGCTCCTTCACCCAGTGCTGGAACTTGAGCAGCTCGATCTGCAGCGCGCGCTTGTCCTTCTCGTATGCCTTCCGGCCGAGCTTGTAGTCGTACGGATAGTCCTCGCGCCAGGCGTCGCGCGCCCGTCCGTCGGGCATCACCAGGACCGGATCGTCGTCCCCGCTGTCGGTCACGCCGAAGGCTTCGAGCTCGGCGCCACCGTGCCGGGCCGCCCAGGCGAGGGCAGCCTCCCTGTGGTCAGCGTCGTCGGCAGCCTTGTTTTTCTTCTTCCGTTTCCTGCGGCTGCTCGGATCCTTGGCGCTCCGGGTCATGACGGCGTCCCTCCACCGGCTGTGCCCGACCATTTCGGGTGCGTCCAGTCTGCGGACGCTTCCGGGAGACCGCCACCCCGGCCAGACAGAGCAGGCCACCGCCGACCGTGAGCAGCGCGGGCACCTCGCCGAGCAGCAGCCACGACATGAGCACCACCAGCGCGGGGACCGCATATGTGGTTGCGCCCATCCGTCCCGCAGTGGTGCGGGCGAGCGCATAGGCCCAGGTGGTGAAGGCCAGGGCGGTCGGGAAGACGCCGAGATAGACCATGTTCAGGGTCGCGGACACCGGGGCGTCGGCCGCCTCGGAGACCAGCACACCGGAGAACGGCAGACAGGCGACCGTACCGACCACACAGCCGAACGCGGTGATCTGCAGTGCCGAGCCGTGCCGCAGCGCCGGCTTCTGGGCGACCACCCCGCCCGCGTACGCCATCGCCGCCAGCAGGCAGAGCGCCACCCCGAGCACCGACGAACTCCCGTGTCCCGACATGGAGAGACCGACCACCGCGGCGCCCGCGAACGACACGGCCATCCCCGTCAGCAGCCTGCGCGGCAGCCCCTCGCCCAGCAGCCGGGCGCCGAGGAGTGCGATCAGGATCGGGCCGATGTTCACGACCATGGCGGCCGTGCCCGCGTCGACCTGCTGCTCGCCCCAGTTGAGCACCACCATGTAGAGCCCGAACCAGAGCAGTCCGGACGTGACGATGCCCGGCCACGCCGCCCTGGACGGCAGCCCCTCGCGGCGTACGAGAAGGAGCGCGCCGAGCGTCAGCGAACCCGCGAGCAGCCGGCCGAGCGCGAGCGCACCGGGGGAGTAGGCCTCACCGGCGCTGCGGATGGAGACGAAGGCGGAGGCCCACAGCACCACGGTGGTGCAGGCGGCGGCGATCGCCCGCCGGTCGCGCACCACGGGTGCGGTGGCGGTCACGGCGGGGGCCGGTAGGGGCGTTGTCATGAGCCCGACCCTAAGGGCTGTCGTAACCCCTGGCGGGCGCACGACGACAGCTACGGCACCTCGCTGCGTTGTCGGAACGCCCGAATACGCCCAGTATGAGGACGCTCCTCCGCCTTGCGATGCACCGCATCTGACGCCGCGCGCTGATCCACCAGGGATCACGGGACAGCCCTTAGACGGGGAACGGTTCGGCGCTCACCGAATTGTTTCCGGCTCGATCCCGAGCAGCTCGTGCAGCGCCCGCTCCCCCTCCCCGGTCGCCTTCACCGCCCGCCCGGACCCGATCCTCACGCACCAGCCGGCATCCAGGGTGTGCCTGCACAGTGAGGCGCCCGCGGCCCCTGCCAGATGCGGCCTGCGTTCCGTCCAGTCCAGACAGCTGCGTACGAGGGGACGCCGTGTCCCGGTGTCCAGCCCGATGCCCAGCTCCGCGAACCAGCCGAGGCCCGCGTCGGTGAGCGCGAAGCCGGTGTCCTGCTGCAGCAGCCCACGCACGGTCATCGCGTCCGCGATCGCGATGCCGATCCGGCCCGCGAGGTGGTCGTAACAGGTGCGTCCGCGGGCCAGTGCGCTGCTCGTGCTGGCGGCCCGGAGGCTCTGTGGCCGCTCCTCGTCACCGGGTGCGGCCCGGGCGGCGAGATCCTCGACGAGGTGGGCGGTCCGTTCGTCGGCGAGCCGCACATAGCGGTGGCGGCCCTGCCGCTCCTCGGCCAGCAGTCCCCCGGCGATCAGCTTCCCCAGATGTTCGCTGGCGGTCGACGGCGCCACCGACGCGTACCGCGCCAGCTCCCCCGCCGTCCAGGCGCGACCGTCGAGCAGGGCCAGACAGAAGGTGGCGCGGGTCTCGTCGGCGAGGAGCGCGGCCAGGGCCGCGAGGCGGGGTGCGGCCGGGGCGTGGGGTGCCATGCGTGCCATGTACCCAGGATGCGTCAGGAACGCTTCGGCGCCGGCCGAACCGTGTGCCCGGCAGGCCCCTGCTCGTACTGCAGGGCGAGGCCGTCGAGCAACGCCCGCAGCCCGGTCTCGAAGGCGCCTTCGTCGACCTGCTGACGGCGGTCGGCCAGCAGGTGGGCCTGGCCGAGGTGCGGATAGTCGGCGGGGTCGTACGCAGTCTCGTCGTCGACGAAGCCGCGCGCGAACGAGCCCAGCGCCGAGCCGGTGATGAAATACCGCATCAGTGCGCCGATGTACGTGGCCTGGGCGGGCGGCCAGCCCGCGCGGACCATCGCGCCGAACGCCGCGTCGGCGACCCGCAGCCCGGCCGGACGGCGGCCGGGGCCCTGGGCCAGCACCGGGACGATGTGCGGGTGCTCGGCGAGCGCCGCACGATAGGAGACCGCCCAGTCGTGCAGGGCCTCTTGCCAGCCGCGGCCGTCGGACTCGTCGAACATCGACAGATCGACCTGCGCGGACACGGCGTCCGCGACCGCGTCCAGGATCTCGTCCTTGTTGCGGAAGTGGTTGTAGAGCGAGGGTCCGCTGACCCCGAGTTCGGCCGCGAGCCGGCGGGTGGAGACGGCGTCGAGCCCCTCGGCGTCCACGAGTGCGCCCGCCGCCTCGACGATGCGGACTCTGCTGAGGAGGGGCTTGCGCGGTCGGGCCATGCGGCACATAGTAGGGCCTGCGAACGAAAAACTAGCAGTGCTAATTAAAAGTGGGAGAACCGAAGGATGAACCTGGAGCTCAGCGAGGAGCAGGAGGCCGTCCGGCAACTCGCCAAGGACTTCGTCGCCCGCGAGATCGCCCCGCATGTCGTCGAGTGGGACCGCGCCGAGAATGTCGACAGGTCGATCGTCAAGAAGCTGGGTTCCCTCGGCTTCCTCGGGCTGACCGTCCCCGAGGGGTACGGCGGCTCGGGCGGCGACCACCTGGCGTACTGCCTGGTCACCGAGGAACTCGGCCGCGGCGACTCCTCGGTCCGCGGCATCGTCTCGGTCTCCCTGGGTCTGGTCGCCAAGACCATCGCCACCTGGGGCGACGAGGAGCAGAAGCGGCAGTGGCTGCCCCGGCTCACCGCGGGCGAGGCGATCGGCTGCTTCGGCCTCACCGAGCCCGGCACCGGCTCGGACGCCGGGAACCTGACGACGAAGGCCGTCCGCGACGGCGACTCGTACGTCATCAACGGCGCCAAGATGTTCATCACCAACGGCACCTGGGCCGACGTCGTGCTGCTCTTCGCCCGCACCAACGACACCCCCGGCCACAAGGGCATATCCGCATTCCTGGTGCCCACCGACACCCCCGGCCTCACCCGCCGCACCATCCACGGCAAGCTCGGTCTGCGCGGCCAGGCCACTGCCGAAGTGGTCCTGGAGGACGTCCGCGTCCCCGCCGCCACGCTCCTGGGCCCCGAGGGCAAGGGCTTCTCCATCGCCATGTCCGCCCTCGCCAAGGGCCGGATGTCGGTCGCGGCCGGCTGCGTCGGCATCGCACAGGCCGCCCTCGACGCCGCCGTGGGATACGCGGGCGAACGCGAGCAGTTCGGCAAGTCCATCGCGAGCTACCAGCTCGTCCAGGAACTGATCAGCGACATCGCGGTGGATGTGGACGCCGCCCGGCTGCTGACCTGGCGGGTCGCCGACCTGATCGACCGCGGTGAGGACTTCGCCACCGCGGCGTCCAAGGCGAAGCTCTTCGCCTCCGAGGCCGCCGTCCGCGCAGCCAACAACGCCCTCCAGGTCTTCGGCGGCTACGGCTACATCGACGAGTACCCGGTCGGCAAGCTGCTGCGCGACGCCCGGGTGATGACGCTCTACGAAGGCACCAGCCAGATCCAGAAGCTGATCATCGGCCGTGCGCTGACGGGGGTCTCCGCCTTCTGAGCCGTCTCACCCGGACGGCGTCTGAGTACGGGGCTGAGTACGGGGGCGCATGTGCCGGGCGCCGCAGCGGCCGATGCTGTCCACCATGAGTGAGACGACATCGGTCAAGCAGCAGAGCACCGCGGCCTTCTACGGACAGGCCGTCGCATCCTTCGGGGTGGCGATGGGCGCGGTGACCCTCGGCATCTACTTCCTCGACGCGAACGCCTGGGTGCGTGGCTTCCTCGCCGTCGGCGTCCTCTACCTCGTCACGTCCTGCTTCACCCTCGCCAAGGTCATCCGGGACCGCCAGGAGGCGGGGCAGCTCATCAGCCGGGTCGACCAGGCCCGGCTGGAGAAGATCCTCGCCGAGCACGACCCCTTCCAGAAGCTCTGACGACCTCCGCCACCGAACCCCTAAGCGCTTGCTCAGGTTCGGGGTATGGTGTGCGTCCTGGTGAACGGAAGGGGTCGGTGACGATGAGCACGGCGGAGGATACCGGCGGCGACAGTACGCCGTGGGGCGAGGTGACGCCCGAGGCGGCCAGACGGCTCCTCGTCGCGGCCGTCGATGCCTTCGCCGAGCGTGGGTACCACGCGACCACCACCCGTGACATCGCGGGCCGCGCCGGGATGAGCCCTGCCGCGCTCTACATCCACTACAAGACGAAGGAAGAGCTGCTCCACCGGATCAGCAGGATCGGTCACGACCGGGCTCTGCTGCTCCTGGAGACGGCCGCGGACGCCGAAGGCACGGCGTCCGAGCGGCTCGCCCACGCCGTGCGGTCCTTCGTCCGCTGGCACGCGGAAGGGCACACCACCGCCCGCGTGGTCCAGTACGAACTCGACGCCCTCGGCCCGGAGCACCGCACCGAGATCGTGGCGCTACGGCGCAGGAGCGACGCGGTGATCCGCCGGATCATCAGTGAAGGCGTGGAGGCGGGGGAGTTCGACGTCCCCGACATCCCGGGGACCACGCTGGCCGTGCTCTCGCTCTGCATCGATGTGGCGCGCTGGTTCAGCGCGCAGGGGAGCCGGACGCCCGACGAGGTCGGCGCGCTCTACGCCGACCTCGTCCTGCGGATGGTCGCGGCCCAGCGGTAGAGCGACCGGCCGTTCCGCGGGCTCAGAAGTAGTAGCGCGACACCGACTCGGCGACGCAGACCGGCTTGTCGCCGCCCTCGCGCTCGACCGTGACGACGGCGGTGACCTGGACGCCGCCGCCCGCCTCCTCGACGCTCTTGAGGGCGGCCGTCGCCCGCAGCCGCGACCCCACCGGCACGGTGGCCGGGAAACGGACCTTGTTGGTGCCGTAGTTGAGGCCCATCTTCATGCCTTCGACCCGCATGACCTGCGGGACCAGCGCCGGAAGCAGCGAGAGCGTGAGATAGCCGTGCGCGATCGTCGTGCCGAACGGTCCGGCCGCGGCACGCTCCGGGTCCACATGGATCCACTGGTGGTCCCCGGTGGCATCGGCGAAGAGATCGACCCGCTTCTGGTCGATCTCCAGCCAGTCGCTGTGCCCCAGCTGCTCGCCCACCCCGTCGCGCAGCTCCTGCGCGGACGTGAAGATCCTCGGCTCTGCCATGTCCCTGGTCCTGCCTTCCCGCTCTCGACCGTGCATCGTCGTGCATGTGTCGTTCATCGCTACTGTCTAAGCGCTTGCTCAGCATGGTTGGGTGTGGCGTTCCTGTCAACGACGGACCGGCCCGGAGGAGTGCACGTAGGGTTCGAGGGGTGCCCCAGATCCCACAGACACTCCATGAACTCACGGTCGGCCAGCTCTCCGCGCGCAGCGGTGCCGCCGTTTCGGCCCTGCACTTCTACGAGGCCAAGGGCCTGATCAGCAGCCGCCGCACGAGCGGCAACCAGCGCCGCTACAGCAGGGACGCGCTGCGCCGGGTCGCCTTCGTCCGTGCGGCGCAGCGGGTCGGCATACCGCTGGCCACGATCCGCGACGCGCTGGCCGAGCTCCCGGAGGAGCGCACCCCGAACCGTGACGACTGGGCGCGGCTGTCCGAGGCGTGGCGCTCCGAACTCGACGAGCGGATCAAGCAGCTGGGCCGGCTGCGCGACCATCTCACCGACTGCATCGGCTGCGGCTGCCTGTCGCTGGAGACATGTGTGCTCTCCAACCCGAACGACATCTCCGGGGACACGATCAGCGGCTCCCGGCTGATGCCGGAGCGCCGGTCGGCGGACTGCCGGTAGGCGAGTCGCGGGCCGGGGCGGAGCGGGCGCTCCTCATGCCGCGGACGTCAGGTCCCTGGTCCGTATGCGCCGCGCCCTCGCCAGCGCCCCCGGCGTGAGCACCGGCTGCGGCACCACGATCCCGCAGTCGGTGCAGACCGGCCCCGACCACGGTTCGTGGTCGAGGTCCTGGTGCCAGACGATCCCGGTCCTCGCGCACACCGGGCAGGTCGTGCCCGGCTCCGACTCCAGCGCGGCGATCAGCCGGCCCAGCACCTCGCCCAGCGGTGCGGACGGATGGACCACCGGATCGTCGCAGCGCGCCACCCCGTTCCCGCCCCAGGTGCGCCGGTGCCAGTCGTCGAACGCGCCCGGCCGGCGCAGCCCTTCGTGCTTCTCCCGCCTGCGGCGCTCGGCGAACCCCGCCTCGTACCCCAGCCAGACGGCCCGGGCCTCCTCCAGCTCCTCCAGCGCGCGCACCAGCCGCACCGGATCGGGGGCCCGGTCCTCGGGCTCGATCCGGTGCCGGGCACACAGATGGTGCCAGGTCGCCCGGTGACCGTAGGGGGCGAACCTCTCCAGGCACTTGCGCAGCGAGTACCGCCGCAGCGCCAGGTCACTCCGCGGATCGCGGACCTGTCTCGCAAGACTGCGGAAACCGGCCATCGAACTGCCACCTCCGTCGCTCGTACTTCGGCGTCAAGGGATGGACGTACGACTGCCCGATTCGGCTCCATCGAAAGGTGATTCACGTCCATTGGCCGAGACAGCGCTCGTCGGACGCAGCCCGAACGGGTCGGACCCGGCTCGAATTCGGCTCGGACGCGGCGTCATGTGGCGATTCGGAAAAGGTGACCGATGCTCACCTTACCGACGGGTCATACCGCCAGTAACCTCCGGCGCATCGGCCTCCCGGAGGAGCACGCATGCCCCCACGCACCGTCAAGTTCAGAGCCGCCACCGTTGCGGCGGTTCTCACCCTCGGTACCACCCTCCTCGCAGCCTCGCCGCAGTCCGGCGCCGTGGCGGCGGAACCCGTCCCCGTCGTCGACTACTGCCAGGGGCAGTGCGACGACATCCTGCCGCCCGGCGAGAACGGCAACGCCACACTCGTCGAGATCCTCGGCAACCAGGCGTTCGGTACGCACCCCGCGCACAGCGACGACCAACTCGACCGCTACAGCGGCCTGGTGGCCGGGTACACCGGACTCACCGACCAGAAGCTGACCGACTTCTTCAACGACGCCTCGTTCGGCGTACCGAAGGACCAGGTCGAGTCCGTCACCTCGCCGCGCGACGACGTCACCATCACCCGCGACAGGGCGTCAGGCGTCCCGCACATCAAGGGCACCACCCGATACGGCACCGAGTTCGGCGCCGGGTATGCGGCCGGGCAGGACCGGCTCTGGCTGATGGACCTCTTCCGGCACATCGGGCGCGGTGAACTGACCTCGTTCGCCGGTGGCGCACTCGCCAACCAGGGGCTCGAGCAGCAGTTCTGGCCGCAGGCCCCGTACACCGAGGCCGATCTCGAAGCCCAGGTCGCGTACATCAGGACCCATGAGGGCGCCCGTGGTGAGCAGGCCATGGCCGACGCGCAGGCGTATGTCGACGGCATCAACGCGTACCGCGACAAGTCCAAGAAGGGCCGCTACTTCCCCGGCGAGTACGTACTCACCGGCAAGATAGACGCGATCACCAACATCGGTGAGATCCAGCCGTTCAAGCTGACCGACCTGATCTCGATCGCCTCGGTCGTCGGCGGTCAGTTCGGTGGCGGCGGTGGCGGCGAAGTGCAGGCGGCACTCTCGCTGCTGTCCGCCCAGCAGAAGTACGGGGTCGCCGAAGGCACCAAGGTCTGGGAGTCGTTCCGGCAGCGGAACGACCCCGAGGCCGTGCTGACCATCCACGACGGCACCTCCTTCCCCTACGCAGGCAAGCCCGCCCAGGCGCGCGGCACCGCCCTTCCCGACCCGGGCTCGGTCACCCCCGAGCCGCTCGTCCACGACCGCACCGGCTCCGCGGGCACCGACAGGAAGGCCCCGGTCAAGGCTCCGGCCGCGCTCAGGAAGGCCCAGGGCATCTACGACGACGGCGTCATCCCGGAGGGCTCGCTGCCCGGCTCGGGCTCCGGCGCCCAGAAGCGCGGCATGTCCAACGCCCTGCTGGTCTCCGGCAAGCACACCGCGAGCGGAAACCCGATCGCCGTCTTCGGCCCGCAGACCGGCTACTTCGCACCGCAGCTGATGATGCTCCAGGAGCTCCAGGGCCCCGGCATCAGCGCCCGCGGGGTCGCCTTCGCCGGTGTCGGCATGTACGTCCAGATGGGCCGCGGCCAGGACTACGCGTGGAGCGCCACCTCGGCCGGCCAGGACATCACCGACACGTATGCCATCGAGCTGTGCGAGCCGGACGGTTCCGCACCCACCAAGGACTCGACGCACTACCTCCACCACGGCACCTGCACCGCGATGGAGAAGCTGGAGCGCACCAACTCCTGGACACCGACCGTCGCCGACTCCACGGCGAAGGGCTCCTACCGGATGCAGGTCTGGCGGACCGCGTACGGCATCGTCACCCACCGCGCCACAGTGGGCGGCAAGCCCGTCGCGTACACCTCGCTGCGCACCACCTACCGCCACGAGGCCGACTCGATCGTCGGCTTCCAGATGCTCAACGACCCGGCGTACGTGAAGGACGCGGCCTCCTTCCAGCAGGCGGCGAGCAGCATCGACTACGCCTTCAACTGGTTCTACGCCGACTCCCGCACCGCCGCCTACTACAACAGCGGCATGAACCCGGTGCGCGCGGCGGGCGTCGACCCGGCCCTGCCCGTCAAGGCCGAGAAGGCGTACGAATGGCAGGGCTACGACCCGGTCGCCAATACCGCCGCCTACACCCCGTTCGCCGCGCACCCGCACTCCAGCGGCCAGGACTACTACGTCTCCTGGAACAACAAGCAGGCCGAGGGGTACGCCTCCGCGGGCTTCGGCCTCAGCGCGGTGCACCGGGCGGATCTGCTCGACGACCGGGTGGCGAAGCTGGTGGAGCAGGGCGGTGTCACCCGCGCCTCGCTCACCCGGGCCATGGCGGAAGCCGCACTCACCGACCTGCGCGGCGAGCAGCTGCTGCCCGAACTGCTGCAGGTGCTCCGGTCCCGGCCGGTCACCGACCCGGAACTGAACGCGGTCGTCCAGCAGTTGGAGTCCTGGCGGGCTTCGGGGTCGCAGCGCAGGGAGAGCAGCCCCGGCTCGCACACGTACACCGACGCGGATGCGGTACGAATCATGGACGCATGGTGGCCGAAGCTGGTCGAGGCCGAGTTCGAGCCGGGTCTCGGCGACAGCCTGTACGGGGCGCTGACCGCCGCTCTCGCCACCGACGAGTCACCGGCGGCCAGCCACGGCCCGAGCGGGGCGCACAGTGGATCGGCGTTCCAGTACGGCTGGTGGGGCTTTGTGGACAAGGACCTGCGCCAGGTCCTCGGCCGTCCGGTCAAGGGGCCGCTCGCCAGGACGTACTGCGGGAACGGAGACCTGAGCAGCTGCCGGGACACCCTGCTGGCCTCTCTGAAGCAGGCGGCGTCCGAGCCGGTCACCGAGGTCTACCCCGGTGACGACAGCTGCGGCGCCGGCGAGCAGTGGTGCACGGACTCGATCATCCACCGTGCGCTGGGCGGAATCAGCCAGAAGGCGATCCACTGGCAGAACCGCCCGACGTACCAGCAGGTGGTGGAGTTCCCCACCCACCGGTAGGCATTCGGTCCACTCCGTCCGGTGCCCGGGGACGGAACCGGTTCGCCGGGCGGGTCCGCACTCCCGGACCCGCCCGGTCCGCCTCACCGGTACTGCAAGTACCTCTTGCGTACCGCCCGGAACGCGGCGAGATCCGCCTCCCAGGCCCCCACCACCTCATCCGTGTCCGCGCCCGCGTCGATCATCGTGCGGACCCGCGTGTTGCCGGTGAGCTTGTCGATCCAGTTGTCCGAGCGCCATGCGAACCCGCTCCACGTCTGCTTCGCCGTCACCAGGAGAGCGATCCCCGTGCGTACCGGGTCGAAGACCTCCCGGTCCTGCACATGCAACTGCACGCCGCCGACCGTCTTCCCCTGGAACTTGGAGAACGTCGGCGCGAAGTACGCCTCGCGGAACGCGACTCCGGGCAGGTCGAGCGCATTCGCGGCCGCCGCCCACCGGTGGTCGATGCCCTCCGCGCCGAGCAGTTCGAACGGCCGCGTGGTGCCGCGCCCCTCGGAGAGGTTCGTGCCCTCGAAGAGGCAGGTCCCGGAGTACACCAGCGCGGTGTCCGGCGTCGGCATGTTGGGGCTCGGTGGCACCCATGGCAGTCCGGTCTCGTCGAAGAAGTCCGAACGCCGCCATCCCGACATCTTCACGATGTCCAGTTCGACCGGCTGCTCGGCCAGGAACTCCGCGTTGAAGAGCAGCGCAAGCTCCGTGACCGTCATGCCGTGCGCCTGCGCGATCTCCCGGCGCCCCACGAAGGTCGAGAACGCCGGGTCGAGGACCGGCCCGAGCGCCGCCCGCCCGGTCACCGGGTTCGGCCGGTCCAGCACGACGAACCGCTTGCCCGCGAGCGCCGCAGCCTCCATGCAGTCGTAGAGCGTCCAGATGTACGTGTAGAAGCGTGCGCCCGCGTCCTGGATGTCGAAGACGATCGTGTCCACGCCGGACGCGGTGAAGACATCGGCGAGCGGCTGCCCGCTCTTCAAGTACGTGTCGTAGACGGGGAGTCCGGTGGCCGGATCGTCGTACCGGCCCTCGGAGCCGCCCGCCTGCGCGGTGCCGCGGAAGCCGTGCTCGGGTCCGAAGACCGCGACCAGGTCCACCCGTTCGTCCGGGTGCATCACGTCGACGATGTGGCGCACATCGGAGGTGATCCCGGTCGGGTTGGTGACGACCCCGACCTTCTGCCCCTTCAGCAGTGCGTAGCCGTCCGCGGCCAGCCGGTCGAAGCCGGTGAGGAGCCGGTTCCGCCCGGCGCCGTGCCCCTTCCCGGGCACGGATCCCGCTGCCGCGGTCCCGGTTCCTGCGGTGGTTGCCGCGAGGGCTCCCACCGCACTGCCGGCGGCCAGCAAACCACGTCTGGACAGGCTCATTCGGCTACCTCCATGATCGCTCCGACTGTCATGGTCACGCACGCTAGCGCGCGCAAGCCCTCCGCGGAACGAGCCGGACGCGACTGCTGTGACAGGAGTGGTGACAACTCGCACCAACCCCCTTCCCCGACGACATACCGACTGGTTAGTCTGCTGGGGAAGTCGGCTGAGAGAGGCGGGACCCGATGAGTACGGTGCAGGGCGCGGGCGTAGTGGTCACCGGAGCCGGAGGCGGCATCGGCGCCGCTCTGGCCCGCAGATTCGCCGCGGAAGGCGCCAGGGTCGTCGTCAACGACCTCGACGAGGCCCGGATCAAGACGCTTGCCGAGGAGATCGGCGGCACTGCCGTCGCCGGTGACGCCTCAAGGATCGTGGACGCCGCCCGGGACGCCCTGGACGGCACCGTCGACATCTACTGCGCCAACGCGGGCCTTGCCTCGCCCGGCGACGTCTTCGCCGACGAGGAGGTCTGGGCGGCGGCCTGGGACGTCAATGTGATGGCCCACGTCCGCGCGGCCAGGGCGCTGCTGCCGGACTGGCTGGAGCGCGGCAGCGGCCGGTTCGTCTCCACCGCGTCCGCCGCCGGTCTGCTCACGATGATCGGAGCGGCGCCGTACAGCGTCACCAAGCACGGGGTCGTCGCCTTCGCCGAATGGCTCTCGCTGACCTACCGCCACCGCGGCGTCAAGGTCCACACGATCTGCCCGCAGGGCGTACGTACGGACATGCTCACCGCCGCGGGTTCGGCCGGTGAGCTCGTGCTCGCCCCCAGCGCCATCGAGCCGGAGGCCGTCGCCGACGCGCTCTTCGACGCCATGGCCGAGGACCGCTTCCTCGTCCTGCCGCACCCCGAGGTCGCCGGGTACTACCGGGCGCGCACCAAGGACACCGACCAGTGGCTCGCCAACATGAACCACCTTCAGCAGAAGTGGGAGGAGACCGGCGCATGACCGAGTCCCACACCGATGCCGCCGCCGGGTCCGTCTACGCGGCGAAGCCCTGGATCTCCCTGCTCAGCGAGGCCCAGCGGGCCCCCGTCAGCCCCGCCGAGACCTTGGTGCACGCCTTTCGCGCCTCCGTCGCCCGCGCCCCCGAGCACCCGGCGCTCGCCTACTTCGACGGGCGCCTCAGCTACCGCGAGACCGATGTGCTCTCCGACTCGGTGGCCGGTCATCTCGCCTCGAGGGGCCTGGAGCGCGGCGACCGGGTCGCGATCATGCTGCAGAACTCCCCGCAGTTCGTACTCGCGCTGCTCGGCGCCTGGAAGGCGGGGGCGACCGTCGTCCCGCTCAACCCGATGTACAAGTCCGGCGAGGTCGGCCATGTACTGAAGGACGCCGAGGTCACCGCGCTGATCTGCGCGGACCGGGCGTGGGAGTCGTATCTGCGGGACACCGCGGCCGCCGCCCCGACCGTACGGATCGCCGTCACCGCCTGCGAGCTCGACCTCCAGAGCCAGAACGACGACCGGGTCCTGAACTTCGAGCGGCTGCCGGCCCCCGCGGACGCCGACGACCTGGTGGCCGTCGCCCGCCGCGGGCTCGCCGCCCCCGAAGGCCGCGAGCTCACCGCCGCCGACCTGGCGCTGATCAGCTACACCTCCGGGACCAGCGGCACCCCCAAGGGCGCCATGAACTCCCACGGCAACATCATGGTCAATGCCGAGCGCCAGCGAACCGGACACCCGGTCGCCGAGGGCTCCTCGTACTTCGCGCTCGCCCCGCTCTTCCACATCACCGGCATGGTGTGCCAGCTGGCCGCCTGTCTCACCAACGCGGGCACCCTCGTCCTCGCGTACCGCTTCCACCCCGGTGTCGTCCTCGACGCCTTCGCCGAGCACCGCCCCGCGTACACCGTCGGCCCGTCGACCGCCTTCATGGCGCTCGCCGCCCACCCCGATGTGACGCGTGAGCACTTCGCCTCGTTCCAGGTGATCTCCTCCGGCGGTGCACCGCTGCCGCCCGCGCTCGTGGAGAAGTTCCGTGCGGGCTTCGGCCCGTACATCCGCAACGGCTACGGCCTCACCGAGTGCACGGCGCCCTGCGCCTCCGTACCGCCCGAGCGGGAAGCCCCCGTCGACCCGGTCTCCGGGACGCTCTCCGTCGGCGTTCCCGGCCCGGACACAATCGTCCGGATCCTCGACGAGAACGGCGACGAGGTGCCGTTCGGCGAACAGGGCGAGATCGCCGTCCGCGGCCCCCAGGTCGTCTCCGGCTACTGGCGGCTGCCCGAGGCCTCCGCCGCCGCCTTCCCGGACGGTGAGCTGCGGACGGGCGACATCGGCTTCATGGACCGCGACGGCTGGCTGTACGTCGTCGACCGCAAGAAGGACATGATCAACGCCTCCGGCTTCAAGGTCTGGCCGCGGGAGGTGGAAGATGTCCTGTACACCCACCCGGCGGTACGGGAGGCGGCCGTCGTCGGTGTCCCCGACGCCTACCGCGGTGAGACCGTCCGGGCGTACGTCAGCCTGCGGCCCGGTGCGGTGGTCGAGCCCGGAGAGCTGGGCGCGTACTGCAAGGAGCGGCTCGCCGCCTACAAGTACCCGCGCGAGGTCGAGATCCTGGCTGAACTCCCGAAGACGGCAAGTGGGAAGATCCTCAGGCGGGAACTGCGTTCAGCGCAGTAGAGCAGCGGAAACTTCGTACGGAAGGCAGGTGGCGGCAATGGCCAGAACGACGGACGGGAACGATGCCCCGGTCCCGCAGCGGCTGCTGGCCGCCGCCACCCGGCTCTTCGCCGAGCAGGGTTACGACCGCACGTCGGTCCAGGAGATCGTCGAGGCGGCGGGCGTCACCAAGGGGGCGCTGTACCACTACTTCGGGTCCAAGGAGGACCTCCTCCAGGAGGTCTACGTCCGGGTGCTGCGGCTCCAGCAGGAGCGGCTCGACGCCTTCGCCGACGCCGAGGCGCCGGTCGAGCAGCGGCTGCGGGACGCGGCGGCGGATGTCGTCGTCACGACGATCGAGAACCTCGACGACGCGTCGATCTTCTTCCGGTCCATGCACCATCTGAGCCCGGAGAAGAACAAGCAGGTGCGGGTGGAGCGGCGCCGCTACCACGAGCGGTTCCGGGCGCTGGTCGAAGAGGGCCAGCAGAGCGGGGTGTTCTCGACGGCGACGCCGGCGGATCTGGTGGTGGACTACCACTTCGGATCGGTGCACCACCTGTCGACGTGGTACCGCCCGGACGGCCCGCTCAGCCAGCAGGAGGTCGCCGACCATCTGGCCGACCTGCTGCTGCGCGCGCTGCGACCGTAGGCGCCGGGGCGCGATGGTTGCCGCTCTGTCCTCACTCGCCGGGCGGGCGTGATTTTCCCCGCCCGTGGCCGACCCGTTCGTCCTCCATCGCCGGACGGGCTTGTGATGCCTGCGCGGCACCATCGAGCCCGTCCGGCGTTCGAGCACGGAAGCGGCAACCGGACGCCCCGGTCACCGCCCGCCGCCTACAGGTGCTGCTTGATCTCGCGCCGCGCCAGCGACCTCTGGTGCACCTCGTCGGGCCCGTCCGCCAGCCGCAGCGTCCGCGCCGCCGCCCACAGTTCCGCCAGCGGGAAGTCCTGGCTGACGCCGCCCGCACCATGCAGTTGCACCGCCTGGTCGAGGATGTCGACCACCGCGCGCGGGGTGGCGATCTTGATGGCCTGGATCTCCGTGTGCGCACCCCGGTTGCCGACCGTGTCCATCAGCCACGCCGTCTTCAGCACCAGCAGCCGCAGCTGCTCCACCGTGACCCGCGCGTCCGCGATCCAGTTCTGCACGACGCCCTGCTGGGCGAGCGGCTTGCCGAAGGCCGTACGGGACACCGCCCGCCTGCACATCAGCTCGATGGCCCGCTCGGCCATCCCGATCAGTCGCATGCAGTGGTGGATCCGGCCCGGACCGAGACGTGCCTGGGCGATGGCGAAGCCGCCGCCCTCCTCACCGATCAGGTTCGCGGCGGGCACCCGCACATCGGTGAACACGACTTCCGCGTGACCGCCGTGGTAGTGGTCCTCGTACCCGTACACCTGCATCGCGCGCCGCACTTCGAGGCCGGGCGTGTCGCGCGGGACCAGGATCATCGACTGCTGGCGGCGGATGTCGGGGCCGTCCGGATCGGTCTTGCCCATCACGATGAAGATCCGGCAGTCCGGGTTCATCGCCCCGGAGATGTACCACTTGCGGCCGTTGATGACGTAGTCGTCACCGTCCCGCACGATCCGGGTCTCGATGTTCGTCGCGTCCGACGAGGCCACCTCGGGCTCCGTCATGGCGAACGCCGACCGGATCTCACCGGCGAGCAGCGGCTCCAGCCACTGCTTCTTCTGCTCCTCCGTGCCGAACTGGAAGAGCACCTCCATGTTCCCGGTGTCCGGCGCCGCGCAGTTCAGCGCGGTCGGCGCCAACTGCGGGGACCGGCCGGTGATTTCGGCGAGCGGAGCGTACTGGAGGTTGGTCAGTCCGGCTCCGTACTCCGCGTCGGGCAGGAAAAGGTTCCACAGGCCCTGCTTGCGCGCCTCCGCCTTCAGGTCTTCGACGACCTGCGGGGTGTCCCACGGGGAGGCGAGCAGTGCGCGCTGCTCGTCCGCGATCTTCTCGGCCGGGAGGACATGCTCGTCCATGAAGGCGAGCAGCTTGGTGCGCAGCTCCTCCGTGCGGGCGTCGAATGCGAAATCCATGGGCTGATCAGCCTTCCTGAAGGGTGATGAGGCCGTGCTCGATGAAGACGGGGACGAGATCGCCGATCCGGTCGAAGCCGGCGCCGACCGTCTGGCCGAGGGTGTAGCGGTAGTGGATGCCCTCCAGGATCACGGCGAGCTTGAACCACGCGAACGCCGTGTACCAGGAGATGGCGGAGGTGTCCCGGCCGGAGCGGGCGGCGTAGCGCTCGATCAGTTCGGCGGGGGTGGGGTGGCCCGCCGCGCCGCTGGTGGTGGAGACCGGGGACTTGGGCAGGCCGAGATCGGAGCTGTACATCACCAGGAGGCCGAGGTCGGTCAGCGGGTCGCCGAGTGTCGACATCTCCCAGTCGAGGACGGCCTTGATCTCGTCGTCCGAGCCGATCAGGACGTTGTCCAGGCGGAAGTCGCCGTGGATGACGGTGGGCGCGGAGGAGACGGGCAGCTCGCGACCGAGCGCGGCGTGCAGCTCGTCGATGCCGGTCAGTTCGCGGTTGCGGGAGGCGTCCAGCTGCTTGCCCCATCGGCGCAGCTGCCGGTCGAGGAAGCCCTCGGGGCGTCCGAAGTCGCCGAGCCCCACCGACACGGGGTCCACCGCATGCAGTTCCACCAGCGTGTCGACCAGCCCGAGGACGGCCGCCCGGGTGCGCTCGGGGCCGAGCGGGGCGAGCTGCTCGGCGGTGCGGTACGGGGTCCCCTCGACGTACTCCATGAGGTAGAACGGCGACCCGATGACGGAGTCGTCCTCACAGAGCAGCACCGGCTCGGGCACCGGCACGGCGGTCGGATGCAGCGCGCTGATCACCCGGTGCTCGCGCTTCATGTCGTGCGCGGTGGCGAGGACATGGCCGAGCGGCGGCCGTCGGACGACCCAGTGGCCGGTGCCGTCCGCGACGATGTACGTCAGGTTGGAGCGACCGCCCTCGATGAGGCGGGCTTCGAGCGGTCCGTTCACCAGACCCGGCCGCTCGCGGTCGAGATGTCCGCGGAGCCGGTCCAGGTCGAGACCTGGCGGGTGGACTGAGCTCATCGTGCGCACCTCCGGGGTGAAAAGACGTCGAAGCTCATGATGCCGACCAGTCGGTATGTCGTCCAGTGAATCCCGGATTCCCTTGTGCGGACTCCGGCCCCAGTGGCCCCGGAGCCTGGCGCATGGTCCTGTCTCTGAATAGGGTTCACGTATGAATACTGTGTTGCTGATCGACGAAGTCCGGCTGACCCCGATCCTCATAGCCGACCCGCCGCTGCTCAACACCCAGGGCGTCCACCAGCCGTACACCCCCCGGCTCATCGTGGAGGTCATCACACGCGGTGGGACGACCGGCATCGGGGAGACCTACGGGGACGGCAAGTACCTCGAACTCGCCGAGCCGCTCGCCCAGGCCCTGGTCGGCCGCTCGGTCAGCGATCTGAACGGCCTCTTCGCCCTCGCCGAGGAGGTGTGCGGTGATTCACGCGCCGCCGACGAGCGCGTGGAGGCCGGCGGGCTGCGCGGCGTCCAGACCGCCGACAAGCTCCGGCTCTCCGTCGTCTCCGGCTTCGAGGTCGCCTGCCTGGACGCCCTGGGCAAGTCGCTCGGCCTGCCCGTGCACGCGCTGCTCGGCGGCAAGGTCCGCGACAGCGTCGAGTACAGCGCGTACCTCTTCTACCGCTGGGCCGCCCACCCCGAGGGCGGCGAACAGGACGACTGGGGTGCGGCCGTCGACCCGGCCGGAGTCGTCGCCCAGGCACGTCGGTTCGCCGACGAGTACGGCTTCTCCTCCTTCAAGCTCAAGGGCGGCGTCTTCGAACCCGACCAGGAGATCGCCGCGATCCGCGCGCTCGCCGAGGCGTTCCCCGGGCAGCCGCTGCGGCTGGACCCGAACGGCGCCTGGTCCGTCGAGACCTCGCTGTACGTCGCCGAGCGGCTGAAGCACGTGCTCGAATATCTGGAGGACCCGGCGACCGGCACGGACCTGATGGCCGCCGTCGCCGCGGGCACCGACGTACCACTCGCCACGAACATGTGCGTCACGACCCTCGCCGAGGTCCCGGAGGCCTTCGCCCGCGGCGCCGTCCAGGTCGTGCTCTCCGACCACCACTACTGGGGCGGCCTGCACCGCACCCGTGAGCTGGCCGGGATCTGCCGCACCTTCGGAGTCGGACTCTCCATGCACTCCAACACCCACCTGGGGATCAGTCTCGCCGCGATGACCCATGTCGCGGCCACCGTCCCCAACCTCGACTACGCCTGCGACAGCCACTACCCGTGGCAGACCGAGGACGTCATCACCACCCGTCATGTGTTCAAGGACGGCCGGCTGACCGTCTCCGACGCCCCGGGGCTCGGCGTCGAACTCGACCGGGAACGGCTGGCCGTACTGCACGGGCGGTGGCTCGACGACGACGGCACGATGCGCGAGCGCGACGACGCGGCGGCCATGCGCAAGGCCGAGCCGGAGTGGGTGACGCCGGCCATCCCGCGCTGGTGAGCGCGGGGCGGGCCAGGTGCCGGGAGGCCGCCACCGCGGCCCCGGTCCGGGGACGGACGTCCGTCCCCGGACCGCCCACGCCGCGGCCGCCTTCCGAGGCCGCCACCGTCTGAGTTGCGTCCGGCCTGAGCAGCCCGGATGGTCGGATGATGAAGGCGATCAGCTACAGCAGGTACGGCGGGGCCGAGGTCCTGGAGTACGGCGAGCGGCCCGACCCGAAGGTCGGCCCGGACAGTGTGCTGGTGAAAGTGCGGGCAGCGGCCGTCAACCCGGTCGACTGGAAGGCCAGGGAGGGCCATCTCCAGTCGGGACTGGAGGCCGTCTTTCCGGTGATCCCGGGCTGGGACGTCTCCGGAGTCGTCGTACAGCCCGGTATCGCCGTCGACGAATTCGCTGTCGGCGACGAGGTCATCGGCTATGTGCGGGAGGACTTCCTGTCCCGCGGCACCTTCGCCGAATACGTCGCCGCCCCCGTGCGCACCCTCGCCCGCAAGCCGCTCAGCCTGAGCTTCGAGGCGGCGGCGGGCCTGCCACTGGCCGGGCTCACCGCCTACCAGGTGCTGCACCGTTCGCTGCGGATCCAGGACGGCGACACCGTGCTGGTCCACGCGGCCGCGGGCGGGGTGGGCTCACTGGCCGTCCAGCTCGCCCGCCACGCGGGCGCCCGCGTCATCGGCACCGCCAGCGACCACAACCACGACCATGTGCGCCGGCTCGGCGGCGAACCGGTGGCGTACGGCGAAGGGGTCGCCGACCGGATCCGGGCCCTGGCCCCCGACGGGGTCGACGCCGCCTTCGACACCGTCGGGGGCGAGGCCCTGCGCGTCTCCGCGGAAGTGCTGAAGCCCGGGGGCCGGCTGGTGTCCATCGCGGACGGCGAGGTCTTCTCGTACGGCGGCCGGTATGCCTTCGTACGGCCCGACACCGACGACCTCGCCGAGCTGAGCGCCCTGGCCGAGGAGGGCGTCATATCGGTCCATGTCGACCGGACCTTCCCGCTGGAACAGGCCGCGGACGCCTACCGGCTGAACGAGGAGGGGCGCACCCGGGGGAAGATCGTCGTCACCGTCCCCTGGGACAGCTGACGGCCCCGGCGCGGCCCCTCAGAAGATCATCGCCGCTGCGAACACCGCGAGCGCCACCGTGCACACCGCCGCTGTCAGCGCGCCGCGCGGCGACAGGGGCCGCGGCTGAGCGGTCCCCATCCCGCGTACCCGCCGGTGCGCCACCTGCAGAAAGCCCAGCCAGGCCAGCACGCTCAGTGACAGGGCGACGAGGCCGGCCGGGGTCGCACCGTCGTGCAGGGCCTGCTTCCCCGCCAGCAGAGCCACCACCGTGCAGGACAGGGTGGTACGCCGCCACGCCAGCCGGGTCCGCTCCGGCTGCAGCCCGGGGTCCCGGACGGCGGCCGTCAACGGGCCTCCCAGCCGAAGACGACGACCACCACCATCGCGACGGCGACGACGGCGACCGCGAGGGCGAGCAGCGCCGGGAAGCGGGAGACCGGCAGGTCCTCGCCGCGCCGCATCGCCCGCTCGCACCGCACCCAGTGGTTGACCGCCCGCAGCGCACACAGCACACCGGCCGCGAGCAGCGCGAGCGCCAGCCCCGCTCTGACCCCCCAGGCCAGGTCGGGCAGGAACTGGTCGACGGCGAAGCCGCCGCCGATGAGCGCCAGAGCCGTCCGGATCCAGGCGAGGAAGGTGCGCTCGTTGGCGAGCGAGAAGCGGTAGTCGGGGGTGTCGCCCTCGTCACGGATCCGCTCCGGCGCGAACCACAGCCTCAGACCTTGTACGAAGTCGTTCACGCCCGAACCCTAACCAGCGCTCATCCGGTCGTCCGCCGGGGCCCGGCCCGCCCGGAACTCCCGCAGCCGGTGATACGTCTCCAGCCCGTCCGGCACCCACTCCCAGTCGCCGAGCCGCTCCGTCAGCTCGTCATCGGTGAGGAAGGTGTGCCAGGCGACCTCCTCCACCTGCGGGTTCACCGGCAGCTCGCACCGCACCTGGTAGACGTGCGACCACCAGGTGTGCTCCGCGCTCTCGTAGAGGAACTTGAAGAGCGGCTCGGGGCGGGGGAGTCCCGTCACACCGAGCTCCTCCTCGGCCTCGCGTAGCGCAGCCTCGTCGTACGACTCGCCCGCGCCGACCACCCCGCCGACGAACATGTCGTAGTGCGAGGGGAAGACCAGCTTGGTCGCGGTCCTGCGGTGCACGAAGAGCCGGCCCTCGGCGTCCCTGGCCTCGATGAAGACACACCGATGGCGCAGGCCCCGCGCGGTCGCCTCACCGCGCGGGGCCCGACCGACGACCTCGTCGTTCTCGTCGACGATGTCCAGAATTTCGTCAGCAGCAGTCATGCGGCCCATCCAACCCCAGCTCCCGGGCCGGGGATCACCGACCGGGCAGCACGGTCGGGTGGACGCATGATCCGCCCGCCCGGCGATCCGCCCGTCAGTGCGGCTGCAGGCTGCGCTTCCGGCGGTGGTGGTCGTGGCCCGTCGGCATCGCCGGATGCAGCCCCAGCAGCACGATCCCGACGACGATCGCCACCAGCCCGGCCGCCTGCCAGGCCAGTGCACCCGTGTCGGTGCGCACCTGGTCGCCGAGGAAACCGATCCCGCAGGCGATCCCGGCCAGCGGCTGGGCGGCGGTCAGCGCGGGCAGCGACATCCGCAGCGGCGCCGTCTCGAACGCGCTCTGCACCAGGATCAGCCCCGTAACGCCCAGCACCACCACCGCGTACGGCTGCCAGCTCGTCACCAGCGCCGCCCACCCGGCGTCCGACAGCAACTCCCCGCTCATCCGGGTCATTGCGTCCTGGAGGCCGTACAGCAGCCCGGCCGCCACCGCGAGCAGCGCCGCGGCCGCTCCGTGCTGCGAGCGCTTGGCGAAGGTGGTGAGCAGCAGGGCCATACCCACGACCACGCCGACCACCAGCCAGTGCCGCAGTGCGTTCGTGATCGTCTCGCCGCCTTGCGGCCGGCCCCCCAGCAGGAAGGCGGTGACGCCGCCTGCCAGCAGCCAGAGCCCGGCCCAGCCCTGCCGGCCGAGCCGCTGGCCGGTGCGATGGCGCGACAGGGCCATGGCGAAGAGCAGATTGGTCGCCAGGAGAGGCTCGACGACGGACACCTCGCCCTTGCCCAGGGCCAGCGCCCCCAGCGCCATGCCGCTGACCATCAGGCCGATCCCGGCCAGCCAGCTCCGGACCCGCATCAGGTCGAGCAGCAGCCGGGGGGAGAGATAGTCCCTTCTCGGGGCGTGCCGGGCGGCAGCCTGCTGCAGGACAAAGCCGAATCCCAGACAACAGGCGGCGCTCACGGCGAGTACGAGCACCAGCACCGACACGCTTCTCTACCTCAAGTCCGGCCAGGAGAGGGTGATTTGTTTTCGACGATAGCGCTTCCGAGGTGACGGTGCGGCCGGAGCGCGTCCGACCGGGCGGTTGACGCCGCAGCGGCCGGTGCCGAAGATCGGACGCACGAGTAACTTCCGGCGCTCAGTCCGGACCCCGACCCACCCCGCTCGCCCCGACCCACCCCGCTCGCCCCGACCCACCCCGCTCGCCCCGACTCACCCGACAAGGATGGAACCCATGGCGTACGACGCTGATGTGATCGTGATCGGGGCAGGGCTCGCGGGGCTTGTGGCCACGGCCGAGCTCGTCGACGCGGGCCGCACGGTGATCCTGCTCGACCAGGAGCCCGAGCAGTCGATCGGCGGCCAGGCGCACTGGTCCTTCGGCGGCCTCTTCCTCGTCGACTCGCCCGAGCAGCGCCGCATGCGGATCAAGGACAGCCACGAGCTGGCCCTCCAGGACTGGCTCGGTACGGCCGGCTTCGACCGCAAGGAGGACCACTGGCCGCGGAAGTGGGCCGAGGCATACGTCGACTTCGCGGCCGGCGAGAAGCGGTCCTGGCTGCACGCCCAGGGGCTGCGGATCTTCCCCGTCGTCGGCTGGGCCGAACGTGGTGGCTACGACGCGAACGGCCACGGCAACTCCGTACCCCGCTTCCACATCACCTGGGGCACCGGCCCCGGTGTCGTGGCCCCCTTCGAGCGCCGGGTCCGCGAGGGCGTCGCCAAGGGGCTCGTCCAGCTGAGGTTCCGCCACCGGGTCACCGGCCTCGGCCGCACCGCGGGCGCGATCGACACCGTGACCGGTGAACTCCTCGAACCGAGCGGCGCCCAGCGCGGCACCGCGAGCAGCCGCGAGGCGACCGGCACCTTCGAGCTGAAGGCCCAGGCGGTGATCGTCACCTCCGGCGGCATCGGCGGCAACCACGACCTCGTACGCAAGCAGTGGCCCGAACGGCTCGGCACCCCGCCCGCGAAGATGCTCTCCGGGGTCCCCGCCCACGTCGACGGGCTGATGCTCGGCATCACCGAGGAAGCGGGCGCCCACCACATCAACCGCGACCGGATGTGGCACTACACCGAGGGCATCGAGAACTGGAACCCGATCTGGGCCAAGCACGGCATCCGGATCCTGCCGGGACCGTCCTCGCTCTGGCTGGATGCCCGGGGCAAGCGGCTGCCGGTCCCGCTCTTCCCCGGTTTCGACACGCTCGGCACTCTCGAGCACATCACGAAGTCCGGTTACGACTACACCTGGTTCGTTCTCGACCAGAAGATCATCGGCAAGGAGTTCGCGCTCTCCGGCTCGGAGCAGAATCCCGACCTGACCGGTAAGTCGATCCGTGGCGTGATCGGCCGGGCGCGTGCGGACGTGCCGGGTCCGGTGAAGGCGTTCATGGACAACGGCGTGGACTTCGTCGTCGAGAAGGACCTCGAATCGCTGGTCCGCGGCATGAATGCGCTCACCGACGAACCGCTGATCGACGCGGCGGAGCTGCGCCGCGAGATCACCGCCCGGGACCGCGAGACAGCCAACCCGTTCACCAAGGACCTCCAGATCACGGCGATCCGGGGCGCCCGCAGCTATCTCGGCGACAAGCTGATCCGTACGGCGGCCCCGCACCGCATCCTGGACCCCGAGGCCGGTCCGCTGATCGCCGTACGACTCAACATCCTGACCCGGAAGTCCCTCGGCGGCCTGGAGACGGACCTGTCGTCACGGGTGCTCAGGGAGGACGGCACGCCTCTGCCCGGCGTGTACGCGGCGGGGGAGGCGGCAGGCTTCGGCGGCGGCGGGGTGCACGGCTACCGCTCGCTCGAAGGAACGTTCCTCGGTGGCTGCATCTTCTCCGGGCGGGCGGCGGGCCGGGCCGCGGCGGAGGCGGTCGGCTAGGAGGGCGCCGAGCCGTTCGTCGGGCCGGCCGGGGAGGTTTCGGCCGGTCCCGTGGTCGCCGTTCCCGCGATCGAAATGTCATGGACATGAAAATTTTTCTCCCTGGGGTCTACCCGCATAGACCTCGGGGCGTCATGCTGATCGCGCAGCTCGACCGGCGCCCCCTCGTATGAGGGTCGAGCGCCACGCTCCACTGTTCACGCACGGAACCAAGCCCGTTTCAGATCGGATCTCCCACGTGACAGGAGAGGATGAGCAATGAGGATCGTGACCAAGGTGCTGGTCGCCACGGCCTCCGCCGCCGTGTTGGCCATGGGGGCACCGGCGCAGGCGGTGGTGCCGCCCGAGCACGCGATCATCGTGTGTCAGAGCGCGAGCTTCTACGCCAATTACGACAGTTCCTCCGGGCCCACCGGACTGATCCGTGTCCTGGGCTACGGCAACAAGGTCGGCCACACCCGCGGCGCCCACCCCGTCTACAACGGCTGGGCCGCCACCTTCGACTTCGGCAAGGGCGACTGGGGCTATGTCCGCAACGAATGCCTCGGCGGCTACGGCTCCTGGTAACGCAGTCCCGAACGTCATACCGCACGCCGACTTCCGGAAGGATTCGTCATGACCGCACTCCGCACCGTCCGAGCAGTCGCAGCCGTGGGAGCCCTGACCGCGGGCCTGCTCATGGCCGCTGGGCCGGCCCAGGCCGCGAACGGCACCATCGGCCAGCGTGAAACCGTATGCGCCCAGGACCTGTATGTGCGCACGGACCCCGGCGGGGCCTGGACGGGGACCCTCTACAAGGGGCAGACCTTCACGGTGGAGAGCAAGCAGAGCGGCTGGGCGTACGGGTTCGCCTACGGCGACATCAACCGTCACGGCTGGGTGCAGGACGGCTGGTTCTGCTGATCCTCCGCACAGCGGTACGCCAGGTCCATGCGCAGCTCGACGGCGGCCGGGCGGAGGTCAGTCCTGCGTACCGCCGGTCGGCCGGTCCTCCGCCCCGACAACGGGAATGAGCAGCTCGACGACCCGGAACCGTTCGGCGACGACCAGCGTGTCGTCGTCGACCGAGAACTCCAGGTCGCCGAGCGCCTCCCGCATCTCCTCGCCCTGCCAGAACCGCTCATGGCTCGCGCGCCATTCGGCCACCGAGGTGTCGCCCTCCCCCTCGTCGATCGCGTGCTGGAGATCGATGTCGCCGAGCCGCAGGATCCGTACCTCGGTCACCTCCACCACCGCGACCTCCCGGCCGGCCGAGTCGATCACCGCCGACCGCTCGCCCACCGGAGGCAGCTCCTCCTTCTCCGCCTCGTACTCCGCCAGCAGTCCCGTCGTCGACACCTTCGCGCCCGAGAGCACCGCCCTCACCAGCTGATCGCGCAGCGGCCCGGGGAAGGCAAGAAGAAAGGGCTTGAGAGGCTCACGGTTCGACATGACGCAAGTCTGGCATGCCTCGTCACGTACGTGACGAGGGCTGATGAATGCCGGATTCCGGCCAACTCTTCTGCAAATGAATGCAGTTGATCAAGGTCAACTCTTGACGCGGAGCCTTGCCTACCGCTTGGCTGTCCGCGATCAGGAATGCCCGCGCACCACCCCTCTCACCCCAGCTCTCGCCGCCGTCCTTTTCCAGCCCGTACCTGCGCGTACCCGTTTCGCAAAGGAAGCCAGCGGTGTCCCCGCCCCCGCCTCCCCTGGGCCGCTCCCGAAGACGGGGCGGACGCTCCGGCCATCCCTTCGACCCGGCGCTCGACGACACCGAACTCATCGAGGTACGAGGGCAGTTCACCCAGGGGCGGTGGACCAGAGCCCGCTCCCTGCTGGTCGGCACCGGCAGCGACTGGGACCGCCGCGGGCATCGCGTCGTCGCCCTCGCCGAGACTCCGTCCGCCGCCGGCTGGGCCCGCGACTGGCTGCTCGCCGAACCCGACAGCGCCGACGCCGCCACCCTGCTGGCCTGCGCCACCGTGGTCCGCGCGCTGCATGGCAAGGACACGCCCCAGGCGGCCCGCGAGGCCTGTCTGCGCGCCGCGCGACTGGCCCCCGACGACCCCACGCCCTGGCTGGGACAGCTGATGCTGGCCCGTGCGTACGGCACCCAGGAGGAGGCCGGGAAGCTCTTCGACGCGGTGCGCATCCGCCACCCCGACCACCACCACGCGCATCATCTGATGACGGCCCGGCTCGCCGAGAACCACCCCGACAGCGGCCAGGACCCACTGCACGAGGTCTACGACTTCGCCGCCTGGGCCGCCGAACAGGCGCCCGCCGATTCGCCGCTCGCCGTCCTCCCCGTCGTCGCCCACGCCGAGCGCTACCGCGTCCTGGTCGCCGCGGGCAGCGAGTCCGAAGACCCGGTGCGCTCCGGGCACTGGTCGGGGCGGCGGGCCCGGCAGGTGATGAAGGCCGCGTTCGACTGGTGGCTGGAATGGGAGCGCGAGGACCACCCGCGCAACCGCGCAGACCTCAACTTCCTGGCCCACGCCAAGGTCTGCGAGGGCAGGCCGGCCGAGGCCGCCGCCCTCTTCCTCCGCATCGGTCCCCACGCGACGGCCGCACCCTGGTCGTACTCGGGCCGGGACCCGTACCAGGCCTTCCTCACGGCGCGCGGCACCGCGCTCGGTACGTCTTGAGGAGCCACCCGCCGCAGATCCACCCGCTGTTGTGCAACTCCCAGTGTTTCTCCCCTGTTTCTCCTCAACGAAGGGACCACCCCCGCCATGTCGACGGGCAGTTCGAGAACGAGTGAGACCGGCGTGACCGGCGATACGGGCGGCATCAGCACCTACAAGGGTGAGGAGCGGGCCCTGCGTGCGGACCGGCTCGGCACCGCGGGGCTGCTGCTCTCGGTGCTCGCCGCAAGCGCCCCCCTGATGGTCGTCGCCGGGGTGATGCCCACCGTCTTCGGCGTGATGGGCATCGTGGGCCAGCCCCTGCTGTACGTCATCCTCGGCATCGTCCTGATGCTGTTCAGCGTCGGCTACGCGGAGATGAGCCGGCACGTCCACAACGCCGGTGCCTTCTACGCCTACATCGCCCGTGGGCTCGGCCCGACCGCGGGCGCCGGTGCCTCGCTCGTCGCCCTCGTCGCGTACAGCGCCATGCAGGTCGGCATCTACGGCATCCTCGGCTTCGAGGTCTCCGGACTCTTCTCCACCTACCTGGAGATGGACGTTGCCTGGTGGATACCGGCCGCCGCCGCCGTACTGGTCGTCGGTGTCCTCGGCTGGCTGAAGATCGACCTCAACGCCAAGGTCCTCGGCGTGCTTCTGGTCGTCGAATGCGCCCTCGTCGTGATCTTCGACATCGCGGCCGTCTCCAAGCCGGGACCTGAGGGCCTGTCCCTGCACGCCTTCAACCCCGACACCCTCACCGGCGCCGGACTCGGCACCGCGCTCTGCTTCTGCATCGCTGCGTTCGTCGGCTTCGAGCAGGCCCCGGTGTACGCGGAGGAGACCAGCCGCCCGCAGATCGTCGTCTCCCGGGTGATGTTCCTCGCCGTCGGCTACGCCGTGCTGTTCCTCGCGCTCAGCTCCTGGGCGCTGACCGTCGCCGCGGGCCCCGGGTTCATCGCGGACAGCTCGCTCAAGGAGGGTCCCGCGCTGCTGTTCGGTCTCACCGAGGACCGGCTCGGCACGACCTTCACCGATGTGCTGCACGTGCTCTTCGTCACCGGCATGTTCGCCGCGCTGCTCAGCTTCCACAACGTGGTCGCCCGCTACGCGTTCGCGATGGGGCGCGAGAGCCTGCTGCCCGCCGCCTTCGGCCGTACCAACAAGTCCAGCGGCGCCCCCGCCACCGGCTCGCTCCTCCAGTCCGTCGTCTCCCTGGTCATCGTGCTGGCCTTCGCGTTCACCGACGACAACCCGGTCGGTGACCCGACCGCCCCCGTGCTGCACCTGTTCACCTGGATGGGCAACGTCGGCGCGCTCGGCGTCATCCTGCTGATGGCCGCGGCCTCCTTCGCCGTGATCGCCTTCTTCGTGAAGCGCGGCGCGGGCCGGGCGCAGCTGCCGCGGCTGATCGCCTCCGGCCTGGCCGGGGTGGCGTTGCTGGCGATCGCCGTCTTCACGGTCCGGGACTTCGACGTGCTGGTCGGCTCGGGCCCGGGCTCGGTGCTCAACTGGGTGCTGCCCGGCGTTGTGGTCGCCTCGCTCGTCATCGGCCTGGTGTACGGCGCGGTCCTGCGATCCGCGAAGCCGGAGGTGCACGCCAGGATCGGCCTGGGCAACGAGGCGTTCCAGTTGGAGAAGGCGGCCGAGAGCGGTGCGGTCCGCCACTGAGCCCGGTCGTCTTACCGAAGTGTGACGGACACCCGCAGCCCCTGGTGACGGGCGGCTGCGGGTGTTCGAATGGTCGGGTGAACAGTCGCCCTCCCGATGCCGAAGGCACACCCGTCGGCCGCCGCCTGGTCCTGACCATGCTCGGGTTCGGCGCCGCCGCAGTCGTGGCGGCGCCCGCCCTCCAGCGGGTGATGGAGTCCGGGCTCGGCGCGGTCGCCGACAAGGACCCCACCGGCCTGACCGGGCTGCTGCCCAACGGCGGCGGCTTCCGCTACTACTCCGTCGCCTCTTCCGTACCGAGGAAGAGCGCCGCCGACTACCGGCTGAAGATCGACGGCCTCGTCGACCGGCCCGCCACGTACACCCTGGACCGGCTCCGCGCCCTGCCGCAGACCAGGCTGGTCCGTGACGTCCAGTGCGTCACCGGCTGGCGGGTCCCCGCGACCCCGTTCGAGGGCGTCCGGCTCTCCGCGCTGCTGGACGCGGCCGGGGTGCGGCCCGGAGCGAAGGCGATCCGCTTCACCTGCTTCGACGGCACGTACAGCGAGAGCCTCACCCTCGACCAGGCACGGCGCCCCGATGTGCTGGTCGCCCTGCGCATGCAGGACAAGCCGGTGGCCCACTCGCACGGCGGTCCGGTCCGTCTCTATGTCGCCCCGATGTACTTCTACAAGTCGGCGAAATGGCTCTCCGGGATCACCGTCACCGACTCCGTGAAGCCCGGCTACTGGGAGGAACTCGGTTATGACGTCGATGCCTGGGTCGGGCGGTCCAACGGCCGTGACGACGACCCCACCGGCTGACCCCGCCGGGCGGATGCGCCGCTTCAGCGGTGCGGAGCGCTGGGTGCACCGCACCACGGCCTGGCTGATGCTGGTGTGCGTGGCGACCGCGGCCTGCCTGTACGTACCCCAGCTCGCCGAACTGGTCGGCCGCCGCCATCTCGTGGTCACCGTGCACCAATGGTCCGGGCTGCTGATCCCCGTACCGCTGCTGGCCGGTCTCGTCTCCCGGGCGCTGCGCGCCGACCTGTCCCGGCTCAACCGGTTCGGGCCGCACGACCGGGTGTGGCTACGGGCGGTACGACACCGTGACCACCGGCCCGGGTCCCGCCCGGCCGGGAAGTTCAACGCGGGCCAGAAGCTGTACGCGGCCTGGATCGCGGGCGCCGTGCTGGTCATGATCGGCACCGGCGTGCTGATGTGGTTCACCGGTCTCGCCCCGCTGATGTGGCGTACCGGCGCCACCTTCGTACACGACTGGCTGGCGCTCGCGATCGGGATCGTGCTGGCCGGACACATGGCAATGGCGCTCGCCGACCCGGAGGCACGCCGTGGCATGCGCACCGGGTCGGTCGAGCGCCATTGGGCGCGGACCGAACACCCGCTGTGGGGGGAATCCGCCGACGCGCCGGACGATGATCCGGCGCGTCGCCAGGGGCTGTCCGGCTAGAGGATCAGCGACAGCAGCAGGATAAAGGCCAGCGAGACGACGGAGATGATGGTCTCCATCACCGACCAGGTCTTCAACGTCTGGCCGACGCTCATCCCGAAGTACTCCTTCACCAGCCAGAAACCGGCGTCGTTGACGTGGCTGAAGAAGAGCGAGCCCGCACCGACGGCGAGGACCAGCAGCGCCGCGTGCGACGTCGACATGTCGGCGGCGAGCGGGGCGACCAGACCGGCCGCCGAGATCGTGGCCACCGTCGCCGAGCCGGTCGCCAGCCGGATCGCGACGGCGATCAGCCAGCCCAGCAGGAGCGCCGGGATCGACCAGTCCTTGGAGAAGTCCAGGATCATCTGGCCCACACCGGCGTCGATGAGGGTCTGCTTGAAGCCGCCACCCGCACCGACGATCAGCAGCACACCCGCGATCGGGGCGAGGGACTTCTCGACGGTGGTGGCGATCCGTGCCTTGGTGAAACCGGCGGCCCGGCCCAACGTGAACATGCCGACTATGACGGCCGCGAGGAGCGCGATCAGCGGCGAGCCGATCACATCGGTGACCCGCTGGATGTGGTTCTCCGGGTTGTCCACGACGATGTCGACGAGGGCCTTGGCCAGCATCAGCACGACGGGCAGCAGGATGGTCGCCAGCGTGGCACCGAAGCTGGGACGGTGCTCCAGCTCCTCGGACGGGCGCTGCGGGATCATCTTCTCCGGCGCCTTGATGTCCACCCAGCGGGCGGCGTACCGGGAGAAGACCGGGCCCGCGATGATCACCGTCGGGATGGCGACCAGCACACCGAGCGCCAGCGTGACACCGAGGTTGGCGCCGAGGGCGTCGATCGCGACCAGCGGGCCGGGGTGCGGCGGAATCAGCCCGTGCATCACGGAGAGACCGGCGAGTGCCGGGATACCGATGCGCATCAGGGAGTAGTTGCCACGCTTGGCGACGAGCAGCACCACCGGGATCAGAAGCACGATGCCGACTTCGAAGAAGAGCGGCAGACCGATGATCGAGGCGATCAGGACCATGGCCCACGGCATGGCTCGCCCGCTCGCCTTCGCGAGGATCGTGTCGACGATCTGGTCCGCGCCGCCGGAGTCGGCGAGCAGCTTGCCGAGGATGGCGCCGAGCGCGATCAGGACACCGACGCCCGCGACCGTTGAGCCGAGGCCGGCGGTGAAGCTGGCGATCGTCTTGGCGGGAGCGGCGCCGGCGAAGGAGCCGAGCGCGAGCGATCCGATGGTCAGCGCCAGGAAGGCATGCAACTTGAACTTGGTGATGAGCAGAACGATGACGGCGATGCCCGCCAGAACGGCGATGCCCAGCTGCGCGTTGCCGGCCGAAGTTATGGGTTCGACGGCATCCGCTGCCAGCATCTCGACGCTGAGACTGGTCACGGTGATGATCCTTAGACTTCGAGCCGGCGCAACGCGACGACGGCTCGCTGGGTGATTTCTTCGGGGGTGCCGGACACGTCGACGGAGACGCCGGCCTCGTCGTCCTGCAGCGGCTGCAGGGTGGCGAACTGCGAATCGAGCAGTGCGGTCGGCATGAAGTGGCCCTTGCGCTCGGCCATCCGCTCCTCGATGAGGGCGCGGTCGCCGGTCAGATGGAGGAAGACGGCCCCGGGGGCCTCGGCCCGCAGCCGGTCGCGGTAGACCCGCTTCAGCGCCGAACTGCTGACGACGCCGCCGAGTCCGGCCCGGCCGTGCGCCCACTGCCCGATCGCATCGAGCCAGGGCCACCGGTCGGAGTCGTCCAGTGGGGTGCCGGCCGACATCTTGGCGATGTTCGCCGCGGGATGGAAGTCGTCGCCCTCGGCGTACGGAACGCCGAGTTCGGCTGCGAGCAGGGGGCCGATCGTGGTCTTGCCGGTCCCTGCTACGCCCATCACCACGACGACGTGGGGGGTGCTCATTGGTGGTGCCTCGCTGTCTCCGTCGACGTCTTCCTCGACATCGGTCCGTCGCGCTACTGAAACCTATACGTACGACTTATTCAAGATGCTGTGACATAAACGTCGTACTTTTTGTTCCCGAAGAGCGCCCCGTAGGCTTTGTCCATGACCACACAGGGCCCCGGGCTGCATACACACGTGCTGGACACCCTGGGCCTGGAGATCGCCGCGGGGGACTGCCCGCCGGGCCAGGTGCTGCGCACCGACGAGCTTGCCCAGCGTTTCGACGTCTCCCGCACGGTCGTACGCGAAGTGGTCCGCGTCCTGGAGTCCATGCACCTGGTCGAGTCCCGGCGCCGGGTCGGTGTGACCGTGCAGCCGACCGAGGCATGGAACGTCTACGATCCGCAGGTCATCCGGTGGCGACTGGCGGGCGCCGACCGGCCGCGCCAGCTGCGCTCCCTGACCGTGCTGCGCTCGGCGATCGAACCGGTCGCGGCGGGGCTCGCGGCCCGGCATGCCACGCCGGACCAGTGCGCGGCCCTCACCGAATGCGCGCTCGGGATGGTCGCGACCTCACGCGGTCAGCAGCTGGAGCGGTATCTGGAACACGACATCGCGTTCCACCGGATCGTGCTCAACGCCTCCGGGAACGAGATGTTCGCGCGCCTCGGGGACGTCGTCGCCGAGGTCCTGGCAGGGCGTACCCACCACCAGGTGATGTTCGAGGACCCCGACCCGGCGGCGGTCACACTCCACGTACGGCTCGCGGAGGCGGTGCGGGAGGGCGACGCGGTGGAGTCCGAGCGGCTGACGAAGGAGATCGCCGTGGGCGCCCTGCACGAGCTGGACGTCCTCGCGCCCTGAGGCCGTTCCTCGGGGCGCGCCATGCACGAGCCGGTCGTTCACCGCGCTGCGGGCCCGGCCTCAGGCGCCGGACGGGCTCGCTGTCACATGCTGCAGCCGCGCCGCGGCCGCCGCGAGCATCATCTCCAGTGCCGCCGGATAGCCGCTGCGGCCCATCTCCGCCACCAGCACCGGCGCGGTCGCCGCGATGTGCGGATGCGTGGTCCGCTCCAGTCGTGCGTAGGTCTGCGGCCATGTCTGCACCTCCAGCGCGCGGGCCCGCTCCGACAGCACCAGCGTCGACGCGTCCAGCGCTGCGAACGACAGCGTCTGGTCGACGAACACGTGGTAGATCCGCACCGCCTCGCCGTCCGGGAAGCCCGCCCCGCGCAGAATCCCGAGGATGGTCTCCACCGCCTGGATCTCGTGCGTACGGCCGGTGACCCGGGCACACGTCAGCAGGGCCGCCTGCGGATGGGCCAGATAGTCGGCATGCATGCGCAACCCCAGGTCACGCAGGTCGGCCCGCCAGTCTCCGGTCGCCCGCCAGCCGGACAGCGTACGGCCGATCAGCTCGTCGGCCACCGCGAGCAGCAGCTCGTCCGTGTCCCGGAAGTACCGGTAGATCGCGCTCGGATCGCACCCCAGGGCGGCGCCTAGCCGGCGCACGGTGAGCGCCGCCGCCCCGTGCTCGCCGATCAGCCGCAGCGCCGTCTCCACGATCAGCTGTTCCGACAGCACCGTGCCCTGCTTGGTGGGACGCCTGCGGCGCCGCGCCCCCTCAGCCACCACCCGCTCGCTCGCACTCATGCGGCGCACCTTATGACAACAGCGTTGACGTGCGGAACCCCCGAGGAGTTCGATGTGCCGCCATCGGGGCCGAAGAGCGCCCCTCGGCGAAGGAGCCACCGTGACGGACTCACCCACCCCCTACGGCAGCGACCCACCAGGAGCCGCGTCCCTCAGGAAGAGCCTCGGCGTCGTCGACGGGTTCGCCATCGCCGCGTCCTCCACCGCCACGACCACGAGCATCGGCATCGGTCTCGGCGTCACCGCGGGCGCCGTCGGCCTCCATCTGCCGATCATCATGCTGCTCGGCTTCCTGCCCATCCTGGGCATCGCGAGCGCCTACTCCCGGCTCAACCGGGTCGAGCCGAACATGGGCAGCGGCTACGTCTGGGTCGGTCGCTCCCTCAGCCCCTGGCTCGGCTTCCTCGTCGGCTGGATCGGCATCGTCTCCACGGTCGTCTTCCTCTCGTACACCACGACGGTCACCGGATCCGCCCTGCTCCAACTCGCGGGCGAGGGCGGGCTGCACAGCCTCGCCGGGCTCCACCTCGACCCGGACTCCACCGCCCAGTCGACCGCCCTCGGCATCGCCGTCCTGATCGCCGTCACCTTCACCGCGATCACCGGCATACGGTCCGCCGCCAACCTGCAGAAGTACCTGCTCGTCTTCGAGTACGTCGTGCTGCTCGGGTTCTGCGGGTACGGACTGTTCGTCGGCCCGCACCTGTTCAGCCTGGACTGGATCAACCCGTTCACCATCCCCTCCGGGCAGCAGCTCGCCCAGGGGCTTCTCCTCTCGGTCTTCTGTTACTGGGGATTCGAGTCCTCGTTCAGCGTCAACGAGGAGGTCCGCGACCCGCAGGACGCCTCCAGGGCCGGGCTCATCACCCTCTTCACCATGCTCGGCCTCTTCCTCCTCGGCTCCTTCGCCTTCCAGCGGGTGCTTTCGCTGGACGAGCTGACCGGTCA
This sequence comes from Streptomyces sp. NPDC051664, assembly GCF_044453545.1. Lineage (NCBI taxonomy): Bacteria > Bacillati > Actinomycetota > Actinomycetes > Kitasatosporales > Streptomycetaceae > Streptomyces > Streptomyces sp. NPDC051664. The sequence goes on along the minus strand of NZ_JBITCU010000015.1, from coordinate 14,165 downwards.
CGGCGCTCAGGGGCTCACCTACTTCGGCGACCGGCTCGCCGACCAGCCGCTCGCCGCGCTCCCGCTGATCGCCCTCACCTTCTCCGCCGTGGCCTCCCTCCAGTCCGGTGTGATCCCGACCGTGCGCGGCATGTTCGCGATGAGCCGGGACCGTACGCTCGGCCCGCTCTGGACCAAGGTCAGCCCGCGGTTCGGCACACCGGCAGCCGGAACGGTCGCGATCGGCTGTGTCGCCGCCGCCGTCGCGGTTCTGTCCCTGGTCATCCCGAAGGTCGGCGACCTGATCCTGGCCTCCGTCAACGCGATCGGCGTCGTCGTCTCGGTCTACTACGCGCTCACCGCGCTGGCCGCCGCCGCCCGCTTCCGCGGCCTGCTGCGCGAAAGCCCTTCCGAGGCGCTGCGTGCCGTCGTACTCCCGGTGCTCAGTGCCGTCGCACTGCTCGGCCTCGGCGGCTATCTCTGCTGGTCCTTCTACACCTCCGCCGACCACTTCGCGATCAGCCCGGACAACGGCTGGTTCATGCTCTTCTGTCCGGCGGCCATGCTGTTGACCGGCGTGGGCGCGGCGGCCTGGGCCAAGTGGGTAAGGAAGTCCCCGTATTTCGTCACCGGCCGTTCCTTCGCCCCTGCCGAACCCGCGGTCACCGAAGCGGTCTGATCCCGAGCGCGCCACTCCACGACTCCCACGGAAACGGAACCACCCATGCACCGCACCCCCGCCGATCTCGTCCTCACCGGCGGCCCCGTCCTCACCATGGACCCGGCCCGCAGCCGCGCCACCACGGTGGCCGTCACCGGCGACCGCATCACCGCCGTCGGTCACGACGAGGTGCGTGAACTGATCGGTCCGAGGACCGAAGTCGTCGATCTCTCAGGCCGGCTGCTCGTGCCCGGCTTCCAGGACGCGCACATCCACCCGGTCACCGCCGGCCTCGAACTCGCGCAGTGCAACCTCACGGAGTCCCGTACGGCGGCAGCCACCCTCGCCGAGGTACGGGCCTACGCCGACAGCCACCCGGACCAGGAGTGGATCACCGGCGGCGGCTGGTCCATGGAGGCCTTCGACGGCGGCAGCCCGACCCGGGACCGGCTCGACACCGTCGTACCCGACCGCCCCGTCTTCCTGGTCAACCGCGACCATCACGGCGCCTGGGTCAACACCCGCGCCCTGACGCTCGCCGGCATCACCCGCGACACCCCCGACCCGGCCGACGGCCGCATCGAACGCGACGACCGGGGCGAGCCCACCGGACTCCTCCAGGAGGGCGCCATGGACCTGGTCGCCCAGCACACCCCGCGCTCCACGCCCGCCGACCGGCTCACCGCCCTGCTCCGCGCCCAGCGCCTCCTCCACTCGTACGGGATCACCGCCTGGCAGGACGCCATCGTCGGCGTCTACGGCTCGATGGACGATGCGTCCGACGCCTATCTGACCGCGGCCCGCGACGGATCGCTGACCGCCCGTGTCGTCGGCGCCCTCTGGTGGGACCGCGAGCGCGGCGCCGAGCAGATACCCGAACTCGTCGCCAGGCGACGGGAGCTGACGGGCGGACGGTTCCGGGCCGGCTCGGTGAAGATCATGCAGGACGGGGTCGCGGAGACCGGCACCGCCGCCCTGCTCACCCCGTACCTCGACGCCTGCGGTTGCGCCACCACCAACAGCGGCACCAGCTTCGTCGACCCCGTCGAGCTGCGCCGGTACGTCACCGAACTGGACGCCCTCGGCTTCCAGACCCACTTCCACGCCCTCGGCGACCGTGCCGTGCGCGAGGCACTCGACGCCGTCGAGGCAGCCCGCACCGCCAACGGCCGCACCGACACCCGGCCCCACCTCGCCCACCTCCAGATCGTCCACCCCGACGACATCCCCCGGTTCCGCGAGCTCGGTGCCACAGCCAACATCCAGCCGCTGTGGGCCGCCCACGAACCGCAGATGGACGAGCTGACCATCCCCTATCTCGGCGACGAACGCGCCGCGCTGCAGTACCCGTTCGGCGCACTGCTGCGGTCCGGCGCAACCGTCGCGGCGGGCAGCGACTGGCCGGTCAGCAGCGCCGAACCGCTGCACGGCATCCACACCGCGGTCAACCGGATCGCCCCGGACGGCGAGGGACCGGTCTTCCTGCCCGGGGAGCGCATCGGACTCACGGCCGCCATCTCCGCGTACACGGCAGGCTCGGCCCATGTGAACCACCTGGACGACACCGGCTCCGTCCGGGCCGGAGCCCTCGCCGACCTGGTGGTCCTGGACCGCGACGTGTACGCGGGCCCGCCCGAGGAGATCGGCGCCACCCGTGTCCTCCAGACGTACGTCGGCGGACGCCGGGTCCACGACAGGGAGGCCTGACACACCGGTAGGCGGCCCCGCGGAACCTCCGGCGGGGCCGCCCTGCCGCGCGCCACCGCGCCACCGCTGCCGTGACACCCACCCACCGCGTACGGTTGTTCGCGTTCGATCACCGGGCATCGGGCGTACGTCACAGAAGCCCGGACCGTCACGAAAAGGGAGACCGCGGTATGGCGCAGCAGGTACAAGGGGTCATCGCACCGGGGAAGAACGAGCCGGTACGGGTCGAGACGATCGTGATCCCGGACCCCGGCCCCGGCGAGGCCGTCGTGAAGATCCAGGCGTGCGGCGTCTGTCACACCGATCTGCACTACAAGCAGGGCGGAATCAACGACGACTTCCCGTTCCTGCTCGGTCATGAGGCCGCGGGCATCGTGGAGTCCGTCGGCGACGGCGTCACGGACGTCGAGCCCGGCGACTTCGTCGTCCTCAACTGGCGTGCGGTCTGCGGGCAGTGCCGGGCGTGTCTGCGCGGCCGCCCCTGGTACTGCTTCAACACCCACAACGCCCGGCAGAAGATGACGCTGCTGGACGGCACCGAACTGTCGCCCGCACTCGGTATCGGTGCGTTCGCGGAGAAGACCCTGGTCGCCGCGGGCCAGTGCACCAAGGTCGACCCCGAGGTCTCCCCGGCCGTCGCCGGGCTGCTCGGCTGCGGCGTCATGGCGGGCATCGGCGCCGCCATCAACACCGGCGAGGTCGGCCGCGGCGACTCGGTCGCCGTCATCGGCTGCGGCGGCGTCGGCGACGCCGCCGTCGTCGGCGCGCGGCTGGCCGGCGCGGCGAAGATCATCGCGGTGGACATCGACGACCGCAAGCTGGACATGGCGAAGAAGATGGGTGCCACGCACACCGTCAACTCCCGTGCCACCGACCCGGTCGAGGCGATCCGCTCCCTGACCGGCGGCAACGGCGCCGACGTCGTCATCGAGGCGGTCGGCCGCCCGGAGACGTACAAGCAGGCGTTCTACGCCCGCGACCTCGCAGGCACCGTCGTTCTGGTCGGCGTCCCCACACCGGAATTGCAGATCGAACTCCCGATGATCGACGTGTTCGGCCGCGGCGGCTCGCTCAAGTCCTCCTGGTACGGCGACTGCCTGCCCTCGCGCGACTTCCCGATGCTCATCGACCTGCACCAGCAGGGCCGGATCGACCTCGGCGCGTTCGTCACCGAGACCATCGGACTCGGCGACATCGAGCAGGCCTTCACCCGGATGCACGGTGGCGACGTGCTGCGCTCGGTGGTGGTCTTCTGATGACCGCCCGCATCGACCACCTCGTCACGTCCGGCACCTTCGCCCTCGACGGCGGCGAGTGGGACGTCGACAACAACGTCTGGATCGTCGGCGACGACACCGAGGCGATCGTCATCGACGCCGCCCATGACGCCGCTGCCATCGAGGCCGCGCTGGGCGGCCGTACGCTGCGTGCCATCGTCTGCACGCACGCGCACAACGACCACATCGACGCGGCCCCGGCCCTCGCCGACGCCACCGGTGCGCCGATCCTGCTGCACCCCGACGATCTGCCGCTGTGGAAGCAGACCCACCCGCACCGCACCCCCGACGCCGAACTGGCCGAGGGTCAGGAGCTGGAGATCGCCGGGACCACGCTCCAGGTCCTGCACACGCCCGGTCATGCCCCGGGTGCGGTCTGTCTGTACGCCCCCGAGCTGGCCACCGTCTTCACCGGGGACACGCTCTTCCAGGGCGGCCCCGGCGCCACCGGACGGTCCTTCTCGCACTTCCCGACGATCGTCGAGTCGATCAGGGACCGGCTGCTCGCGCTGCCCGCGGAGACCACCGTCCGTACCGGACACGGCGACTCCACCACGATCGGCGCGGAGGCACCCCACCTGGACGAGTGGATCGCCCGGGGCCACTGACCGCGCCGGGTCTCACCGGTCCGGCCACGCCGACAGCCGCAGCCCGCTCTCGAAGCGGCGCGGCCCGCCCGTGACCGGATCGGTGAACTCCAGTACCCGGGCCAGGAGTTGCAGCGGACGTGTCCAGTCGTCCGCCGCACCCTCCGGTTCGATCACCGGATAGACCGGATCGTCGACGAGCGGCAGCCCCAGACCGTTCATGTGCACCCGCAGCTGATGGGTCCGGCCGGTGGCGGGCAGCAACCGGTAGCGGCCGAGCCCCTCCCGGTGCTCCAGCAGTTCGATCCGGCTCTCGCTGTTCGCCTCGCCCGGCTCCTCCCGGGCGGCGATCACCCCGCGCTCCTTGACGATCCGGCTCCGTACCGTACGGGGGAAGGCGATCGCGGGGTCGTACGGTGCCACCGCCTCGTACTCCTTGCGCACCAGCTTGTCCCGGAACAGCGTCTGGTACGCGCCGCGGTCCTCGGGCCGTACGACGCAGAGCACCAGGCCCGCGGTCAGCCGGTCCAGCCGGTGCGCGGGCTGCAGCGAGGGAAGCCCCAGTTCCCGGCGGAGCCGCGCCACGGCCGTCTCGGTGATGTGCCGGCCGCGCGGTGTCGTGGCAAGGAAGTGCGGCTTGTCGGCGATGACGAGCCGGGCGTCGCGATACACCACACCGACCGGGAACGGCACCGGCTCCTCGGGCGCGAAGTCCCGGTGGAACCAGAGGAAACGGCCTGCTGTGTACGGCTCGTCGGGGGCCACAGGCCCCTGCACCGAGACGAACCGGTCCTCGGCGAACATGGCGTCCACCCGGTCCGCCCCGATCGCACCGGCGAACCGCGCCAGCAGATGATCGCGGACCGTCGCCCACTCCTCGCCCGGATCCTCGGGGAGCCGCACCCTGACCGGATCGATCCCGTCCCGCTGCGGCAGAGGCGCCGGCGGTGGCTTCGCACGGCCTCTCATCGCGCGGGCCCTGCCTGTTCATCGGTACCCGGGGCGCGGCGGCTCGAGGTGCTGGTGGTCATGGTGCGGCAATCCTGTCACAGCGTCGGCGCAGGTCACCGGCGACTGCGCGGTCACGCCCCACCGGCATCGGGCCGGCGGCAGGGCCCTTCGGTGGCCGCAGCCGATGTGCTCGGCCTCGCGGTCACCGAGGAGGAACGGGCCCTGCTCACTCCACGGTCGAGAACACGAACGAGAACTGTGCCGCCGCCGCGTCTAGCCGGTACTGCGGCAGCACGCCCGGACCGCACGACTGCGAACCGATGCCCTGCATCGCGTGATCCAGATTGACCCAGACGGTCTCCCCGGCCACCAGATCCGGCAGATGCTCCGCCGCATCCAGTTGTTCGCTCGTCCACCGACGGGCGGTGAACCAGAACGGCGCAGTCCCTTCGGCCCGCAGCCCCGCACCGCCGCCGTCCGTCAGCTCCGCCCACCGGACGTCGGCCCGCGCGCCGTTCTCCTGCGGCCGGACGTACGGGGTCTGCATCGCGTCCACGGGCATCTCCCACCGCCCGAGCACCGACGCGGCCCGGGTGTCCGGATACGCCTCGCCGGGCCCGCCGCCGAACCACCGTGCCTCGCCGTACGCGGCAGGCAGCCCGAACCGGACCCCGAGCCGGGGCAGCGGCACCCGCCAGTCGCCCTCGGGTGCCACGGACACGGTGAGCCCGAGCCGTTCCCCGTCGGCGGTCCACCGGTATTCGGTACGCAGCCCCGAGTCCACTCCTGCGGGCGCCACCCACGTCCGTACGGTCAACGACTCCTCGCCCACCTCCACGGCGTCGATCCGCTGACGCATCCGATGCAGCCCCAACTCCCGCCACCGCAGCCCGTACCGCTCGTCCGGCTGCCAGGCCGCACCGTTGTCGTTGTCGGTCGGCGCCCGCCACACATCGAGCCGCAGCCCCTCCACCGGCACGCCCCCGATCCGTACCAGCGCCCCGCTCCGCGCGTCGAAGACACCTCCCCCGAGCGTGATCACCCCCTCAGCCGTCTCCGGACGCCGGCGCACCGCGGCCGCGGCCGGGACCGCCGCATCGACCTCCACCTGCCCCCACGCCACCACATGCCCCCGCTCCGCCCACGCGGTGTCCTCGGCGAGCAGCGCCCGCACGGTCCACACGCCCGCGCCGTCCGCGGGGAGCCGCACCTCGGTGTGGGCTCCGGGTGCCACGTCGGGCACGGTGAGCGGGCCCGAGCCGCGGACCTCGCCGTCCACCTCGTGCGACCAGACGAACTCCACGTGGTCCAGTCCTGCGAAGTCGTACCCGTTACCGATCCTGACCGTGCCCGCCGACGTCCCGGCCTCGATCCGTACCGGCTCGATGACCTTCTTGTACTCGATCAGCCCGGGGGAGGGGGTGCGGTCGGGGAAGAGCAGTCCGTCGCAGACGAAGTTGCCGTCGTGGAGTTCCTCGCCGAAATCCCCGCCGTAGGCGAAGCTGTGCTCCGGGTGGGCAAGACCGTGGTCGATCCACTCCCAGACGAACCCGCCCTGACAGCGCTCGTACTGCTCGAAGAGCCGCTGGTATTCGCTCAGCCCGCCGGGGCCGTTGCCCATCGCGTGCCCGTACTCGCACATGATGAACGGCATGGCGCGCCGCCGGGCGTCCAGCTCCGGGTCGCCCCACGGGTCCTCGGCCCGCTTCCCGATCAGCTCGACCTCGGCGTGCGTCGGATACATCCGCGAGTACAGGTCGACGTCCTTGCAGGACAGATCGCCCTCGTAGTGCACCAGCCGGTCCGGATCCCGGCCCTTGATCCAGTCGGCCATCGCGGTCAGTCCGCGCCCCGACCCGCATTCGTTGCCCAGCGACCAGATGATCACCGACGCGTGGTTCTTGTCGCGCTCGACCATCCGCGCGGCCCGGTCGAGGAGCGCCGGGGTCCACCGTTCGTCGTCGACCGGGTTGTTGCGCCACTCCAGGTCGACAAAGCCATGAGTCTCCAGATCGCACTCGTCGATCACCCAGAGCCCGAGCTCGTCACAGAGATCCAGAAACGCCGGATGCGGCGGATAGTGGCTGGTCCGTACGGCATTGATGTGGTGCCGCTTCATCAGCACCAGATCGCGCCGCATGGTCTCCGCGTCCACGGCGCGCCCGGTCTCAGGGTGGAACTCGTGCCGGTTCACGCCACGGAACAGCACGCGCCGGCCATTGACCTGGACGACCCCGTCCTCGACGACGACTGTACGGAAGCCGATCCGCAACGGGATCCGCTCGCCCGGTGTCACCAGCTCGCCGTCGTACAGCCGGGGCGTCTCGGCGGTCCACGGCTCGACCGGCACGGTCACCGCCTCACCCGTCGCGACGTCGACCCCCAGCTCGGGCACGACCACCCGGCCCCCGGCCCCGTCGCACGCCACCAGCAGGGTGCCGGCCCCGGCGTGATGGTCGTAGCCGACGTGCACGAAGAAGTCCCGGGGCGCGCCCTGTGGCCGGTGCAGCAGTGTGACGTCCCGGAAGATCCCGGGCAGCCACCACTGGTCCTGGTCCTCCAGATAGCTCCCGGACGACCACTGATGCACGCGGACGGCCAGGACGTTGCCCCCGGCCCGCACGATGCCGCCGACCGCGAACTCGTGCGGCAGCCGCGACCCCTTGAAATCGCCCAGCTCCTCGCCGTTGAGCCAGACGCGGGCGGCTGACTCCACCCCGTCGAACCGCAGCACGACGTCGCCGCCCGCCGGCCATCCGTCGGGCAGGTCGAAGGTCTGCACGTGGTCACCGGTCGGATTCTCGGTCGGCACGTGCGGCGGGTCGACCGGGAACGGGTAGACGACATTGGTGTACGCGGGCGCTCCGCCGGCCCCTTGCAGCACCCAGTGCCCGGGCACCGTGACCGTCTCCCAGCCGGACGCGTCGAACCCGGGCCGTGCGAACGACACGTCCTCGGTGGTCGCGGTCGGCGAGAGCCGGAACCGCCACTCCCCGTTCAACGACATCCGCAGTGCGTCCGACCCCGCGTACCAGGACCGGGGCGGCAGTCCGCCCGATCCGGGGGACACGTCCATGTGCCAGGGGAGAGAGTGGCTGTCCTTACGGCTCATGATTCTCCTTGCTCGGCAACGCCCGCTTCGCTGCTGGACGTTAGCCAGGGATGAACCGTTTCAACAAGGGGGCGGAGAGTGGCGTCGGACTGCGAATCGGCCACTGCCGCCCGGCGTGCGCAAGGCGTCGGCGCCCGGAAGCGGGGCTCCGGGCGGGACCGCCTGCGCGGCCGGCGGCGTCGGACGTCCCGGGCGGCTCATTGGCCCGGTTGCGTGACATTCCCGCCCCGCCCGGACCGCTCTGCGCGCCGGGTCCGGACCGCTCGCCGCGCTCGGTGTTCCCTTCCTGGGGAACGTGGTGCGGTGCGAGAGGGATCACTTCCGCTCCCGGCAGGACGATGTGGTGACGCCGCGACGCCCTTTCCGCAAGCGACTGCCGGTTCAGCGGCCCGCCCGGCGGCGATGTCTGCCGACGGGCCGCCCTGAGTGCCGAAGGAGAAGTCGTGGTGGCTGGAAGTACCGGTGAGGTCCGGGGCGCAATGTCCGGGCGGCTCGTCGCAGGGCAGAAAGCGCTGGTGACCGGGGCCAATTCGGGTATCGGCAAGGCGACCGCGATCGCACTCGGACGGGCCGGTGCGGACGTCGTGGTCAACCACGTCGTCGGTGAGGACGATGCCGAGAAGGTCGTCGCGGAGATCAGGGGCTTCGGGGTCCGCGCCTACGCCCACCAGGCCGATGTGTCCGACGAGGAGCAGGTCGTCGGCATGGTCGCCCGCATGGTCGAGGAGTTCGGCACCATCGACATCTTGGTGGCCAACGCGGGCCTCCAGCGGGATGCGCCGAGTGTGGAGATGACGCTCGCCCAGTGGCAGAAGGTCATCGACGTCAACCTCACCGGCCAGTTCCTCTGTGCGCGGGAGGCCGCCAAGGAGTTCATGCGGCGCGGCGTCGTGCCGGAGGTCTCCCGGTCTGCCGGGAAAATCGTCTGCATGAGCTCGGTCCACCAGATCGTCCCCTGGGCGGGCCACGTGAACTACGCCTCCTCCAAAGGCGGCGTGGGCATGATGATGGAGACCCTCGCACAGGAGCTGGCCCCCCAGGGAATCCGGGTGAACGCCGTTGCGCCCGGCGCCATCCGCACCCCCATCAACAGGAGTGCCTGGGACACCCCCGAGGCCGAGTCCGACCTCCTGCGGCTGATCCCGTACCGCCGGGTCGGGGAACCGGAGGACATCGCCAACGCTGTCGTCGCGGTGGCATCCGATCTGCTCGACTATGTCGTGGGCGCCACGCTGTACGTGGACGGCGGAATGACACTCTTCCCCGGCTTCGCCACCGGAGGCTGACGCCCGCCGGCAACCCGGGCCGCGCCTTGCCGCTCCGCCAGGAACTCCATGGCTGTGGGGTGGGGCCGGCGTCACCGTGCACGTTCATGGCGATGCGGTCCCTCGCGAACTGCAGCCGGCTCGCCTCGACGGCGCCCACGACCGCGCCGGTCATCACATGTCGGCAGGGATCGGGGTTGTCCGGCCCCTGCCGGGTCTCCACGGGCGCCGCCATCGTCACCGTGAGCCCCGATCCGACATCATCCGCCGCCGCCCGCACCTGCCGCGGTGTGATGTTGTCCAGGGCGCCGCGGCCGGCAATACCCGGGGCGGCCCGCCGGCGAAGCGCGCATGGAGACCGGCGAACTCCGCGGCGCTCACCGAGAACGCTGCTGCCTGGCGTGGCTGTGTGGCCATGGGCCGTGATCCTCTCGGAGAGCCGGCCGGGCGGCTGCCCGGGCGGGCGGTCTCCTGGCGGCTGCCGGGGCGGCAGGGTCAGCGGCCCTCCTCCAGATCGAGCGCCGCGTCGAGCGTGGTGGCGGCCATGATCAGGGACAGGTGGGTGAATGCCTGCGGGAAGTTGCCCAGTTGCTCCCCGCTCGGGCCGATCTCCTCGGCGAAGAGCCCGACATGGTTGGCGTAGGTCTGCATCTTCTCGAAGGCGTATCTCGCCAGCAGGAGACGGCCCGCGCGGGCCATCGCGTCGACGTACAGGAAGGTGCAGAGACTGAATGTGCCCTCGGAGCCGCGCAGCCCGTCGGGTGAGGCCGCCGGGTCGTAGCGGTAGACGAGGCTGTCCGAGACGAGCGTGCGATCCATGGCGTCCAGCGTGGACAGCCAGGCCGGGTCCTTGGGGGCGATGAACCCGACTCTCGGCATCAGCAGCAGCGAGGCGTCCAGCACGTCGCCGCCGTACTGCTGGACGAAGGCCTTCTCCGATTCGCTCCAGCCACGCTCCATGATCTGATCGAAAATCGCGTCCCTGGTCCTCGTCCACCTGACGGTGTCGGCAGGCCTGCGGTAGACGTCCGCCAGGCGCAGCCCGTGGTCGAAGGCGGCCCACGTCATCATCCGGCTGTACGTGAAGTCCTTGCGGCCGCCGCGGGTCTCCCAGATACCCTCGTCCGGCCGGTCCCATGCGTCGGCGAGCCAGTCGAGCGTCCTGGTGAGCGCCTTCCAGCCCGAGTAAGTGGCCTGCTGCCTGATCTCGCAGCCCTGCGACAGTGCATAGACGGCTTCGCCGTAGATGTCCAGCTGGAGCTGGCCGGCCGCGCCGTTGCCCGCACGGACGGGGTACGAGCCCTGATACCCCTCGAAGTGCGGCAGGGTCTGCTCGGGCAGGTTCGGGTCACCGTCCACCCGGTACATGGTCTGCAGCGGCTCCCCGCCCTTTCCCTCGCGCTCCTGCAGCCGGGCGACCAGCCAGTGGACGAACGCGGTCGCCTCCTCGACGAAGCCGAGATCCATCAGGGCACGGACGGACAGCGAGCCGTCGCGGATCCAGGTGTACCGGTAGTCCCAGTTGCGCTCTCCGCCGACCTGTTCCGGCAGCCCCATGGTCGCCGCGGCGACCATGGCTCCGGTGGGGGCGTAGATGAGCAGCTTCAAGGTGATGGCCGAGCGGTGCACGAGCTCTGGCCACCGGCCCCGGTAGCGGGAGGTGCGCAGCCACGCCTTCCAGAAGTGGATGACGTCCCAGGACCGTGCGGTGATCCCGTCGATGGTCAGGGGCGGGGGAGCCTCGCCGCCCGGATCGCAGACGGTGAACACGGCGCTGCCGACCTCGCCCGCCTTCAGGGTCACCGTGCCCCGTACATCCCGGCCGTCGCGCTTCAGTGGGAAGGTGCTCTGCAGGTGGGCGCTGAGGCCAGGGGTCCGGAAGAGAGCGCCGTCGGGACCGAGGTCGAGCTCGTGCTCGGCCCGGCCGTAGTCGAAACGCGGCCGGCACCTGAGCGTGAAACCGACGGTCCCCCGCACGACCCGCACCACACGGACCAGGGTGTGCCGGTCGGTGGCGGTACCCGTCAGGTCGGGTGGCATGTAGTCGACCACTTCGCCCACCCCGTCCGGTGACATGAACCGTGTCACCAGGACCGCAGTGTCGGGGTAGTAGAGCTGCTTGCAGCTGATGCCGGGCTGCTCCGGCGCCAGCTGGAAATACCCCCCGCGTTCGACGTCGAGCAGCGCCGCGAAGATGCTGGGCGAGTCGAACCGGGGAGCGGCGAACCAGTCGACGACGCCCCTCGACGAGACGAGCGCCGCAGTCTGCAGATCGCCGACCAGCCCGTGCTCGGCGATCGGCGGATAGCGTTCGTCCATCGTGGCTCCGTTGGTAGGAAGCCCCGAGCCCCACCCACCACTATCCGACAGAGCGGATACCCGCGCCTGGTCTGCACGGAGTACGGGCCTCGGCCCCGCCCGGCCGGTGTCACGGCGTAGCCGGTCGACCACACCGTGGCCCCGGTGCAGTGGACTGGCGGCCGGGCGCCGTGAACCGCCACGTATGCCCCCAGTGGGCGAACTTGCCCGGCCATCGGGCAGGACGCTCGTGTCCCGCTTGACTCGCCAGGTCGTTGTCCGCACGCTCCCGAGAGGCGGCCGACGGCCCGGCCGCCACCCAGCCCGGGCTTGCGGGCCGTCCGCAGTCGAGCAGACCGAGGAGGCCACGCGTGCACGAGAGCCGGACCGGACGACAGCTGACCCTCCGGCACGGGGACCGGAGCGCTGTCGTCGTCGAACTCGGAGCGGCCCTACGCCATTACGCCGTCGGCGACCGGCTGGTACTCGACGGATTCGCGCCGGACGACCGGATCACCGGCGGGCGCGGTCAGATCCTCGCGCCGTGGCCCAACCGGATCCAGGACGGCCGCTACCGCTGGGACGGGCAGGACCAGCAACTGCCTCTGACCGAACCGGAGAACGGCAACGCCATCCACGGCCTGCTCCGCTGGACATCGTGGCGGATCGTCGAGGCGCAGGACGACCGGGCGGTGCTCGATGTCTCCCTGTGGCCCCAGCCCGGCTACCCCTTCCACCTCCGGGTCCGCGCCGAGTACACCCTGGACGAAGACGGCCTCGGTGTGGCCGTCATCGCACGCAACCTCGGCGAGAACGCCGCACCCTACGGGGTCGGCCAGCACCCCTACCTCACGGTCGGCACCAGGACCGTGGACGACGCGCTGCTGACCGTGCCGGCGCGGACACGGCTGCGCACCGGCGAGCGGGGGCTGCCGGTGGCTGCCGAACCGGTCCAGGACACTCCGTACGACTTCCGTATGCCTCGGGCCATCGGGACCCAGCGGCTGGACACCCCGTTCGGCGACCTCGACCGGGATGCGCGAGGGCGGGCCGTCGTGAGCCTCGCCCATTCCTCCGGCGCATGGGGTACCGACGTATGGCTCGGTGAGGGCGCCGATCACGTCCAGCTGTACACCGGTGACACCCTGCCCGAAGGGGAGCGCCGCCGCTCCGTCGCCATCGAGCCGATGTCGTGCCCGCCGGACGCGTTCCGCACCGGCACGGGACTTGTCACTCTGGGGCCCGGTGAGGAGCACACGGTTCGCTGGGGGATCACCCCGTGGCAGGAATGACGGTTGCGCCGTGGTGCTCGATGCTGCCGGGTCCCCGGGTCGCCGGTGTCGGGAGCATCCACCGGCTGGTCGGATGACCGGGCACCGCGGAGGCGCTGCATGACGACGGATCAGGTCCTCTTGGGCGTGGGACCGACCCTGGTGTTCGCCGTCGGATCGCAGGTCCTGGAGCCCGGCTCCGTATCCCGGCACTCATCGTGCTGCTGCCGGTCGGGTTCGCCGCCGGCGCGCTGGTGGACGAACTCGACCCGCACCGGCGGCTGGGTCCGGCGTTCTCCCCTCTCGTGTCGCTCGCCGTCGCGGTGATCCTCTACGACGCGGGTCTCGGGCTCGATCTCAGGAAACTGAAGGGCCATGTCCGCCGCGTCGTCATCGGACTGATCTGGATCGGGGTCCTGATCACCTGGGTGTTCGGCACGCTCCTCGCCATGCCGCTGCTGGGCATGGACCGGCGGGCGGCCGTCATGCTGGGCGCGATCCTGGTGGTCTCCGGACCGACCGTGGTCGGGCCGCTGCTCAGCTTCGTCCGGCCGAAGGAACGGCCGCAGCACATCCTGGTCTGGGAGGGCTCCCTCATCGACCCGGTCGGCGGCATCCTGGGAGCGCTCGTCTTCCATTTCGTCGAGGCGAGCACCGGTCGTCACGTCGTCAGCGAAGCGCTGAACTTCCTCGGCAGCGTCGGTGTCGGGATGGCGGGAGGCATCACCGGAACCGCGCTGTTGTGGGTGCTGTTCCGCCGGCTCCGGCCCGGCGAGGTCCTGTTCGGTACGGAGCTGACCGGGGTGGCACTGCCCCGGAGGTACGAGGACGGGGCGTCCATGGTGACGAGGCCCGCAGATCAGGCCGTACCGGCCGGCTGCGACATGCTGTTCCTGATCCGGGGCGACGGCCGGCTCGATCCGGTCACCGAGGGGAGCCGGCCGCTGCCCGGGCCGGGCGACCTAGGGTCTTTCGTTTGGATCAGGCTGGATCAGGGAGCGGGGTCTGGTGCGTGCAGCTGCAAGGCGGAGGAAGGAGCCCACGCGGAGCGTCGGCG